>VGYY01000226.1 GCA_016872815.1 Planctomycetota bacterium
CGGCGGGCGCCGCCGGCTTCGCGGCCGCGGCGGGGGCCGGCGGCGGCGTCACGATGCCCGCCGCCCGATCGGCGACGATCTTGGCCACCGTCGTCTCGTCGGTCTCCGACAGCCCCACGTAGGTGAGGATGTCGAGGTTCAGCGTCGAGCGGTCGTCGGTGATCAGCGCAAACTTCGCCGAGCCGTCCCGGCGATCCATGTGGATGCAGTCCTTCGGGCAGACCTCGGTGCAGAGGTTGCAGAAGATGCACTTGTTGTAGTCGATCGAGAACTGCTCCCACGCGAGGAACTTCTTCTCGACGCGGTCGGCCTTCATCTCGATGCATTCGACCGGGCAGATGCGCGCGCACTGGAAGCAGTAGATGCACGTTTCCTGGTCGAGCGTGTGGATGCCGCGGTACCCCTTCGGCAGCGTCATCTGCTGCTCGGGGTAGCAGACGGTGATCTCGGGCCGGCGCAGGTTCTTCAGCGTGACCTGCATGCCCTTCACGGTGGTCTTCACCGTGTCGACGATGTTCTTGACGTAGTTCAGCATGTCGTCGCTCCTCGCGCCGCGGCGCTCAGAACAGGCCCGGGAGGTAGCGCACGTCCCAGTGCTCGTAGAGGGCCATCATCAGCAGCGCGACGAGCGACACCGGGATGAGGTACTTGTAGCCCATCACCATGACCTGATCGACGCGCATGCGCGGGACCGTCCAGCGCACCCAGATCTGCACCCAGACGAGGAACACCGCCTTCGCGAGGAAGACGCCGGCATAGAAGAGGTTCGCGCCGAAGCCGAGGAACCCGCTCGTCGGCAGGTTCAGGCTGACGAACGGCAGCGGCTGCCACCCGCCGAGGAACACCAGCGCCGCGATCGCCGAGACCACGAACATCATCGCGTACTCTTCGAGGAAGAAGAACGAGAACCTCATCCCCGAGTACTCGGTGTGGAAGCCGGAGACGAGCTCCGACTCCGCTTCCGGCAGGTCGAACGGCGCGCGCTTGCACTCGGCCAGCGACGCGACGTAGTAGATGACGAAGGCGACGAAGGTCCACGGGCTGTAGAACGCGAGCCAGCCGCTGTTCGACCAGTAGAAGAGCCCTTCCTTGTCGAGCGTGCCGTCGCTCGGCAGGCACTGGAAGGCGACGATCTCCTTCAGGTTCAGGCTCCCGGTCACGAGGATCGGGACCATCAGCGCCAGCGCGCTCGGGATCTCGTACGAGATCAGCTGCGCCGCCTCGCGCATCGCGCCGTAGAGCGACCACTTGTTGTTCGATGACCAGCCGGCCATCAGCACGCCGATGACACCGATGGCGCTCACCGCGACGATGAAGAAGACGCCGAGGTTCAGGTCGACGGCGCTGATGGCGGGCGAGAACGGCAGCGCGGCGAAGGCGGCGAACGCCCCGCAGAAAGCGACCGCCGGCGCCAGCGCGAACAGGAGCTTGTCCGCCGCGCCGGGGATCAGGTCCTCCTTGAACGCCAGCTTGAGGCCGTCCGCCAGCGTCTGCAGCAGCCCGAAGCGGCCGCCGACGCGGTTCGGCCCGATGCGGACCTGGAAGTCGGCCGACGCCTTGCGCTCGAGCCAGACCGCGAACATCGCCCAGATCGAGACGAAGCCGACGACGGCGAGGATCGCCACGATCACCGAGAAGGTGAACGCGGAGCTCGTCGCCCACTCGAAGGCGCCAGTCAGCCAGGGAACCAGCGTGTCCACTCTTTCGCTCCTCCCCGGCTTCTCAGCGGTCGACTTCGCCGAGCACGATGTCGATCGAGCCGATGATGGCCACGGCGTCGGCGAGCATCGTCCCGGGCAGCATCGACTCGAGGATCGACAGGCTGCAGAAGCTCGGCGCCCGGATGCGGCTGCGGTAGCTGTTCGCCCCGCCGTCCGAGATCAGGTAGTAGCCGAGCTCGCCGCGCGGATTCTCGATGCCGAAGTAACCCTCGCCCGGCTTGCTCTTGAAGGCGAGGTGGCGCACGTTCTTCGCCATGATCTCGCCGGTCGCCGGCATCTGGTCGAGCGCCTGGCGGATGATGCGCACGCACTCGCGCATCTCGAGCACGCGCACCCAGTAGCGGTCCCAGCAGTCGCCGACCTGCCCCTTCAGCCCGGTGCCCACCGGCACGTCGAACTGGAAGCGGTCGTAGAGCAGGTACGGCTGCTCACGGCGCAGGTCGTAGCGCAGCCCGCTGCCGCGCAGGTTCGGGCCGGTCAGCCCGTAGCGGATCGCCATGTCGGGCGGGATGACGCCGACGTTGGCGGTGCGCCCCACGAAGATGTGGTTGTGCGTCAGCAGGTCGTTGAACTCGTCGAGTCGCTCCTCGAAGACGTCGAGGAACTTGCGCACGTCCGCCGCCCAGCCGGCCGGCATGTCGCGCATCACGCCGCCGATGCGGATGAAGTTGTAGGTCAGGCGCGCGCCGCAGATCCACTCGAGGAGGCGCAGGATCTCCTCGCGCTCGCGGAAGGCGTAGAAGAACGGCGTGAACGCGCCGAGGTCGAGCCCGTAGGTGCCGACCGCCATCAGGTGCGACGCGATGCGGTTCAGCTCGACCGCGACGGTGCGGACGTACTGCGCCTTCTCCGGCACCTCGACCTCGGCCACCTTCTCGACGGCGAGGCAGTAGCCGAGGTTGTTGTTCATCGCCGCCAGGTAGTCGTAGCGGTCGGTGTAGGGCACGTACTGGATGCACGACACCGACTCGCCGATCTTCTCGGCGCAGCGATGGAGGTAGCCGATGTCCGGCTCGGCGCGGGTGACGATCTCGCCGTCGACCCAGATCGCCACGCGCAGCACGCCGTGCGTCGAGGGGTGCTGCGGCCCCATGTTGATCTGCAACTCCTGCGTGCGCACGTCGACGTGCAGGTCGGGCGGACGCGGGTCGCCCGGCAGCAGGAGCGTCTTCGCCGGCGCGGAGGCGGCGTTGCTGGTCATGGCGTCGGCCACGGCGCGTCGACCTCCAGGTTGATGCCCCCGAATTCCTTGGGGTAGACGTAGTCCTTGCGCAGCGGATGGCCCTCCCAGCCTTCGGGAAGGAGGATGCGCCGCAGGTTGGGATGGCCGGTGAAGGTGATGCCGACCAGGTCCCAGGTCTCGCGCTCATGCCAGTCGGCGGCGGGCCAGAGGTCGGCGACCGAGTCGACGCGCGGATCGTCGATCGGCAGGCGGCACTTGACCGCCAGCAGGTGGTGCTGCGTGACCGAGCGCAGGTGC
Source organism: Planctomycetota bacterium (assembly GCA_016872815.1). Taxonomy (GTDB): domain Bacteria; phylum Planctomycetota; class B15-G4; order B15-G4; family SIAN01; genus SIAN01. The sequence continues at coordinate 3,202 of VGYY01000226.1, forward strand.
CAGATCACCTCGAAGCCGGCCGCGCGGACCAGGACGCCCTTCGCGTCCTTCTTCTCCGTCAGGTGCGTGCCGGTGACCATCACCAGCAGGTCGCAGCCGAAGGCGCGCGCATCGCGCAGGTGGCGCAGCACCGCCTTCACCCGCTCGCGGCGCACCAGCAGCGCGGCGTCCTTCGGACCGGCGAACAGCTCGACGCCGTCGCCCTGGCCGTCCTTCCGCAGCTGTTCCAGCGCTTCGGCGGCGGTCACGCGCGCGCTCCTTCGGCAGCGGGCGCCGCCGGCGGTGCCGGCATGCGCACGGTCGGCTCGAGGATCCCGACGGTGCCCGGCGAGACCGAGATGCCGGTGAAGTCGGGCGTGCCCTCGGCGCCCTTGGCGAGCACGCGCTTCGCCATGATCTTGCGCTGCAGGAAGCGGACGCCCTCGATGATCGCCTCTGGGCGCGGCGGACAGCCGGGCACGTGCACGTCCACCGGGACGAACTTGTCGATCCCCTTCACCACGTTGTAGCCGTGCTTCCAGTAGGGGCCGCCGCCGACGGTGCAGGCGCCCATCGCCATCACGTACTTGGGCTCCGGCATCTGGTCCCACAGCCGCTTCACGATCAACGCCATCTTCGCGTTGACCGTGCCGGCGACGATCATCAGGTCGGCCTGGCGCGGCGTCGCGCGGAACGCGCCGGCGCCGAACCGGTCCATGTCGAACGTCGCGGCGCCGACCGCCATCATCTCGATCGCGCAGCAGGCGATGCCGAAGGTCATCGGCCAGAGCGAGGAGGCGCGCCCCCAGTTCACGGCCAGGTCGGCGATCTTGAAGAGCTGGACGTCGGGCAGGCTGCGTTCGAAGAGTCCCATGCTGAGCTCCGCGTGGGGCCGTGGGCGCGATCAGTGGTGCGACGCGTGAGCGGCGTGATGGCGCTCGTCGGCGGTCGGCGCCGCCGGCCGGGCCGCCGGCTCGGGCTCGAGTTCCGGCTCCGGTTCGGGGAGCGCGGGCTCGAGCTCCGGCACCGCCGGCACGACGCCTTCGCGCCGGACCACGCCGCGCGGCGACGAGAGCGACTTGACCCAGTCGATGTCGCCCTTGGCCCAGACGTAGACCAGGCCGAGCGCGAGGATGCCGACGAAGATCGCGCCCTCCGCCAGCGCGAAGCCGCTCATCCCCTCCGCCGCGAAGGCGCGGTACACCTTCGCCCACGGGAACATGAAGACCGCCTCGACCTCGAACACCACGAAGATCAGGGCATCGGTGTAGAAGCGCAGGTCGAAGCAGACCTGGGCGTCGCCGACCGGGTCCATGCCGCACTCGTAGGCGATCGACTTGGCGGCGATCGGCTTGTTCGGCCGCACCAGCCTGAGCATCACCAGCGGCGAGACCACCATCGCCACGCCGACCAGCAGGAAGATCAGCACCGCCTGGTAGTGGTCGATCAGGCTCATGCGGGCGAGCTCCTTCGGGCACCCGCCAGCGGCGGGTCGGGCGGCCTCGGCGTGCGGCGCGGATCGTGCCACCGGGCGGCTGCAGGGAGCGTGCCCGGGGCGTCGAGGTCGACGCGCCTTGCAAAGCGCTCTCCGCGACCGTCGGCGGCCGCGCGTGACGCCGAGCCCGGCGCACCGCCGGAGCGTCCCCGCGACGCGAGGATCGCCGTGAGCGCCGCCGCGGGAATTCCGGCGCCGCCCCCGAAGATTCCTCGCCCGCCGCCGCAGTCGCTGCTCCCGGCGGAACGAAGGGGCGGGATCATACGGAGCGTGCGGGGCGAACCAACGGGCGTCGCGGTGGCCGTGCCGTCGACGCCAGCGACCGCTCGCCCGGTCATGCGGTCGAGGGTGTTTTCCTCAGCTTGCGTACAGCTTGGTTACCCGGTCGCTGCGCCGGACTGCGGCGGCTGGCGGAGGTGGCGTCGCGATCACCGCGGCGGATCGGCGAACCACCAGTGCGAGCCGTCGGCGGCGGCGGCGCAGCGGAACGGGACGCCGTAGGTCGCCTCGAGGCGCGGCGCGTCGAGCACGCTCGCTGGCGCGCCCTGCGCCAGCACGCCACCGTCGCCCAGCAGGACGATGCGGTCGGCGAAGCGGGCGGCCAGGTTCGGGTCGTGCAGCACGGCCAGCACGCCGATGGCGCCGCGCGCGACCTCGGCGCGGAGCAGCGCCATGACCGCGACCTGGCGCGCCGGATCGAGGTGGGCGGTCGGCTCGTCGAGAAGGACGAGCTCGGGCTCCTGCGCGAGCGCCCGCGCCAGCAGCACCCGCTGGCGCTCGCCCGCCGACAGTTCGTTGATGCCGCGTTCGAGCAGCGCCGTGACCTGCGCGATCGCGGCGGCGCGCGCGACCGCCGCGTGGTCGCGCGGCGCGAGCCGTCCGAGCAGGCCGACATGGGCGAAGCGACCGAGCTCGAGCACCGCCGCCACCGGCAGGTCGTACGCGAGCGGTTCGGCATCGGACAGCAGCGCGATGTGGAGCGCTCGCTGGCGCGGCGACCACGCGGCGGGAGCACGTCCGTGCAGCGTGACCTGACCGGCCAGCGGCAGTTCGTCGCCGAGCGCCGTCGCCAGCAGCGTGCTCTTGCCGATGCCGTTCTTCCCGAGTACGGCGACCAGTTCGCCGCGGTCGACGCGGAAGGTGACCTTGGCGAGCAGCACGCGGCCGTCGCGGCCGATGCTGGCGCGCTCGAAGGCGAGGCCGGGCGCGTCCGCGGCGGGGCCGCTCACGCGCGCTCCTTCCTGCCGCCGGCGGCAGGTGGCGCGGGATCGCGCTCGGCAGCGCGCCGCCGCAGGAGCAGCAGGAAGAACGGGCCGCCGCACAGCGCGGTGATCGCGCCGATCGCGAGTTCCTGCGGCGCCGCGACGGTTCGCGCCAGCGCGTCGGCCAGCAGCAGGAACGCGCCGCCGGCGCAGGCGGCGGCGGGGATCAACCGGCGGTGGAGCGGGCCGACCAGCGACCGCGCGACGTGCGGCACGATCAGGCCGAGGAAGCCGATCATCCCCGCCACCGCGACCACCACGCCGACCAGCGCCGCGGCCAGCAGGCAGAACGCGAGCTTGGTCCGCTCGACGTCGACACCGAGGTGGCGCGCGGTCGCCTCGCCGGCGGCGAAGGCGTCGAGCGCGCGCGCCGCGAGCCACGCGGCGGCGATGCCGAGGCCCACGCATGCCGCCGCCAGCGCGAGCAGGCCGCGGTCGCTCTCCGCGAGGCTGCCCATCAGGTAGAGCATGGTCTTGCCGGCGTCCTCGTCGCGCAGGCTGTAGTAGAGGAGCACGATGGCGGTGCCGAGCGTGCTCACGGTGACGCCGGCGAGGAGCAGCGTCTGCACCGGCGTGCGCCGTCCGGTGCGCGCGATGCGCAGCACCACGGCGATGGCGAGGTAGGCGCCGACCACGCTGAACAGCGCGATCCAGCGCGACGTGAACTCGATCCCGCACCAGCGCGCGACGACCACGCCGACCGCCGCTCCGCTCGACGCGCCGAGGACGAACGGATCGGCGAGCGGATTGCCCGACAGCGCCTGCAGCACCGTCCCGGTGGCGGCGAGACCCGCGCCGACCACCACGGCCAGCAGCGCGCGTGGCAGCCGCAGCGCCAGCAGCTGCTCGTCGGGCCAGCCGGCCGCGCCGACGCACAGCGCCAGCGCGAACGCGAGCAGCAGCGCGGTCGGTGCCAGC
>VGYY01000227.1 GCA_016872815.1 Planctomycetota bacterium
CGCCGCCGCCGGCGTCGGCGGCACCGCGTGCTCGGCGGCCGGCGGATCCGCCGCGAGATCGTCCAGGGTGGCGCGCTCGGTGGCGGCCGCGGCATCCAGCACCCGTTGCAGCCGGCCGAGCTTCCCGAGCTGCTCCATCGCCTCGGGCGGCAGCGCGGCGACGCGGGGATCGTCGGCGCCGATCTCGCCGGCCAGCACCTTCGCCAGCAGTTCCTCGTGATCCGCGTTCATGCGCGCGCCTCGAAGTCGTCGCCGAGCAGCGCCTGCAGGCGGGCCAGCGCCCGGTAGTAGAGGAACTTCACGTGACTCGGGTTGTCGCCGAGCGCCGCCGCGATCTGGTCGAAGGTCTGCTCCTCCCAGTGGCGCATCCGGATGATGCGCATGGGTGTCGCCTCGAGCCGCGCCAGACACTCCTCGAGCGCCAGCGGGACGAGGATCCGCTGCGGGTCGTCCGCGCGGGTCGCGACCGCCGGTGGGGCGCCCGCCGCGTCCGCGGGGATCTCCCGCCGCCGCTTCGCCACCCGTCGCAGCGCATTCTTGAGCTCGAGGGCGACGACGCGGTAGAGCCAGGTGGTGAGCCGCGACCTCCCGGCGAAGTCGGGCAGCTTGCGCCAGACGAGCGCTGAGCAATCCTGGATCACGTCGTCCCGATCGTGCGGCGCCACGAACCGGCCGCTCGCCCGCTGCAGCGCCTGCACGATGCGCGGGATCGCGGCGAGGGTCGGTGCCAGTCGCGTGCGGGCCAGCTCATCGCCGGCCACCGCGCGGCGCACCAGTTCGACCTCGTCGTCGGGGGGCATGGCGCCGGCGGATGGTAGCGCGGCCGGCGGGTCGTCGCCGCGCCCGGCAGCGAGTCGCGTTGACGCCGAGCGCCCGGTCCGACACCAATCGGGTGCGCGGCGCTCCTCGCCGTGCCACCCGTGGAGTCCGCCATGTCGCGTCGCCCACCGTCGATCCGCCGCCGACCGCGCGGCGGCGCCGCGTTCACCTTCGCCAGCTGCGCCGCGCTCGCGGCATGGGCCTCGTCCGGCGAGCTCCACGCCCAATTCGCTCCCACCGGCCAGTTCACCCCGCCGGCTCCGCCCTTCCCGCTGTTGCGCGACTTCGTCGGCGGGGAGTTCGTCAACCAGGAGACCGAGCTGATCGAGCCGATCCTCTGGATCCCGGGCGCGAGCGGCGTCCCCGACCTGCTGGCGGTCTGCAACGAGCCGGACGATCGCGTCGTCTTCCTCGACGCCAACCTGAACACGGTCGCCGAGGTGTTCGTCGGCGCCGGCCCGGCCGCGCTCGCCAAGAACCCCGCAGCGCCCGAGTTGTGGGTCTCGTTGCGCAACCAGGCGAGCGTCGCGGTCATCGACCTCGTGAAATTCGAGATCGCCGCGATCGTGCGGCGCGACTGGCAGCCGGGAGCGGTCGGGATCGGCAGCGCGGCCGCGCCGGGCGGCATCGCCTTCGCGAACCAGCGCGCCTTCATCGCCGCGACCCAGTCGGACGAGCTGCTGGTCTTCTCGGCGGTCGCGCCGTACGGCTTCATCGCCGCGATCGCGCTCGCCGCCAGCCACCACGGGGCGCCGGCGCGGCTGAACGACCCGTTCGCCGTGACCAGCTTCGGCGGGCGGATCTGGGTGACGTCGCACCTGTCGGGCAACAACTCGATCGCGCGCATCGCCGGCGGCGTCGACCTCGAGGACGGCGACGGCACCCCATCCACGGCCGACGACGTCGGCGCCGGCGCGCTCGGTCCGGACGACGTCTCGATCGTGAAGCTCGGGACCGGAGCGCTGTCGGGGCTGAACCTGCCCGACTTCGATCTCGCGGCGGTGGATCCCGCCACGCTGGCGGTGGTCGGGATGGCGCGCGGGGTCGGGACGGTGCTGTTCGACGTCGAGGGCAACCCGCAGTCGAACCGCCTGGTCGTGTCCAACCTCGAGTCGCGCAATGCCGACTTCGTCGGCGAGTCGTCGTTCCCCGACGGCCGCGTGGCGTTCAACCGCTTCACCACGGTGAATCCGTCCACGCTCAAGCTCACCGGCGCGCCGGCGCTCACGGAGCTGCTCGCGGGCGGTGTCAGCATCGTGATGCCGACCGACGTCGAGTTCGGCGCCACTGGCCGGATGTTCGTCGCCGGCTACTGCTCGGCCAACGTCGGCGTCTGGGATCCGGCCGGCGCCTTCCAGGGCGCGATCCCGACCGAGTCGGGGCCGCGCGGCGTGACGCTCGCCGCGGCCTCGGCGCGGCTCTACGTGCTGAACCGCGGCGCCAACTCGGTGCAGTGGTTCGACGTGGCGAATCCGGCGACGGTGCCCGCGGCAGCCGGCCGCACCATCGCGTTGCGCGATCCGACGCCGGCGCGGGTGAAGGCCGGCCGGCAGGAGTTCCTGAAGCCGAACTCGGCGCTCGCCACCGCGAATTGCGCCAGCTGCCACATCGACGCCCGCTTCGACGGACTCGCGTGGAACCTGAGCAAGACGCTGGCCGAGGACACGAGCGGCCTGCCGCCCGCCGACTTCCGCGATCGCAAGGGGGTGATGATCACGCAGTCCCTGGCGCAGCTCGAGGCGTCGGCGCCGTTCCACTGGCGCGGGGAGCAGGAGGACATCGAGTCGTTCAACGGCGCGTTCGCCGGCCTGCTGAAGGGCCAGCCGCTCGATGACCCGCAGCTGCTCGACCTGAAGGAGTACCTGCTCAGCATCCGCCTGCCGCCCAACCCGCGCCAGTCGATGAACCGGATGCTCTCGGACGGCGCGGCGCCGGGCCAGATCCCGTTCTTCAACCGCTGCGTCTTCTGCCACCTGCTGCCAGTCGGGACCAGCGGCGACCTGACCGAGCGGCTGATCGGCGACGAGCAGGGGCCGCTCGACGCGTTCCCCGAGGTCGATCCGTTCGCCACCGAGACCGCGATGCTGCGCGGGCTGTGGCTGCGCGGCTCCGACGAGTGCGACATCGACCGCAGCGGCGCGGTCGAGCGCGTGCGAGTCTCGGGCTACGGCCTCGTCCACGAAGGGATCGTCGACGATCTCGACCAGTTCCTCGACGAGTTCTTCCCCGACATGGCGGCCGACCACGCCGCCGTGCGCGACTTCGTCGACCAGCTCGACAGCGGGCTGGCGCCGGCGACGCTCTTCTCCGAAGTGCTCGACGGCAGCACCGCCAACACCGCGCGCGCCCGCGCCATCGAGGAGTTCCTGCTGGTGCAGGCCGACATGGGCTGGTGCGACGCCGCAGCGCGAGGGCTGCTCGACGCCGGCTCCGGGATGGTCGCCGTCGGGCTCGTCTGGCGGCGCGCCACCGCGACCGCGCCCGGTTTCTTCGCCACCGACGACGTCTCGGCGACGCCGATCACCTACACCTTCGCTCAGCTCGAGCAGAAGGCGGCGGCGGGGCAGGCGCGGCTCTACTTCGTCGGCGCGCCGGTCGGCTCGGGCGAGCGGCTCGGGGTCGACCGCGATCGCGACGGCCTGTTCGACCGTGACGAGCTGCAGGCCGGCACCCAGCCGGCGGTGCCCGACTCCGATCGCGACGGGCTGTGGGACGGCTACGACCTGCAGCCGACGGTGAAGGGGGCGGGGGCGCCGGTGGGCGCGCCATCGCTGGTGCCGGGCAGCGTGCGGCTGGTCCATGCGACCAGCAATGCGATCAAGCTGACGTACGAGACCGACCAGCTCTCACCGACGATCGTGCAGTTCGGGATTTCGCCCACGGCGCTGACGTGGACGGCGGGAGACGGCTTCCAGCCGACCGGCGTCGGCACCCCCAACCACTGGCGCCGCTTCCACAGCGTCGTGCTCGGGCCGCAACCGCTCGCCACGCCGCCGCTCGAGCGGCTGGCGGCCGGAACGCAGCACTGGATCCGGATCGACACGCAGGGGCAGAACGGCGCGACGTTCCTCAGCGGCCCGGTGGTGAGCCAGGCCGACAGCGGCTGGCTGCTCGGCACCGCGCTGCAGACGGTCGACAACAACCTGCTGCCGGGCGGCCAGGGGATCGGCGTGACCTTCCGCGCGAGCGAGCTCGCCTTCACGCAGAACGCGGCGGGCGCGACGCTCGGGACGTTCGACTACGCCGTTCGCGCGACGTTCGCGATCACCTTCAACGCCAGCGGGTCGCCGGTGTCGCTTGCCGGGCTCGCCGTGCCGGGCCGGTTCACCCTCTACACGGCGACCGGCGGGTACACGACCGTCGCGGTGCAATCGACGATCGTGCTCGATCCGACGAGCGGCGAGTTCGTCGCCGACTTCGTCGTCGACGACCTGCCAGCTCCGGGACACGGCAGCGGCGAGGACGTCACCTTCGACCTGCCGATGTGGATCGAGGTGGCGCAGCCGGTCGGCGGGACGGCGAAGATCGACTTCCCGTTCACGATCGACGACAACGGAACCCCGGACGACACCACGGACGACCGCCTGATCAAGGGCGACTGGTCGGACTCCGTCTCGCACGCGAAGACGACCGCCAACTGAGCGCCGCGGCGGCGGCAGTCCGGGGCTGCCCGCGGCTCTTCCGGTTTCAGAAACCCGACGGTGTGTCTATCCCGAGGGAGCGGGCTATTCTCCCCACCCCTCATGCCGGGTCCAGGATCCGTCCCCATCCTGCGAGCGCTGATCGGTGCCGCCGTGCTGGGCGGCGCCGCCGACTGGTCGCACGCCTCCGCCGCGCGGCAGGCGGCGCCGGCGGCCGCCGACTCGTGGGTGGTGATGAAGCCGGTCAAGCTGGTGTCGGCGGGCGGCGCGACGTTCACGCCGCAAGCGGACGGGGTGATCGTCGTCAGCGGCGCCAATCCCGACAAGGACACCTGGACGCTCGACTTCGAGAGCGAGCTGCGCGAGATCACCGGGCTTCGGCTCGAGGCGATGGCGGACGATGCGCTGCCGCAGCGCGGGCCGGGGCGCGCCGGCAACGGCAACTTCGTGCTGAACGAACTCGAGATCGAACTCTCGGCCAAGCTGGCGCATCGCTGGAAGCCGGCCGCGCTGGTGAACGCCAGCGCCGACTACGTCGAGTGGTCGCGCAAGGCGACCGACGTCCACGACGGCGAGCGCAACGCCGGCGGCAACGGCTGGGCGGTCCATGGCGGGACCGGCGCCAACCGGGTGCTGATGGCCGAAGTGGCGAAGCCGGTCGTGCACAACGGGCCGACGCTGGTCCGCCTGACCTTCCACTTCAACTGGGGTGCGCAGCACGCGCTCGGCCGGATCCGCGTCGCGGCCACCGGGCAGCCGCGGCCGATCCGCGTCGGCGGCGCCGCCGCTCCGGGCGGCGAGGCCGAATCGTTCGGCAAGCTGCAGGAGCGGATCAACGGCGCGATCGACCGCGGCGTCGACTGGCTGATGAAGAACCAGGCGCTCGACGGCTCGTGGAACCACGAGCAGTGGACCTATCGGAACGGCTGCACCGCGCTCTGCATGTACACGCTGCTGAAGAGCGGCGTGCCGAAGCGCCACCCGGCGGTGCAGCGGGCGCTCGAGTACCTGAAGGGCAACTCCTCGCGCGAGACCTACTCGATCGGCTGCCACCTGATGGCGCTGGCGGAGTACGACGACCCGGCGCACCTGCCGTGGATGAAGGAACTGGCCGATACGCTCGTCTCGTTCCAGCGCGGCGGCGCCTTCAACTACCCGTGGGGTGGCGCGGACCTGTCGAACACGCAGTACGGCGTGCTGGGGCTGCGCGCCGCGGCGCAGAAGGGGATCCAGGTCCCGCCCTCGGTGTTCGAGAAGGCCGCGCAGCAGGCGTTGCAGTGGAGCGACGAGGCGGGCAAGGGCGCCTACGCCGCGCTTGCGTTCACCTACAACGGCGGCCAGAGGCCGACCAGCAGCATGACCGCCGCCGGCGTGACCGTCCTCGCCATCGCCGACGAGCAGCTGCAGGGGCGCAGCAAGGCGGCCAACTTCCTCGGCGCGGCGAAGCGCGGGGTGCAGTGGCTGGCGGACAACTACACCATCGACGACAACATCAACGAGGGCCACGACCGCTGGGACCTCTACTACCTCTACGGCCTCGAGCGCGTCGGCGGGCTGATGGGGCTCGACAAGATCGGCGGACGCGACTGGTATCGCGAGGGAGCGAAGCACCTCTGCGACAAGCAGGGCGACAAGGGGCAGTGGGGCTCGAGCTACGGCGACCACCCGATCGACACCTGCTTCGCGTTGCTGTTCCTGCAGCGCGCCACCGCGCCGGCGTCGGGCAAGACCAGCGGCCGCGTCCGCCTCTACGGCGGCGACGATCCGGCGCAGCCGGTCAGCCTGCGCGCGTCGGGCGACACGCCGCTCACGATGTGGGTCTCGAGCTTCGGCGCCGCCGAGCTCGCCGCGCACGAGTGGCCCGAGGAGAAGGAGCGCGGGCTGCGCGTGGCGAAGGTGGAGTGGTTCGTCGCCGGCGAAAAGCTCGGGCCGGGCGAGAAGCTGATCGCCACGATCGAGAAGGACGGCAGTCAGCCGTGCGGCCGCGAGCGGTTCGGCGCGCAGTGGAGCTTCTCGCTGCCGGGCGAGTACACGGTGCGGGCGCGGGCGACGCTGAACGCGCCGCCGGCCGCGGCCGACGCGCCCCCGAACGTCGTCGTGCTGGAGGCGGCGCCGCTCGCCGTGCGGATCGATGAGGCGGTCGACCCCGAGCTGATCCAGTGCGCGAAGGACCCAGGCCGCAACCTGCTGGTCGGGACGAAGTTCACGGCGCGGGGGTCGACGACGCTGAACGGCGACTGGAGCCCCGATCGCGCCTTCGACAACCTGCAATGCCGCGGCTGGGCGGCGGCCAGCGACGACCCGATCCCGACGCTGACGCTCGAGCTCGAGAAGCCGGTCCGGGCG
>VGYY01000228.1 GCA_016872815.1 Planctomycetota bacterium
GCCGGGTCATCCGACGCGGTCGGCGCTGCGGGGGTCTCCGCCGGCGCGGCGCCATCCTGCGGCGCCAGGGCCCCGGTCGGGTCGAACGGCGGCCGCGGACCGCCGCTGCCCGTATCGCCCGGATCGAGCAGGTCCCCGAACGGGCTGCCGCCGCCGTGATCGTGGCCCGCGTGGTCGTCGCCATCCGCCGGCTTGCCTTCGGTGATCTCCGTCGGCAGCGCCCGCGCGGTGAAGAACGATTGGAAGTCGCCTTCCAGCACTCCGGCCAGCGTGAACTGGCTGTCGTAGGTGCGGGCGCCCTCCTCGCTCTGCAGCTCCTCGATCAGCTTGCGATGCGCGACGTCGATGAAGCCCTCGAGCTTCTTCGCCTGCTTGCTGCTCTTCACCAGCTCGTACGCCCGGACGCCCGGCTTCGGCGCGAACTGCAGCGACGAGCCGAACAGGAAGACGACGTCGCTGAAGCGGGCCGACAGCGGGTGCGTTTGGTCGATGTTGTCGGCGATCGCGACCGGGAACGCCGGGTACGGCATCACCACCTGGAACGGCGAGTCACCCGAGCGCATCGGGATCTGCGCGCACTGCAGATCGACGATCAGGTCCTTGCCGAGCTTGAAGCCGAAGTGGTCGAAGAAGTCGTCGGGCAGCTTCTGCGCCGCGCTGCGCATGTAGGGCGAGCCGCCGCCCATGCCGCCGCCGAAGCTCATCGGCTCGCTGCCCTCGGCCATCACGATCAGGCCGCCGCCGCGCATCAGGTACTGGTCGAGGTGGAACTTCTGCACATCGGTGAGGCCGGCGCCGGCATTGCACAGCACCACGACGCCGACGTCGTCCGGCACCTTCGACTTGAGGTCGACGGTGGTCGTCTCGTACTCGGCCTTGAGCGCGCCGTCGATCTCGCGCAGGTCCTCGCTCGGCGAATGGCGGTCCTGCGACGGCGGGCGCTGCATGCCGGGGATCTGCATGCCGCCGAACGGGTCGTTGACCTGCCAGGCGATCTTGAGCGGCGCCCGGCGCGCCATCTTGGCGACGCGCCGGACGAGGTCGTACTCGAGCATGTCGCCGCCGGCGACCACCGGCAGCTTGTCGGTCTTGTTGCCGTACTCGATCACCAGGCCGAGGTAGGCGACCTTGAGCTCGAGCTTGTCCGAAGCGGCGGAGTTCATCTGCACCGGCTGGATGCCGGCCGCCTCCGCCGCCTTCTTCTGTTCGTCGCCGTCATCGGGGTCGACCACCTCGACCTTGAGGCGGCCGCCGGCGTGCGCCTCGAACTCCGAGAGCAGATCCTCGATGTCGCCGCGCAGGCTGGCGTAGTCGGCCGGCAGATCGGACGAGAGGTACGCGGTCAGGCGCAGGTCGTCGTCCAGCTTCGACAGGATGCGCTTGGTGTCGGCCGAGAGCGTGAAGCGCCCGTCCTCGGTCAGGTCGATGCGCTGCGCCACCCCCGAAGCGAGGTAGTTGGCCAGCAGCGCGATGACGGCGGTCAGTCCGACCGTCATCAGGCGCTCCGGCTTGCGCCGCACCGCCCAGATGTTGAGCGCGAGGAAGGTCGCGATGAACGACACGTAGTAGAGGAGATCGCGGAAGTCGAGGACGCCGCGCGCGATGGCCAGGAAGTGGGTGTCGAGCGAGAGCGCGACGAAGAAGCCGCCGAGCGCCTCGGGCAGGATGCTGATGAAGAGGTCGTAGCCGATCGCATAGAAGACGAACGAGCCGACCAGCGAGACCACGAAGGCGATGATCTGGTTCTCGGTCACCGCCGAGGCGGCAGCGCCGATCGCGGCATAGGCGCCGCCGAGCAGCAGCGCGCCGAGGAAGCCGCCGACGATCGGGCCGAGGTCGGGATCGCCGAACCAGCAGACCACCGCGGCGATCGGCAGCAGCGTGACCAGGTAGGTCGCGATGACGCCGAGCGCGGCGAGGTACTTGCCGACCGCGATCTCCCAGTCCTTGAGCGGCAGCGTCAGCAGCGTCTCGATCGTGCCGCTGCGCCGCTCCTCCGCCCACAGGCGCATGGTGATGGCCGGCGCGAAGAACAGGAAGAGGATCGGCAGCCACTGGAACAGCATCCGCAGTTCCGCCCGCCGGATCTCGAAGAAGTGGCCGGCCGCGAAGAACATCAGGCCGGCGATGGCGGTGAAGAAGAAGAGGATCACCCAGCCGATGGGGGTCTGGAAGAAGGTCTTGAATTCCTTCCAGCCGACGACGAACGCGTTGCGCATGTTGGTTTCCGGTCCTTCTTTTCGTCGGTTCGTGCGCGGGTCAGTTGGCCGCGGCCGCGGCGCCGGTGCGCGTCAGCGCGGCGAAGACGTCCTCGAGCGACTCGCGACGCGCGGTCAGCTCGGTCAGCACCAAGCCGCTCTTGACGGCGAACTCGAACACCTTGTCGCCGCCGACCGCGCCGCCGTCCTGGCGGCTCGAGAGCAGCAGCCGGGCCTCGCCACCTTCCCCGGCGAGGCGTTCGACCCCGGCGACGAACGGCGCGCCGCGGAAGGCCGCCATCGCCTGGTCGAGCGAGCCGCGCACGCCCACGGTGAAGACGGTGCCGCCCTGCTTGCGGGCGGTCAGCCCCTGCGCCGTGTCGTTCGCCACCACCTTGCCGAACGCGATGATCACCACGCGATCGCAGGTGCTCTCGACCTCCGGCAGGATGTGCGAGGAGAGCAGGATCGTCTTCTTCTCGGCGATCCGCTTGATCAGGTTGCGGATCTCGACGATCTGGTTGGGGTCGAGCCCCGACGTCGGCTCGTCGAGCACGATGAAGTCGGGGTCGTGCAGCAGCGTCGCCGCCAGCCCGACGCGCTGCCGGTAGCCCTTCGACAGCTGGCCGATCTCGCGGTCGAGGACGTCGGTCAGGCCGCACTCCTCGATCTTGGCGTCGATGCGGCTGCGCCGCGTCGGCCGATCGATCCCGCGCACCTGGCCGACGAAGTCGAGGTACGGCTCGATCGTCATCTCGGGATAGAGCGGCGCCGACTCCGGCAGGTAGCCGATCCGGCGTCGCACCTCGATCGGGTCGCTCCGCACGCTCTTGCCGTCGATGGTGGCATCGCCGCCGTCGGGCTCGAGGTACGTGGTCAGCATCCGCATCGTCGTGGTCTTGCCGGCGCCGTTGGGGCCGAGGAAGCCGACGATCTCACCGCGGCCGATGGAGAACGACACGTCGTTCACCACCTGCCGCTCGCCGAACTTCTTGCTGAGGTGCTCGACTTCGATCAAGGGCCTCTCTCCTTCACGTCCCGTCCGAGTTCCACTGGGGTCATCACTCCGGCGCCGCCGCCACGAGCGCGGCAAGCGCCGTGACCGCTCGCGCGAAGGGGGTCCGGCGCGCCGGCACGCTGGCTCACCGGCACCCGGCACTCCGGCAGGGCGAACTCGTGGCACCGGCCGGGCCACGCGTCGCCCCGACGCTGCGGCACTCGACGACGCGGGCCGCCAGCCGGCCACCCCGCCACCCGAATGCGCAAGCCTCGTCGGTCACGGTCGCCGCCGGGAACCACCCCGTGACGACCCGCGCGGGACGAGGTCCCAGCGCGCGTCGTGCGGTACGTTTCGCCTGACGCCGAGTTGGGAGATTCTAGCAGTTCCCGGCCGCGATCACGCTGCGGTCACCGCCGGCCGCGACGGCCTGCTGCGCCGCCGACTCCGCCGCCTTCGGCAGCGAATCGAAGAAGAGGGTCGACTTCGACTCGACCACCGCGACTCCAGCGGAGGCCGTCAAACGCCGCGCCGTCCCCTCGAAGGTGAAGGACTCGCTGGCAACGACGGAGCGGAATCGTTCGGCAACCGCGCAAGCCCCCTCCACTGCCGTTTGCGGCAGCAGCGCCACCAACCGATCGCCCCAATGGGCGAGGACGTCGCAACCGCGAACCTGCCCCTGCAGCCGCCCGATGATCCGCGCCAACACTTGATCGCGCGCGACGACTCCTCCGGCGTCACGCAACGCGTCGAGCCGGTCGATGGCCAGGACGACGCAGGCGAGCGGTACGCCGTAGCGACGCGCGCGTCCGAACTCGGCCTTGAGCACATGCTGGAACTGCGTGTAGGAGAGCAGCGACGGTCCGCCACCGTAGGGGTCCATGCGATCCGATCCTCGCGATGCCTTGCGCAGCGCATCAGTCTCGGGCTTGCGGGGCGAAAAAAAAGAGTCTCCCCCGCGGACGGGGAAGACTCTCTTGCGTCTCGACTTCTACTCGACCGGAGATGGCGGTTGGGGAGGGGAAAGACTCCGACCGGCAGAACGATGCGAGAAGCAATGTTTCGTTTGATCGCCTGTGGTGAGGCCGATCTTTCGCTCCTCCGGACGCCTCACCACAAGACGTTGCACGGGTCTCCGCAGAAACGGTGCATGACCTGTCGATGAGTCGCGGACGGAGCGAACGACGGAAAGGTAGCTTCACTTCTGCGGCTCGCAAAGTGGCTGTTCCAGAATCGCGTGAGCCTGGCCCCCGTTCGAGAGAGAATTGTTCGGATTCAGAACAACGAAAGCCCGAGCCCGGCGCGCGGCGCTGTACCGGGGACTCGCCACGCTCCTCGATTCGGGGATGACCGTCGGCCAGGCCCTCGAGCGCATGGCGTCGTTGCTTCCCGGCGAAGGTCGGCCGATCGGCGGCCAGACCCCGCTCACCACGGCGCTGGCCCCGTTGCTCCAACGGGATGCCGAGGCGCAGGCCGAAGGGGTCGCCCTCGCTGCCGCGGAGCCGGTCGGCGAACTCGTTCGCACTCTGCGCCAGTTGAGCGACGACCTCGATGCGACGGCAGCCGCCTGGCGCACTGCGCTCGCAGCAACGGCCTATCCGCTGTTCGTGCTCCACCTCGTCGCGCCGGCGGCCAGCATGGGGCAGCTCATCCGGCAGCCGGCGCGCTTCATCGCGGTGGTGGCCGTGGCGACCGCCGCAATCTGGGCCACGATCGCGCTGGCCCTCCTCGGCTGGCGTCGACTGGTCGCCACGCCGCGCGGTGCACGGATGCTGGCGCGCCTGCCGCTGCTTGGTCCGCCCCTCGTGCTGGCAGCGCGCGCACGCTGGTTGCGCCTGGTGGCGACGCTGCATGGCGCCGGCACGAAGGCGATCGAGGGATTCGCGCTGGCGGAGCGGGCGCTGGGTGCGGCGCCACCGAGCGACGAATACGCCGCGGTGACCGCCGGCGCCCGCCGCGGCGCCACGCTCGACGAAGCACTGCGGGCGCTGACGGGGCTGCCACCCGAGGAACTGGCCCCGCTCCTGGCCGCAGCAGCGGTGGGCGACTTCGAGTCGGCGGCGCGCCGCCTCGCCGGCACCACCACCGAGCGTTGGCGCGCCGCTGCGCAGCGACTGGCGCGGGTGATCGGCGGCGCGATCTATGCCAGCGCCTTCGTCATCGTCGTCCTGACGCTGCTGCGCTTCTACGCCGATTACTACGGCGCGCTGCTCGGTCGACGCTGAGTCCGGGCGGCCCCGAGGTCAGCGCCGGCCGCCGGCGCCGCGTCAGCGCGCTCCGACCAGCGCCTCGAGGAAATCGCGCTGCTCCGGCGGCGCTTCCTCGACCAGTTGCCGGCGCTCGGCCAGCGACAGCTCGCTGCGCGCCGCCGCCCACACCGACTTCTGCTGCGCCGGCGTCAGGTCGAAGAGGCTCTCGCACCCGGCGGGCAGGAACCGACGGAGGAGCCGGCTCCAGTCGTGTCCGCTGTCGTCCACCACGCCCTGCGCGGCCAGATCGACCAGCGCGAGGAACTCCGGGTCGTCGCGCAGCGACGCGAAGTCGCCGTCCTCGCGCAGCCAGTGCGTGTCGTCGAATCCGCGCAGGATCGCCTTCTTCAGGTGGTCGAGCGCTTGGCGGCGCTTGCCCTGGATGGCGCTGATGCAGGCGAGGTTGTAGTGGCAGTTCTGGCAGGCGCGCGACCACGGGAAGCGACCGAGCACCTCGCGGTAGCGCTGCTCGGCCGCGGCGTAGTCGTCGAACTGCTGGTAGTAGTAGCCGACCTCGAACAGGACGCCGCGCAGGAACTCCGCCCGCCAGTAGCCGCCGCCGCTCTCGCGGTCGCCGCTCCACTCGATGTCGCGCCGCGCGGACGGCGTCGCGAGGTACTCCTCCATCCGCTCGATCATCCGCCGGATGGCGCCGGTGTGCCCGGCCTTGGCCAGGGCGAAGCGGACGTAGCGCGACAGTTCGAGCGACAGCTCGTCCCACAGCTCCGGCAGCGCCGGATCGCGCGCGGGCCAGCCCTCGACCAGGCGCGCCAGTTCGCGATCCTCAGGGAAGAGCAGGCGCGCGAGGTCGCGCTCGAGCTCCGGCCGCCGCGTTTCGTGCAGCGCCATGACCGCGACTTCGCGCAGGACGAAATGGAGCGTCTCGTCGTGCGCGGAAGCCAGCAGCTGCTCGGGCAGGCGCGGATCGAGCGGCCAGAGCGCCGCCCACTGCCCGTCGTAGAAGCCCGGGACGTCGCCTTCGCGCAGCTTCGCCTGCAGGGCGTCGAGCGCCACCGCCTCGCGCAGCCATGCGGCGCGCGTCAGCTGCGCGCGATCTCCCGAACGCTCCGCCGTCGCCGCGAACGGGGCGAGCTGTTCCGGATGCCGCACCAGCGCCTCGAGCAGGCGCTCGCTCACGCGCGGGTCGCGTTCGGCGGCAGCGGCGGCGAGCAGCGCGACCCCGCAGGCCGGCTCGGGTGTCGTCGCCAGCGTCTTCGCGGCCAGCTCGCGCACCGCCGGGCGCGCATCGGCCAGCCACGCCTG
>VGYY01000229.1 GCA_016872815.1 Planctomycetota bacterium
CTCGAGACGGCCCTGTCGCTGCGGGCGATCGACCCGGCCATCCCGTGGCACGTGATCGAGCGCCAGGCCATGGCGCCCCCCGGTGCGCGCGAGGTCGCCGCGGCGCTGGCGGCCGGCCAGCGCGCCGGGCTCCATCACGTCTATGCCGAGGCGGCCGCGGATGGCGGCGGCGAACTCACCTTCTGCGCGGTCTGCCGCGACGTCGTGCTGATCGAGCGCTTCATGGGGCGGCCGAACTCGTTCCTTGCCGCCGGCGCCAGCTGCCCGTGCTGCCGGACACGTCCCGCCGGGTTGTTCGAGTTGGCCGCGATCGCGTAAACCGAAGGGCCGCTCCGCTGGCGCGCGCGGTCCATTCGCGATCCGCCGTCGTCCACGGGGCGTCCTGCGGAGCGTCGCGATGACCGGTGGAACCTGGCCCAATCCCGTCGCGGCGTCGTCGCCGCCACCGGGAGTGCTGCGCAGCGCGCCAAGCGGCTCCGTGCTGCCGCTCTGTCTCTGGTCCGGACCGCGCAACGTCTCGACCGCGCTGATGTACTCCTTCGCCCAGCGCGCCGACACGCGGGTCGTCGACGAGCCGCTCTACGCCCACTACCTGCGGGTGAGCGGCTCCGACCACCCGGGCCGAGCCGACGTGCTGGCGGCGCAGGAGAACGACGGGGCGAAGGTGGTGCGCGACATCGTGCTCGGCGGCTGCGACCGACCGGTGTCGTTCCAGAAGCACATGGCGCATCACCTGGTCGAGCTCGATCGCGCCTTCCTGCGCCGCACGGTGAACGTGCTGCTGGTGCGCGACCCGGCCGAGGTGGTGCTGACCCTGCGCCACCAGATCGCGCAGCCGACCTTGCGCGACGTCGGCATCCGGACGCAGGCCGAGCTGCTCGAGGAGCTGCGCGCGATGGGGCAGGAGCCGCCGGTGCTGGACGCGAGGGAGGTGCTGGCCGATCCGGAGGGCGTCCTGCGCGAGCTCTGCCGGCGGGTGGCGCTGCCGTTCGAGCCGGTGATGCTCTCCTGGCCGGCGGGACCGCGGCCGTTCGACGGCGTCTGGGCGCGCCACTGGTACCAGAACGTGCACAAGTCGACCGGCTTCGATCGCTGGCGCCCGAAGACGGAGCCGCCGCCGGCGGAACTCGCGGCGCTGATCGAGGAGTGCCGGCCGTGGTACGCCGCGCTGCTCCGCCAGGCGATCCGCGCGCGGCCGGAGGCGGCGCGATGAGCCCACCCGATGCCACCCCGGCGGGCGCCAGCCCGCGCCTTCCCGACCCGCGCAACGGGTCGATCTGGGTCCACGTCGGCGGCGAACTGCTGCCGCGCGAGCAGGCGAAGGTTTCGGTCTTCGACAGCGTCGTCCAGGGCGGCGATGCGGCATGGGAGGGGCTGCGCGTCTACGGCGGGCGGATCTTCGCGCTCGACCGCCACCTCGATCGGCTGCTCGCCTCGGCCCATGCGCTGGCGTTCGCCGGCGTGCCGAGCCGCGACGAGGTGAAGCGGGCGCTGTTCGAGTGCCTGGCGAAGAACGGCATGCGCGACGGTGCGCACGTCCGCCTGACGCTGACGCGCGGGAAGAAGGTCACGTCCGGGATGGATCCGCGCAACAACCAGTACGGCCCGACGCTGATCGTGCTGCCGGAATGGAAGGGGCGCGCCGACACGCGCGGCGTGCCGGTCGACGACGCGAAGGGGCAGCGGCTGATCACGGCGGCGATCCGCCGCAACCCGCCGCAGTGCGTCGACTCGAAGATCCACCACAACAACCTGATCAACAACATCCTGGCCAAGATCGAGGCCAACGTGGCGGGCGCCGACGACGCGCTGATGCTCGACCTGCAGGGGTTCGTCTCGGAGACGAACGCCACCAACGTGTTCATGGTGCGCCGCGGCGTGGTGCTGACGCCGTTCGCCGACGCCTGCCTGCCCGGCGTGACGCGCGCCATCGTGCTCGAGCTGTGCGAGCGCCACGCGATCCCGTGCCGCGAGAAGAACCTGAGCCTGACCGAGGCGTGGACCGCGGACGAGATGTTCACCACCGGCACGCTCGGCGAGCTGGCGCCCGTCGTCGAGCTCGACGGCCGCAGGATCGGCGGCGGCGCTCGCGGGCCGGTCACGGCGCGGCTGCAGGGGCTCTACCGCGAGCTCACGACGACGCAGGGGGAGCCGTTGCCGTGACCCGCGGGACGATCGGCCGGAGCGCCGCGCTCGGCTGCGCGCTGGTCGCGTGCGCGTGGTCCGCCGGTCGGAGCGGCGCGGCGCAGGATGGCACGCCGGTCGTCCCGCCCGCCGAAGTCGTCGTCACGCCCGAGGCGCGCGACGCGGCGATCAAGCGGGCGTTCGCGGCGCTCGACGAGCGGATCTGGGGGATGAACGAGGGCGGCTCGCCGCAGAAGCAGTACGCGATCGCGATGACCGCGTGGGCATCGCTGCTGGCCGGCGACAAGGCGGAGCGGGCGGCGAAGCTGCCCGCGCGCGCGAAGGAACTCGACCGGCTGAAGGACTACCTCGCCCGCTACGTCGAGACGGTGGCGCGCGAGTACGAGAAGAGCGATGCGGCCGCGGCGAGGGCGAAGAAGGCGGGCAAGGCGGCGCCGACCGAGGACGCCGGCGACGCGGGGCTCGGCGCGGCGTTCGGGCGACCGGCGCAATACGTCTGGCCGCTGTCGATGGCGGCCCACTTCTTCGCCGAGAGCCACGCGCGCGGCAAGGACAAGGCCACGGCGAAAGCGGCGCTGAAGCAGGCGATCGAGGTGCTGGAGGCGGCGCAGCAGCCCGACGGCGGCTGGGGCCACGACGACGCCACGCGGCCCGGCATGGGCCTGCCACCGATCCGGATCCCGCGGCCGGGCGGCGACGACCTGGTCTATCCGCCGTCGCTCTACGCGGCGGGCAACTGCGCGCTGTCGGCGCTGGGGCTCGCGCGCGCGAAGCTCGGGCTCAAGGAGTCGCCGGCGATCGCCAGGGCGTTCGCCCACTTCGCCGACTGGCAGAACGGCGACGGCAGCTTCGCCTACGACAAGACGCAACAGCGCAAGGGGAGCGGCACCGAGGCGGGCGGTGCGAGCGCGCTCGAGGTGGCACGCACGCCGGGCGCCTTCTTCGCGCTCCTGTGCGCCGGCGCGCCGGCTTCGCATCCGGCGGTGCGCGCGGCGGCGAAGGCGATGGACGCTCACCCGGAGTGGTGGTCGGAAGGACACGGCTCCGCCACGCTCAACCTGCAGTTCGCCGCGCTGGCGGCCAAGGCGCGCGGCGAAGCGGCGTGGGCCCATTTCCGCCGCCTCTACTTCCCGCGGATCCTCGCGAGCCAGGAGGAGAGCGGCCTGTTCGAGTGCATCGCCGAGGCCAAGGAGCCCGGCGTCACCAACGACACCGAGCCGCTCGGCGGCATGGCGGGCATGGGCGACTGGACCCTGCACCAGAAGGTCTACGTCACGTCGATCCACGCGCTGATCCTGCTGCTCGATCGCGCGCAGACGCAGGCGATCCCGGCGATGCCGCCGCCGGCCGGGCCGACGACGGGAGCGGGGGCGAACGCGGGGGGGCGGTAGCAGCCGAAGCGCCGGCCGGACCGCTGCCGGCTTTACATCGCGACGCGTGGCCCTAGCGTTCTCCGGCCTTCCGGAGCCGCTGCCGCATGCCCGAACCGTCCGCCCATCCCGAACTCGAGCGCGAGATCGCGCGGCGGCGCACCTTCGCGATCATCTCGCACCCCGACGCCGGCAAGACCACGCTGACCGAGAAGCTGCTGCTCTATTCGGGCCTGTTGCGCACGGCCGGGATGGTGAAGAACCGCAAGGGCAAGCTCGCCACCTCCGACTGGATGGGGATGGAGCAGGAGCGCGGCATCTCGATCACCAGCTCGGCGATGCAGTTCGAATACAAGGGCCTGGTCATCAACGTGCTCGACACGCCGGGCCACCAGGACTTCAGCGAGGACACCTACCGGACGCTCACCGCCGCCGACGCCGCGATCATGGTGATCGACGCGGCCAAGGGCGTCGAGGCGCAGACGCGCAAGCTGTTCGCCGTCTGCCGGCTGCGGCGGATCCCGGTGCTGACGTTCGTCAACAAGCTCGACCTGCCGGGGCGCGATCCGCTCGACCTGATGACCGAGGTCGAGCAGGCGCTCGGCATCCACGGCGCGCCGCTCGACTGGCCGATCGGCGGCGGGCGCGAGTTCGCCGGCGTGATCGACCGGCGGCGGATGGAGGCGGTGCTGTTCCAGAAGACGGCGGCGGGCGGGGCCAAGCGTGCCGAGTTCGAGACCCTGCCGCTCGCCGATCCGCGCGTGGCGGAGAAGGTCGACGAAGCGGTGCTGGCCAAGGCGAAGAGCGACCTCGAGCTGCTCGAGATCGCCGGCAACCGGTTCGAGCGCGACGCGTTCCTGCAGGGCGAGGTGACGCCGCTCTTCTTCGGCTCGGCGATGAACAACTTCGGCGTCGAGCTCTTCTTCGACGCCTTCTGCGAGCTGGCGCCGCCGCCGGGCGCGCGCGCGATCGATCTGCCCGACGGCGACCGGCGCCACCGCGAGCCGACGGCGCCGTTCAGCGCCTACGTCTTCAAGATCCAGGCCAACATGGACCGCCGCCATCGCGACGTGCTGGCGTTCATGCGCGTCTGCTCGGGAGTGTTCGAGCCCGACTTGATGGTGCGCCACGAGCGGCTCGGCAAGGCGGTGCGCCTGACCCGGCCGCACAGCATGGTGGCGCAGGCGCGCGAGACGCTCGACGTCGCCTACCCCGGCGACGTGGTCGGGTTGATCAACCGCGAGGTGTTCCGGATCGGCGACACGCTCTCGGCCGACGGCGGATTCGTGCACCAGAAGCTGCCGGCGTTCCAGCCGGAGCACTTCGCCCGCATCTCGCCGCGCGTGACCTCCGACCGCAAACGGTTCGACAAGGGGCTCGAGCAGCTGATCGCCGAGGGCACGGTGCAGCGCCTCGGCTACGACGACGGCGACGGCCACTCACCGATGGTCGCCGCCGTGGGGCGGCTCCAGTTCGAGGTGCTGCAGTACCGTCTCCGGGACGAGTACGGCGTCGAGACCGTGCTGACGCAGCTGCCCTACCAGTGCAGCGCGTGGCTCGTCGGCGACTTCGCCGCCTTCAAGCTGCCGATGCGCTCGGCCGTCGCCCGCGACGCGGCGGGGCGCCGCCTGCTGCTGTTCGTGTCCGAGTGGGACAAGAAGCTGGCGGCCCGCGAGAACCCGGACCACCAGCTGCTCGACCTGGCGTGACGCCGCAGTCTCGATCCGGGACGGAAACGGCAGTCGGAATCGCACCGCTGGTCGATTCGATTCGGAGCCGAATCGCCGAGAGGCGTCAACTGCTCGCCAACGCCGCAACGAGCGCTTCCGCAATCGCCGGTGCTTCCACCTCCGATACGGTGAATCGGCTGCCGAGTCGCATCCAGAACGTCCACTGCTTGCTCGGGTCGAGGTCGATTCCGAGGCGACGCAACTCGGTGCCGAGTCGGCTGGCGGACCTGGGGCCAAGTGCCGAATTGTCGGTCCAGACCGTGCCATCTCGATACAGACCGAGCGCAATCGCGCTTCCGGTGTCAGTCGGCGTATGGATATTGAACGCCGTCTGACCAGTGCCCGGTGCAACCCAAAACGGATGTGTGACGGCGAGACGATCGACCTCGAATGCAAGGTGGTCGGCAACGGTCGAAGGCGGTGGCACGCCGGTCGGAATCGTGACGCTCAAAGGGGTCGTGAACGGTTCGCTGGATTCGATCAGCTTGAAGCGAGGCTCTTCGCCGCCGGGGTACTCGATCCGGAAGAACTGGCGAAACCCAAGAGCGCTCAGGCCGAACCATGCGGGGCGTGAGTCTCTTCCAAAAAGGTACTTCGCCTTGCGGAGAGGATCGTCGCCCTTGGCCGGATCGTCGACATCAAAGCCGATTTCCCCGTACGCGCGCATCTTCGAGAGCAGAGACCTCGCCTGCTGCGCGGTCGTCTTGTTCTCCACGTAGAGCAGTAACTTGCTTCCGGCCCAGACCGTGATGTCCATGAGTTCGTGCTCGAGGCGAACCTGCATGCCACGCGGTTCGGCTGCTGCACGAAGCTGGGAGTAGTCGGCGAGTTGCACAAGCAACTCCCACCAGATGCCGACGCCGCTGGCCGTGACGTTGGTGAGGAGATAGACGCTTCCTTTGCCACCCAGAACTCCGCGCTCCCGAATGAAATAGCCGCGGGAAGGACGCGGATCCGTTTCAAGCCAGCCATTCTCGAACGCTCTGCCGATGTCTCGGAGCATCGATTCAGGAACTCGTTCGATGATCTGCGCGTACAGCGCATCAAACTCGATCTGAGAGTGCCTGACTTCGCGATGTGCCTTGATCCAGGATTCAAGCTCGCGCTGGAACCGCTTCAACTCGATCATGACTTGTTTCTGCTCCTTCTCATCGGTGCCGTCCAGGTGCAAGTTGCAAGTGGTGACGAGTGCCGCTGCTAGCAACTTGGCGCACTCGTCGGGGGGTGCGCGGCTCCAGCGAAATCCGCGGCAAGTGCGGTCGCGCCGGCACCGTCACGCCCCGCTCTTCCGCCGCTGGCGCACGAAGTTGGTGATGAAGCGGAACGCCGAGAGGTCGCGCACCTCCTCGGCGGCCTTCTGCTGGCTCTGCCAGGCGCCGCGCGG
>VGYY01000230.1 GCA_016872815.1 Planctomycetota bacterium
GTAGCGGAAGCCGCCGTGGTCGACTGCGAGTTCCGGCGCGCCCTCGACTTCACGGCCGTCGATGAGCTCGATCGGGTCGAGGCCGCGCAGCACGAGCGTGGCCTCCGTCGCGCTGGCGGCGGCCGCGGCGGCCGGTCGCGCGAAGGGGGCCGGGCAGCAGAGGGCGAGGGCGGCGGCGAGGGCGAGCCGGGTCGTCATCGAGAATCGTCCAGAGGCGGGGTGCCCGCTCTCTTTCGCGCGCTGCCGGCATTCCTTTCCGGCGCGGGGCGGCACGCTAGCGCGCGGCCGTCCGGCGTGGCTGAACCGCCACGGCTACACTCCCGCGGCCCCGGGGAACCGCGCGGCGCCACCTCGGCGCGCGCCTTCACCGCGGATGGAGCGGCGAGTCGCCTCCGGAATCGACCGGTGGCGCGCATCGCCGGCAGCGCCTGATGATCGTCATGAAGTTCGGTGGCACCTCGGTCGGCGACGCCGCCCACATCCGACGGGTCGTCGAACTGGTGCGTGCGCGGCTTGCCGACCGGCCGTGCGTCGTCGTTTCGGCCCATTCCGGCGTCACCGACGCGCTGCTCGACCAGGCTCACAAGGCGGTGGTCGGCAAGCATGACCTCGCCGCGCTCCGCGAGCGCCACGACAAGATCAAGGCCGAGCTCGGCGTCGACGTGCCCGAGCACGAGGCGCTGTTCCAGGAGCTGTCTGACCTGCTGCGCGGCATCTCGCTGGTGGCGGAGTCGACCCCGCGGCTGCTCGACCACGTGGCGAGCTTCGGCGAGCGCCTCTCGGTCCACACCGTCGCCGCCGCGCTGCGTGCCGCCGCCGTCCCGGCGCGCGCGGTGATGGCCTACGACGCCGGGCTCAAGACCGACTCGCGCCACCAGCGAGCGAAGCCGCTGCCGGAGAGCTTCGATGCGATCGCCGGCAACCTCGCCGCGCTGTCCGAGGTGCCGGTGGTGACCGGCTTCATCGCCAAGGACGACGCCGGGTCGATCACCACCATCGGCCGCAACGGCTCCGACTACAGCGCCTCGCTGTTCGGTCGGGCGCTGAAGGCGCGCGAGATCCAGATCTGGACCGACGTGCCGGGGGTGATGACCGCCGATCCGCGCCTCGTCCCCGACGCGCTGCCGATCGAGTGCATGACCTACGACGAGGCGGCGGAGATCGCCTTCTGCGGCGGGAAGGTGCTGCATCCGGCGACGCTGCAGCCGGCGGTCGAGGCCGACATCCCGGTCCGCGTGCTCGACACGCGCAACCCGACCGGTCCCAACACCGTGATCTGTCGCGACGTGCCGCCGTCGCGGCCGGTGGTGCGCACCGTGGTGCAGAAGCGCGGCATCTGCCTGGTCAACATCGTCACGCCGCGCATGCTCGGTGCGCACGGCTACATGGCGAAGGTGTTCGACGCGGCGGCGCGCCACGAGGTGGCGCTCGACATGCTGGCCACCACCGAGATCTCGGTCTCGGCGACGGTCGAGGACGATCGCCGCCGCCTGCCGGCGCTGCTGGCCGAGCTGCAGCAGCTCGGCGACGTGACGATCGACCGCCAGGTCGCCGCCGTCGCCGTCGTCGGCCACGCGGTCGGCGAATCGCCCGCCACCATCGGCGCGATCTTCTCGACGCTGGCGCGCGAGGGCATCGCGCTGCGGATGATCTCGATGGGCGCACGCCGGACCAACGTCGGCATCGTCGTCGGCGAGACCGACACCGCCCGCGCCGTCAAAGCCCTCCACGCCGCCCTCTGCCGTGAGACGCCGGCGGCGAAGGCGGCCGGCGCCGGGCGCTGACGGGTGCGGGCGGAGCCGTGGCCACGTTCGCCGACTGGCTCGCGTTCGTCGAACGGCAGGATCGGGAGGTGGCGGCGCGCGATCCGTGGCGCGGACAGCCGCCGCACCAGGCGTTGTTCCTGCTGCTGATCGACCGGCCGTTCATGGTGCGCGCCGGGGTGGCGCTGCTCGGGTTGCTGGCGACCGTGGCCGTGGCCCTGCTGTCCGAGCGCCTGCCGCGCTGGTTGCCGTGGTGGTCGCCGTTCGCCGTCGCGCTGCCGGCGGAGTTCGGCCTGACGGAGGGCGCTGCGTGAGGCGCTGGATCGCGGGGCGCAGTGGCGCAGGAGCGGCGCTCGGGGTTGCGCTGACGCTGGCGGCCGTGGCGACCCCGCCCGCGCCGGCGCGCGACGAGGACGACGGCGCGGCCGGGCGCGACCTGCGCGCCGGCATGGACCCGATCAGCGCGGCGCTGCTCTTCCCGCTCACGCACGAGATCGACGACGAGCGCTACCGCGACCTGCCGCACACCGCCGTCCACTTCGAGAACGCGGCCGGCGCGGTGCTGCACGGCCTCTGGTTCGATCGCGCCGAGCCGCCCGGCGCCGCCGAGCGCACCGTGCTGGTCTGCGGCGGCAATACCGGCAATGCGACCTTCTTCCTGCCGTTCGCCGAACTGCTCCGGGCCGCCGGCTTCGACGTGCTGCTGTTCGACTATCAGGGGTTCGGCCGCAGCGAGGGGATCGCGGCGCTGGCGTCGCTGCCGGGCGACGTCGCGGCGGCGTGGCGCTGGCTGACGGAGGTGCAGGGCCGCTCGCGCGAGCGGATCGGCGTGCTCGGCATCTCGCTCGGCTCGGTGCTGGCGCTGCAGCTCGCCGCCGAGGTGCAGCCCGCCGCCTGCGCGGCGGAGGACCTCTTCTTCCCCGACGAGCAGCTCGACCGCGCCGTCGGCGCGCCGGAGTCGGCCGCGGCGCGGCTCGCGCTGTCGGCGGTGAAGGGGTTCCTGCTCCCGGCGATCGATCCGCGGCGCAACGCCGCGCGCTACGCGGGGCCGCTCTTCCTGCTGCACGGCGCGGAGGACTGGCTGCTGACGCCGATGGCCACCGTGCGGCTGCTCGCGGAACGGCGCGAGCGGACGCGCGGCTGGATCCTCGCCGGTGCCGGCCACTCGCCCGACTCGCTGCAGGTCGAGGAGTGGGAGTACCGCGAACAGCTCGGCCGGTTCTTCGCCGAGGCGTTCGCCGCGACCGAACGCGCCGCTGCGATTGGCGCATCGGCGATCGCATGGGACGAACCGCAGGCGACCTTCACGGTCGAGCCGGGATCGCCGCCGCGGGTCGCCGTCGAGGTCACCGCGCCCGCGCGCGCGGCGGTGCAACTGGCGCTGGTGCGGCCACGCACGGGCGCCGCCTCGCTCGAGGCGCACTACGAGCGGCGCGAGGTCCCGGCCGGCACCAGCCGCTTCGAGTGCGCGCCGCCGTTCGTCCCCGAACACGTGGTCGCGACGAAGATGCACCGCGTCGAGTTCCGCGGCGACGGCACGTTTGACCCGAAGCTCTCGCCGCTGTCGCGCTCACTGCGTGAGCACGCCGAACTGCTGGCCGACTTCGCACAACGGCCGTTCGATGTCACCCTGGTCACGCGCCGCGCCGCGCCGCAGTCGAGCGGCGTCGCGGGCGAGTCGCGGATCGAGAGCGAGTTCGCCGGCGAGGCGCGCTGGCGCTGGCTCAAGCCCCGCCTGCCCGACTTCGAGGACGTCGACCCGCGCGTGCGGCCGCGTTACGCGGAGTGGCTCGCGTGGCTCGCCCTCGACCTCGAGGCGAGCGAGCGCCATGGCAGCGCCAACGCGCTGCGCGAGGTGCGCGAGGCGCTGGTCGATTTCGTGCCGGCCGATCCGGCGCGTTTCGTGACGCTCGGCAACGCCCGCATCGACGTCGGCTTCCGCTCGCCGCTGACCGTGCGTCAGCTCACCGCACTCTGGGCCGACCAGGTGGCGCAGCGCGACTTCGCCTCCGCCCGCGTCACCTGGCAACTGCTGCGCCGCTTCGAGCCGCGCCTCGACGATGCGACGCGCGCGCCGGCGCCGCCGGGAACGACGGACGGGGGCTGATGGCCGCCGCGACCCGGAGCGGCCGCGCCGGCCCCGCGTCCCGCTCGCTCACGCCGCCAGGATCGCCGGCGGCTCGGGCAGGAAGACGCGGGTGGCGTTCTCGACGCCAGTCGGCTGCACGATCAGGTCGTCCTCGACGCGGACGCCGCCGAACGGTTTCAGCGCCTCGATCAGGGTCCAGTCGATGACCTTGCCGGCGGGGCTGGCACGCAGCTCGGCCAGCAGGTGGTCGATGAAGTAGATGCCCGGCTCGACGGTGAAGACCTGACCGACGGCGATCTTCGTGGTGTTGCGCAGCCAGGGGTTGTCGCCGCGGGGGGCGACGTTGCGGCAGCCGACGTCGTGGGTCTGCAGGCCGAGCGAGTGGCCGAGGCCGTGCGGCAGGAACTTGCGGGTCACGCCGCTCGCCACCAGCTCGGCCGCGCTCGCCTTCGCCACGCCGGCCTCGCGCAGCACCTCGGCGATCAGGTCGTGGGTCTGGTCGTGCAACGCCTCGAACGGTCGGCCGATGGTCGCCGCGGCGCAGAGGCGCTGTTGCGTGCGCTCGAGACCGGCGACCAGCAGCTTGAAGGCGTCGGCGGCGGCGCCCTTGCCGCGGACGGCGGTGCGGGTGATGTCGCTGTCGTAGCCGAGGCACTTGGCGCCGGCGTCGAGCAGCAGCGTCTGCGCGCCGCTCTTCTCGCGACCGTAGCCGACATGGTGGAGCGTGGCGGCGTTCCGGCCGAGCGCGACGATGTTCTTGTAGGGCGTCTCGGGATCGTCCTGGCCGGTGGCGCGCAGGTAGGCGAGGTGGAGCTCGAACTCGCTCATGTCGCCCTTGCGGAACAGCTCCTGCACCGCGCGGTGGCCGACGGCGGCGCGGCGGTTGGCCTCGCGCAGGCAGTGCTGCTCGTACGGGGTCTTCAGCACGCGCAGCTGGTCGAGCGCCTTCAGCAGCTCGGGCGGGTTGTACGCCGACTCTGGCAACGACCAGGTGTCGCAGCAGTCGCCCTTCTCCTCGCCGATGAAGGCGAGCTTCCCGCCGCGCGGCAGCAGGTCACGGATGGCGGCGGGGGAGGCGACCTCCTTCACCTCGAAGGCGCCCCAGAAGTGGTCCGACTCCGGCTGACGCGGTGCCTCCCAGAAGTCGACGACGTTGAACCAGAAGAGGGTCGGCTTGTGCCCCGGCTCGATCAGCAGGGCCGACCGGCTGGTTTCGAGCGGCAGCCAGTGGTGGAAGTGCGGCACCGGGCGCAGCTGCCAGAACTGGTCGTCGAAGATGCTGCGCGGCTTCGGCGCGCCGGAGTGGATCACGACCCCGTCAAATGCGTGCTTTTGCAGCGCTAAGGCGTAGGCCCCCGTCAGCCAGTGCAGATGGGCGGCATAGCTCTCTTTCAGCACCTTCGCATCGATCATGGGCCGACTCCGGTTGGGCCGCAGCGCGCGTGGTGACGGGGCGCCACGGCTTCCGCTTCGCGGGCAGGCGTGACGCCAGGGACTCCGTGAGTTGGGGGACTTGCGGAGCCCCGGGCGCCCGCCACTGTATCGCCCCGACGCGCGCCGCTGTGGCCGTTGCGACCGGAGCCCGACCCGCATGAACGCGACGGAGACGCCGCTGACGCCGGAGCGTGAAGCTCGCGTCCAGGCGCTCTTCGAGCAGGCGCGGTTGCTCCCGCCCGACCAGTGGCCCCTGTTCCTCGCCACCTATGCCGCCACCGCACCCGCGCGCACCTTCGCCCACTGCGTTCGCGCCGCGCGCTGCCGCCGTCCGGAGCTGACCTTGCCCTTGATGCGCCGCCGCATGGCGCGCTTCGACGCGCTCTCCAACGCGCTGCTGCCGACGCTGGCGCGCTGCCACGCCGAGAACATCCTCCTGGCCGGCCGCGACGAGTTCCTGCGCGAACGCGCCGATCCGGTGGCGTGAGGCGGTCGCCGGCTCCCGCCGCCGCGCTCACCGCAACAGCGCCTCCGCCTGCAGCAGCGCCGCCAGCGACCATGCCTGCATCGGGCAGCCGCGCCAGGTGTGCGGCGCGTCGCCGTCGGCGATCTCGGCGACGTGCGCCGACTCGCTGCGCGCGGCCAGCTCCGTCTCGAGCGGGGCGATGAAGCGCTCCCACGCCGAGCGGCGAGCTGCCTTGCCGTTGCCGCGACTCCGCGCCCAGGCATCGGCCAGCGGCCAGAGCAGCCACGGCCACGCCGTGCCTTCGTGGTAGGCGCCGTCGCGCTCGCGCGGGCCGCCTACGCAGCGACCGCGGTAGCGCGGGTCATCGGGTGCCAGCGTCCGCACGCCGCGCGGAGTCCAGAGCCGCAGCGCGATGGCGTCGACGATCGCGCGCGCCCGCGGGCCGCTCACCAGCACCCGCGGCAGGCCGCCGAGCGCGAACAGCTGGTTCGGCCGGAACGCCGGGTCGCGCGTGCCAGGCACGTGGTCGACGTCGATCACGTCGTCGAGCTCGCCGTGGTCGTCGTCGAGGAAGCGGACGAGGAAGCTGCGGCGTGCCCGGTTCGCCAGCTTGCGCCAGCGCGCGGCGTCGGGCAGCGCCGCGGCGCCGAAGGCCAGCGCGTTCCACCAGAGAGCCTCGATCTCGACCGGTTTGCCGACGCGTGCCGTGACGGCTCGCCCGTCGACCCGCGCGTCCATCCAGGTGGGCGCCACGCCGGCCGTGTCCGTGGCCGCCGGGTCGCCCACCGCCAGCAGCGCGTCGGCATCGACGCGCGCCTCGGCGACCTTGCCGCCGGCGTGCG
>VGYY01000231.1 GCA_016872815.1 Planctomycetota bacterium
GCACGCGCGCGCGCACGGCGGCGAAGGCCGCCTCGCTGCAGCGCGTCGCCAGCACGCGATCGGCGCGCGCGGCGAGCTCGGCGAAGATCGCGGCCACCTGCGGCGGCGACTTGCCGCTGCCGAGGATCACCTCGGGAAAGCCGCAGCGGCGGGCGCGATCGTGGTCGACCTGCGCGAAGCCGAGGTCGGCGACGGGCGCGCGGCGCGGGCGGATGGCACGGCGCGGGCTCACCGGCGCGCCGCCTTCGCCGCGCTGCGCGGATTGGCATCGAGATCGAGTCCGGCGCGGACGCCGTCGGCCAGCAGCAGCCGACCGAGGCCCGCCACCATCACCGCGTTGTCGGTGGTGAGCTCGCGCGGCGCGAGGTGCAGCGCGAGACCGCGCTCGGCGGCGACCTGCGCGACCCGCTCGCGCAGGCGGCGATTGGCGGCGACGCCGCCCCCGACCGCCAGCGACCGCGCGCCGATCCGGTCGGCGAGCCGCAGCAGCTTGGTGCAAAGCACGTCGACGACGCAGTCCTGGAAGGAGGCGCAGATGTCCTTCACTTCCTGCGCGTCGAGTTCGCGGCGGGTGCGGCCGTCCTGGCCGCGGCAGTGGTAGAGCACCGCGGTCTTGATCCCGGAGAAGGAGAAGTCGAGCGAGTCGCGGTCGAGGAGCGTGCGCGGGAAGCGGAACCGACGCGGGTCGCCGCCCGTCGCCATGCGGTCGACGATCGGGCCGCCCGGGTAGCCGAGCCCGACGATCGCTGCGACCTTGTCGAACGCCTCGCCGGCCGCGTCGTCGATGGTGTCGCCCATCCGCGTCGCCCGCGCCGGCGAGTCGACCGCGAACAGGGTCGAGTGGCCGCCCGAAGCGACCAGGCAGGCCGACTTGAACTGCGGCTCGGCGACGCCGTGGAAGCAGGAGTAGACGTGCGCCGCGACGTGGTCCACCGGCACCAGCGGCACGTCGAGCGCCAGCGCCAGCGCCTTCGCGGTCGACAGCCCGACCAGCAGCGAGCCGATCAGGCCGGGCTGGCAGGTCACCGCGACCGCGCCGACGTCGCCGCGGGCGGCGCCGGCGCGCGCGAAGCACTCCTCGAGCACCGGCACCATGTGCTCGACGTGGCTGCGGCCGGCGATCTCGGGCACGACCCCGCCGAACGCCGCGTGGAGGTCGATCT
This sequence comes from Planctomycetota bacterium, assembly GCA_016872815.1. Taxonomy (GTDB): domain Bacteria; phylum Planctomycetota; class B15-G4; order B15-G4; family SIAN01; genus SIAN01. The sequence continues at coordinate 1,164 of VGYY01000231.1, forward strand.
GGCTGCGGACCACCGAGGCGCGGACGCCACCGCTCGCGTCGAGCAGCGCCGCGGCGGTTTCGTCGCAGGAACTCTCGATCCCGAGGATGAGCTGGTCGGGGCGCAGGGCCACGGTGCTCAGAAGTCCTGGGCCGGCGTCTCGCCGCGCAGCACGGCGAGCGCCGCGTCGACCTGCCGATCGCGCAGCGGCGGCAGCGTCAGCCCGCGGTTCGCGAGATGGCGGGCGCGCCAGCGCTCCGGCACGTGCAGCACGCGCAGCCTTTCGGTCAGCTCCTTCGTCCGCGCCTCGTCGAGGCGCAGCGTGAAGTCGGGCTCGAGGCCGCCCAGCACCTTCTGCTGGCGCGTCACCCGCTTCTCGATCGCGCGGCCCGACGGCGTCAGGTACTCGGCGGTGGTGAGCTTCAGCGTCGCCTTGCGCTCGCCGCCGCGCGCGTCGTCGAGCGGGATGTTCCAGATCGACTGCACCACGCCCTTGCCGTAGGTCCGCTCGCCGACCAGCAGGGCGCGATGGTGGTCCTGCAGGGCGCCGCCGACGATCTCGGCGGCGGAGGCGGTGTCGCCGTTCACCAGCACCGCCAGCGGCAGGTCGGGCCAGCGGCATTCGGCCGGATCGGCGGAGTGGGTCACGCCCTCGCGCGGCTCGCGGTACCGGATGCCGACGATCGCGCCCGAGCGCACGAAGCGGTTGGCGAACAGGCGCGAGACCTCGAGCAGGCCGCCTTTGTTGAAGCGCAGGTCGAGCACCAGCGCCTTCATGCCGGCGGCCAGCAGCGCCTCGACCGCCCGGTCGAGTTCCGTGACCGTGGCGTCGCCGAAGCCGTCGACGTAGAGGTAGCCGACGCCATCGCCGCCCTCGATCATCTCGCCGCCGACCACCGACTGCTGCGGGATGCGGGCGCGCTCGACGCTCATCTCCTCGATCGCGCCCTTCGCGTGCCCGCCGTCGCCGCCGCGCTCGACGGTGAGCCGGACCGAGGTTCCCGGCTCGCCCTTGATCCGCTCGATCGCCTTCTCGCGCGCCAGCGTGTCGACGGCGGTGCCGTCGATGGCGGTGATCCGGTCGCCGGGGACGAGCCCGGCGCGATCGGCGGGCGACCCCTCGAACAGGTAGTCGATGGTGATGGGGGCGGCGCGCGGATCGGTGGCGAAGCCGACGCCGACGTAGTTCTTGTGCGTCTCCTCGGCGAACGGGCGGCTCTCGTCGGGGGTGAGGAACTGCGAGTAGGGATCGAGGCGCTTGGTCATCGCCTTGATGCCGCCGTAGACCAGTTCCCAGCTCTTTTCGTCGTCGAAGCGCTCGACGTAGTCCTGCTCCAATCGCGACAGCACCTTGGCGATGAGGTCGGCCTGCGCGAAGACGCGCTGCGGATGCTCGGCGGCGCGGCCGCGGGCGACGACCAGCGCGGCGATGATCATCGCCACCGACATCGGCAGCGAGACCAGGAGCCCGTTGCGCACGTCGCGCGACATCAGCGGCGCCCCGCCGGATGCGCCGCCAGAAAGCGGACGATGCGCTCGAGCGCCTGCGCCAGCCGCTCGTCGGACGTCGCGTAGGAGAGGCGGATGCAGCGCGGATCGCCGAAGGCGCTGCCGGAGACGGCAGCCACGCCTTGCTCGTCGAGCAACCGCTCGCACAGCGCGGTGGCGTCGGCGAAGGTGCCGCCGAGCCACGCGGAGATGTCCGGGAAGACGTAGAAGGCGCCCTGCGGCGGCACGAGCGTCATGCCGCGCACGCCGGCGAAGGCATCGAGCACCAGGCGGCGTCGCCGCGCGAACGCCGCCAGCATCGCGGCGATGTCGGAGTCGGCATGTTCGAGCGCGGCCTGCGCCGCATGCTGCGAGATGCTGCAGGCGTTGCTCGAGACGTGGCTCTGCACCAGCTCGATCGCCTCCGCGACCGGGCGGGGTGCCGCGGCGTAGCCCATCCGCCAGCCGGTCATCGCGTACGCCTTGGACAGGCCGTTGACCACCACCGTGCGCTCGCGCAGCGCCGGCACCACGGCCGGGAGCGAGTGGTGGGCGGCGCCGTCGAACACCAGCTTCTCGTAGATCTCGTCGGTCACGACCCAGCAGTCGTGGCGCAGCAGCACCTGTCCGAGCGCCGCGATCTCGGCGCGCGTCAGCACCGCGCCGGTCGGGTTGCTCGGCGAGTTGAACACGAAGAGCCGTGCGCCGCGCAGCGCCTGGTCGAGCCGGTCGGGGTCGGGCTTGAAGCCGCTCGCGGCATCCATCGGCAGCAGGCGCGGCGTCGCGCCGACCAGCCGGACCGCTTCCGGATAGGTGACCCAATAGGGGCTCGGGATCACCGCCACGTCGCCCGGATCGAGCAGGGCGAGGAAGGCGCCGTAGAGCGCCTGCTTGGCGCCGTTGCTGACCACGATCTCGCCCGCGTCGTAGCGAAGCCCGTTGTCGCGGGCGAGCTTGGCCGCGATGGCGACGCGCAGCGACTTCTCGCCGGGGCAGGGCGTGTAGTGCGTCCGGCCGGAATCGATGGCCCGATGGGCGGCCTCGCGGGCGACGCGCGGCGTCTCGAAGTCGGGCTCGCCGGCACCGAGGCTGATGATGTCGCGGCCCTGCTCCTTGAGCACGGCGGCTTTCTGCATCAGTGCGAGCGGGGCCGACGGGGTGATCGACTGCAGGTGGTGGGCGACGTTCAGGCGAGCGTTCAAGCGAGCTCCCGCGCGGACGGCGGAATGTAGCCTTGCCGTTTTCGTCCGACAAGCGACGCCGGCGCCGCCGGCCGCGGTGCGGAAAGGAGTGCCTGAGGCTGCGATGAAGCGCTTCCTGAAGATCGTGCTGATCCTAGCCCTGTTCGCGCTGGGGGTCGGCTACGTCGCTTTCCGCATCGCCATCTTCGACCCGTTCGCCGGGCCGCGGGCGGCGCTCGACCCGCTGGTGCCGAAGGACGTCGACTTCATGGTGCGGCGCAAGGGGCTGGCGCAGGACTTCGGCGTCTTCCCGCTGCCGCGGTTCTTCTCGGCGCTCCGGTTGCGCGACGAGTGGAAGGAGTTCGCGAAGACGCGGGTGTATCGCGAGGAGCTGCCGGTCGCGGCGATCGAGCAGCTGTTCGACGAGCTGGCGACGCTGCCGGAGCAGTTGGCGCCGCTCGATCTCATGCGCGACCTCGCCGGTCGCGAGCTGCTGCTGTGCGGCCGCATCCGCGCCGACGGCAGCTACGCCTGGGCCGTCGCCGCGCGCGGGTCGTTCCGGGCCAAGTTCTTCGCCGAGGCGCTGACCCTCGGCATGGTGCGCGCCAAGGTCGGCGTGGTGGAGGAGTGGAGCGAGACCGAGTCGGTGCAGAGCTTCACCGCGCAGGGGCAGCGCTGGCACCTCGCGCGCGCCGACGACGCGCTGCTGGCGGGCAACGACTTCGAGCTGGTCCGCGACATGCGCAAGCTCGCCGACCAGGATGCGCTGTCGCTCGAGGATTCGCCGCAGTACCGCGCGGCGGTGCTCGCGCCGTCGCCGGTGGGGCGGCCGCTCGACTTCGTCGTCGACATCGGCAAGACGATGCGCGAGTTCGGGCTGGCGCCGCCGCCCGCCGGCCCCGACGCCTCGCCGCTGGCCAAGCTGGCCGCCGAGGTGCTGGTCCCGCAGCACTTCGGGCCGGCCATGGGCCGCGTCGCGCTCGGCAACCAGCTCGAGCTCGGCTTCCGGGCCAACCTCGACCACGCGGCGCTGCAGCCGCTGCTGTCCGGCGTGCTCGACGGTCCGACCGGCGACCTGGCGCAGGCGTGGGAGTTCTGTGGCCGCGTCTTCCCGGCCCGGGTCGCGCTGGCGCTCCACTTCAAGGTCGACATGCGCAAGCTGTTCCGGCGCGCCGAGAGCCTCATCGATCCCGACGTGCGGCGGATCCTGAACGAGGACTTCATCCCCAACCTCAAGTTCAAGACCGGCCTGATCCAGGCCAAGTCGCTGGCCGAGCTGCTGGAGGCGCTGGCGGCGGTGGTGGGCGACGAGGTCGTGTTCGGGCTGGAGCCGAACGAGGCGTACCAGCAGCCGGCGGCGGCGGGCGAGGACCCGGTGATCCAGTATCCCGATCCGCGCCACGGGCCGCGCCTCGCCTTCATCCTTTCGGCCGCCGATCGCGACAGCTCCGTCCGGTTCGTCACGACGCTGGTCGACGCGCTGCGCGCACGCGTGCACGAAGTGCCGCGGGTCTACTCGTGGACCTACCCGCAGATGGACGACATCAAGTTCAGCGAGCTGGCGTTCGCTGACCCGTCGTTGCCGCCGGTGGCGATCGGCGCGGTCGAGCTGATGAAGCGGCCGTGCATCGTCATCACGACCACCGGCGAGTTCCTGAACGAGATCTGCGTTCAGAAGATGACCAGCGAGTCGGGTCACAACACCGGACTCATGTCGGAGCTGGCGTTCCGCCAGGTGAAGGAGGCGGCGACCGGCTTCGGCCAGGGCTTCGCCTACTCCTCGAGTGACCGGTTGCGCAAGGTGCTGGAGGATCTCTGCGTCATCTACGCCGAGGACGAGACCCGCCCCGATTGGGTGAAGATCCGGCGCACGGTCGAGGCGGAGGTCATCGCCCGCCGGTTTCCCGAGGTGCGCGGCAAGACCCCGGACGCGAAGCAGCAGCAGGCGATCGACCTCGTCGTCGACGACGAGATCACGGCGCAGGAGCGCCACTGGCAGGACCGGGTCGTGCCGGAGCGGACCGAGGCGATGAAGCGGGACCTCGGCGGTCTGGCGGTGGTGCGCTGGGCGGCGGCGATGCTGGCGATCGACGAGCGTGAACTTTCCGTCCGGCTGCGCCTCGCCGGACCGGTCCCGTTCGGCGAGACGCTCGGCGAATAGCGCCGCGCGGCGCCGACTGCGCTCGCGACGGGGGCCGGAGCGCGGTCAGAACCGGAACAAGGTGAGCCGATAGCCCGCGCCAGGCGCGAGTTCCTGCTCGCGCCGCGGCGCGAGCGCCCGGAACAGCGCGCGCAGCGGCTCGCGCTCGCCGGCCCGCGCCGGGATCACGCTGAAGTCGTGGACCTGCACCGCGCCGATCGAGAGCTCGGCGAGGTCGCGGCGCATCGCGGCCAGATCCGCATCGCTGAAGCGCGTCGGCGCCGGCGTCCCGTCGCGCGCGGCGGCGCCGATCGCCGCCATGGCGCGGAACAGCGGCCGCTCGCGCAGCGCCGGCAGGCCGGGGCGCGCGGCGCGCGGATAGACGCCGAAGAAGATCGGTCGCTCGTGCGCGGCGCCGAGCGCCATGGCGAAGTGGCTGACGCCCGGCGCGACCTGCCCCTCGGGCACGCCGTCGAATGGCACGTCCAGCACGGCGAAGCGGTCCGGCTCGTCGGCCATCGCCGCGACCTCGGCCGGCACCGCCAGCGCCGGCGCCACCGAGCGCAGCGGCAGGGTGTCGCCCTGCTCGGCCAGCGTCGCCGCCGCGAGCAGCGTGGCGAGCGCGAGCCGGAGC
>VGYY01000232.1 GCA_016872815.1 Planctomycetota bacterium
GCGCGCCGCCGGGACGACCCGCCCGCGAGTCGATCAGGCGTCGGTCGGCCGGAGCAACGCGGCCAGCGCCGCCACGTGGTCGGCGGTCGTGCCGCAGCAGCCGCCGACGATGCGGGCACCCTGGGCGATCCAGCCGGCGGCGGCATGCGCGTACGCCGCGGGCGGGCAGTCGGTGGTGCAGGTCCAGCCCTGGATGGCGTCGGTGTGGCCGACGTTCCCGTAGGCCGCGCAGGGGACGCGAGCGGCGACAGCCTGCAGCAGCTCGGCCAGCGGTCGATGCAGCGTCGGCACCGGCGTGCAGTTGATGCCGAGCGCGGCGACGCCCTCGGCCAGCAGCGCGCGCGCGGCAGCGGCGACCGGCTCGCCGGAGAGGAGGCGAGGCGGGGCGGTCGCGTCGCTGGTGCAGACGAACGACACCATCAGCGGCAGCCCGGTCGCGCGCGCGGCGCGGGCGGCAGCGACCGCTTCGCGGAGCGTGTTCATCGTCTCGACCAGCAGCAGGTCGACGCCGGCGTCGGCGAGGTCGCGCGCCAGCCAGCCATGCTCGCGCACGAGCGTCGCGTCGTCGGGAACGAGCGCCGGCTCGTAGCAGTCCTCGAGCGGCGCGATCGAACCGGCGATCCAGGGGGATCCCGCGGAACGCGCGAGGTCGACGGCGCGCGACGTGAGTCGGCGCGCTTCGGCCGCGGGATCGGGACTCCCGGACTTCGCCAGTGCCCGCCGCGTGGTGCGGAACGTCGCCGTCGTCACGACCTCGGCGCCGGCCACGACGTGGTCGTGGTGAATGGCCGCGATCGCCGCCGGGGCATCGCGCAGCGCTGCCGCGCTCCAGAGCGGCAGGGGCGTCTGGATGCCGCGCCGCGTCAGCTCGCTGCCGAGCGCGCCATCGAACAACAGCGGTCGTCGGTCAGCCAGGCGGGAGCGGAGGTCCATCGTGCCGCAGCGTAACGTGGCGCGACCCTCCGTCAGGAACCGCCGTGAACGCCCCGCCGCCAGCCGCCGATCCGAGCGCGCCGACCTCCGATGCCGCGCGCCTGCTGGTCAAGCTGGCGCGCGGGCTGCACATGTACGGGACGCCGGCGCACCGGATCGAGTCGGCGCTCGAGGTGGCGACCGGGCGGCTCGGGCTGCCGAGCCAGTTCTTCTCGCTGCCGACGGTGATCCTCGCCGCCTTCGGCGCGCCCGAGCAGCGCAGCACCGGGTTGATCCGCGTGCAGCCCGGCTCGGTCGACCTCGGCAAGCTCGCCTCGCTCGACGAGGTGCTGCGCGGGCTCGTGGCGGGGCGGTTCGCGCTGGCCGAGGCGGAGGCGCGGATCGACGCGATCGAGGCTTGCCCGCCGCGGTGGGGGGCGCTGCTGACGATCGTGGCGTTCGCGCTGGCCTCGGCGTGCGCCGCGCGCTTCTTCGGCGGCGGCGCGCGCGACATCGCGGCGGCAGCGGGGCTCGGTGCCGCGGCGTGCGCGCTCGGCTTCGTGCAGCGCCTCCGTCCCGGCTTCCAGCGCATCTTCGAGGCGGCGGCGGCGTTCTGCGTCTCGTTCGCCGCGTACGGGCTCGAGCGCGCGTTCGGCGGGCTGTCCGACTACGTCGTGACCGTCGCCAGCCTGGTCGTCCTGCTGCCCGGCCTCTCCTTCACCATGGCGATCTCCGAGTTGGCGGCGCAGAGCCTCGTCTCCGGGACCGTCCGGCTGGTGAGCGCCGCCGTGGTGCTGGTGGAGCTGGCCTTCGGCGTCGCCCTCGGGCGGGCGGCCGCGAGCGCGGCGTTCGGAACGGCGGGCGGCGCCGACGGCGCGAGCGGCGCCGTGGTCGGACTCGCCGCGGCACCCCTGCCCGAGTGGACCATCGCGATCGCGCTCCTGCTGGCGCCGTGCGCATTCACGGTGCTGTTCCGCGCGGCGCTGCGCGACCTCGTCCCGATCCTCGTCGCGGGCGTTCTCGGCTTCGGCGGCGATCGGCTCGGCAGCGCGGCGGTCGGGCCGGAACTCGGCGCCTTCTTCGGCGCGTTCGCGGTGGCGATCGGCAGCAACGTCTGGGCGCGCATCGCCAACCGGCCGGTGGCGGTCACGCTCTTTCCCGGTCTGCTGCTGCTGGTGCCGGGCAGCGTCGGCTTCCGCGGGGCGATGCTGATGCTGGAGCGCGACGTGGTGAGCGGCGTGGAGACGGCGTTCCGGATGGTCTTCGTCGCCGCCGCGATCGTCGCCGGGATGCTGTTCGCGCATGTGATGGTGCCGGCGCGTCGGGCGCTGTGACGCGGCATCGCTCGCGCCGACGGGCTACCATCGCGGGAATGCGCCTTGCCAGCGACCGCACCGCGTGGACGTTCGCCTGCCTCGTGCTGGCGGCTTGCGGCGATCCGCCCGAGGGCGCAGAGTCCTCCGCGCCGGCCGTGCCGGCCGCACCGACGCGCGTGGTGCTCGTCACGCTCGACACGCTGTCGGCCGATCGGCTCGGCTGCTACGGCGGCAAGGACGTCGCGACGCCACGGCTCGATGCGCTGGCGGCGGCCGGGACGCGCTTCGAGCGCGCCGCGGTGCCGATGCCGCAGACCGCGCCGTCGCACGCCTCGCTGCTGACCGGGCGCTACCCGCTGTCGCACGGGCTGACCGACAACTGGCACTCGCTGGCGCCCGAAGTCGACACCCTCGCCGAGCTGCTGCTCCGGCGCGGCGTCGAGACCGCCTGCTTCTACAACGTGTTCCAGTTCAACGAGGCGAACCTGATCCAGGGCTTCCGCAAGCAGGTGCGCGACTCGAGCGACGAGGCGCGGGACGTGGTGCCGAAGCTGCTCGCGTGGCTCGACGAACTGCCGGCGGAGAAGCCGGCGTTCGCGTGGGCGCACCTGTTCATCGCCCACACGCCGTTCGTGCCGCCGGAGCCGTACAAGTCGCGCTACGTGAAGCACGACTTCGCCGGCGCCGCCGACTTCTCCGTCCGCACGCGGCTCGACCTGCTGCGCGGCGCGGGCCTGCCGCCGAACTACGCCGAGGAATTCCTCGGGCTCTACGACGCCGAGGTCGCGTTCCTCGACCAGCGCGTGGGCGAGCTGCTGGACGGACTCGAGGCGCGCGGAGGGCTCGCACGCACGCTCCTGCTCTTCATGGCCGACCACGGCGAGAGCCGTGCGCGCGAGACGCTCGGCCTGCACGCGTTCGTCGCCACGCAGGAGACGCTGCGGGTGCCGTTCCTCGTGGCGGGACCGCGGGTCGCGCGCGGCCGCGTGGTCGAGGAGTTGGTGGAGAACGTCGACGTGATGCCGACGCTGCTCGAGGCGTTCGGCCACGATCCGGTGGCGCTGCTCGGCGAGCTGCAGGACGGACGCTCGCTGTGGCCGTTGCTGGCCGCCGACGCCGTGGCGATCGGGGAGGGCGGCGCCGAGCCGCGCGTCGCGTTCGGCTCGCTGCCGTGCGCGCCCGGCAGCGACGCCGCGCCCGCCGCGCCGGAACTGCTCACGGCCTGGCAGGGGCGGTTCAAGCTGGTGGTCACGCGGAAGGAGGGCGACGAGCAGGTCGCCCTGTACGACGCCGATGCCGATCCGCAGCAGCGGACGGACCTGGCGGCGAACCACCCGGAAGTCGTCCGGGCGCTGCGCCGCCGGATCGACGACTGGCTCGCCGACACCCGCGCCCGCTCCGCCACCGCCGGTCCGCTCTCCCGCGCCGGCCAGCAGATGCTGCAGCAACTCGGCTACGGCGATCGCTGACGTCAGCGCAGGTCGCGCGCCGCCGCCGCCAGCGCCGCGAGCTTCGCGGTCGCGCCCGCCGCATCGTTGATCGGCCGCTCGGCGAAGGTGCCGAAGCCGCAGTCGGGGTTGAGGAAGACGGCAGCTTGTCCGCGCAGCTCGGCGACGCGACGTGCGCGCGCGACGATCTGCTCGTGCGGCTCGATCTCGCTCGTGCGCGGATTGACGGCGCCGAGACCGACTTGCGCGCCGGGAGGCAGCTCACGCAGCGCGTCGAGCGTGCCGGCGCGCTCGGTCGCGTATTCGAGGACGAACTGCTTCACCTTCATCCGCGCGAAGGTCGGCATCAGCGGGTCGTAGCTGCCGGCCAGCAGCACCTCCTCCTTGCGGCTCCAGTTGCCCCGGCAGACATGGATTCCGGTGATCGTCCCGGTCACCCCCTCGACCACGCGGTTGATCAGCTCGACCGCGAGCTCGAGCTCGCTCTCGGGGCTCGCCTGCGCCGCCAGCGCCGCGCACATGAACGTCCGCGTCGACGACTTGCCGGCGAACACCAGCTCGGTCAGCACCGGCTCGTCGAACTGCACCATATCGACGCCGATCCGCTCGAGCTCGAGCAGCTCCGCGCGCAGCAGCGCCACCAGGTCGTCGATCAGGCCGGCGCGCGTCGGATACGCGCGCTCCGACAGCCGCTTGACCCACATCGAGCGCGACAGCAGGTAGGGCCCCGGCAGCGTCACCTTGATCGCCCGTCGGGTGTGCGCGCGCAGGAAGCGGGCGTCGTCGGCCACCAGCGGCGCCTTCGCCTTCAGCTTGCCGACCACCGTCGGGTTCCTGATCGCGAACGCCGGCACGTCGAGCGTCTGCAGCAGCGCCTCGAACCCCGCCTTGTCCTCCACGTGGTCGAGCAGGTCGGCCATCGTCATCAGCTGGAGGCCGTCGAGCTTCTCGCACAGGAACGAATAGAAGTTGTCGCGCCGCTGCTCGCCGTCGGTCACGAGGTCGACGCCGGCGTCCTCCTGCTGCCGGATCGAGAGCAGCGTCGCCTGGTCCATGAGCTCGCGCAGGTTCGGGCGCCGCCGCTTCATCGCATCGAGCAGCCAGTCGGGTCGCGGCCAGCTGCCGACGCTCGTCACGGGGAAGAGGGGGAGAGGCATGGTCGCGGCTCCTTCGGGGCCGAGCACGGTAGCGAGCCGCGGCGCGCGGTCTCGGCCGCCGACCGTCACGCGCGCCGGGCGGTCACCCGCAGCGGCACGCCGCGCAGCAGCGATTGCGCGACCGGCGAGCGCGCGACCGTCTCGGTCAGGAGCGCCGCGAGCGTCGCCTCGTCGGCATCGCCGTCGACGTAGAGCGTCCCTTCGAGCGAGGCGAGGCCGGGGTGGCCGCCGACCGCGCTCTCCGCGCCGTCGCCGAGCCCGAGGTAGACGCGGATGTCATCCACCTTCGCCCGCAGCGACAGCTCGAGCTGCCGCAGCTCGATGCCACGGCGCGACGCGCGCCACTGGAAGCCGACGACCAGGCAGCCGCCCAGCGCCGAGAGCAGGTACTCGAGCGCGCTCGGCGCCGGATCGGCGGTGTCGAAGCTCGCCGGCTGGCCGACGGCGAGCGAGTGGTTGCGGACGTAGGCGGTGGCGGCCATCCCGCCGCCGCCCTTGACCCGCGCGCTCCAGGTGAACTGTCGTGCGCGCTCGACGTCGTCGGTCAGCGCCGCCTCGGCGCGCGGACCGCCATCGCCGCTGCCGCCAGCCGCGCCGCCCTTCACCACGGTGAAGTGCGTGTAGCCGTTCGCCGCCGGGCTGACCGCGGCAAGCGCGTGGCCGACCAGGCGGCACCACGCCGGCAGGTCCTCGCGCACGCTGCCTTCGCGGCTGCGCACCTCGAGCCTCCCGCCCGATCGCAGCGGCGCCATCGCCTCGCGGATGATCAGCAGCAAACCGCTGCCGCAGTCGAGGTCGCCGCCGTCGCAGATCGCGTCGGGGGGCGGCAGCGGCGGCGGCGAACCTCCGTCGCGGTCTCCGGTGGACGGTCGGCCCGCCTCGCCTTCGCTGCCCATGCCGCGCTCAGTAGCTGACGCTCGGTGCGCCGCCCGAGAGGAACTCGACCAGCTTGGCGCCGCCGACGATCGTGGCGCCCGGGATCAGCCGGGCCTCGTCGAGCTTGCGCTTCTTGAAGCACGGCGAGCAGACCCAGATCGTGCCGCCCGCCTTCACGAAGTTGGCCATCAGCTCGCGCAGCGGCGCGAAGCCCTCCTCGTGGATGTCGTCGGCGAATCCCTGTTGCGACAGGCGCACGCCCTCGATCGACAGGAAGACCAGCGTCTCCTTGTCGGAGGCGACGGCGGCGTTGGCGACGACGAAGGCGACGGTCGCCCGATCGCAGTTGTCCTTGGACGCGGTGAGCGAGACGCAGAACTTGCCAGGCATCGGTCACTCCTTGCGACGACGGATGAGATAGCGGGGATGGGAGGCGGTCACGAGCACATGGCCGGTGAGCCCGCACCAGGCGGGCAGGTCGGCCGGTGCGCCGGGATCGAGCGCGATCACCTCGAACAGCGCGCCCGCCGGCAGCGCGCGCAGCCGGGTGCGGAGCTCGAGCACGAGATCGCCGCAGCCGAGGTCGCCGGCATCCCAGCGGTCGGCGATCGGCTCGGGCGCGGGCGAGCGGGCGGGGCTGGTCACAGCGCCGGTGGTGGCAGCGAGGCGGCTGGTGGCGGGTGGCGGGGCCGGCGTGGCGTCCACGCCGATCGCCGCCACTTCGCAGCGGCTCCCGCGCTGCGCCTCGCGCCCGCTGGCGTGCTTCCAGCCGGCGCTCCAGCAGTCGCGGTGGTCGATGTGGCGCTTCA
>VGYY01000233.1 GCA_016872815.1 Planctomycetota bacterium
CCGGTGCACCGCATCGCCGCGGCGGATGGAGGCCGCTGACGCCGCCACGCGCGGTCGCCCGCGGCGGCGGGGTGCGCTCGCTCAGGGGCCGCGCGCCGGGGCGGCGTTCGCGGTCGGGAGCGGCAGCTCGAGGCTCAGGTAGCCGACCAGCATCTCGTCGAAGGTCTGCTCGCCGAACCGGACGCGCGCGTCGGGGTCGGGGTTGTGCGGGTTGTCCGGCGAGTTGTCGAACACGGCAGTCAGCACGACCTGGTCGCCGGCCGCGAGCTCGATCGGGTCGGTGAACTGGTAGGTGTGCTGCCAGTTGAAGTCGTAGCGCGGCACGTCGAGCAGGATGCGCCGTTCGCCGGCGCGCGCGAGCTCGACCCGCATCGCCTTGCCGCGCAGGTGCATGTGCGGCATCACCGAGAGCAGGCGCGCCGGCGCGAGGAAGGTCGAGGCGGCGGTGAACTCGGCGGCAGCGGCGCGCGGCGGGATGGCGAAGCCCATGTTCATCACCGCGCGGGCGGCGACCTCGCTCGCGACCGGACCTTGCGCGAAACGCAGCGCCATGCGGGTGCGGTCGGTCGCGGCGGTGCCGTTCGGCGTGTAGTGCAGCTGGAACAGGAAGCGCGCGCCGGCGGGGACGCGCTTGGCGAAGCCCGCGGGCAGCACGATCGCACGGCCGCCCGGCACGATCTGCGCGAAGTGGTTGGTCCCCTCGAGCGCGGCGCGGCTGGTCAGCGCCTGCTGCGGCGTGAGGCCGGGCTCGATCAGGAACACCATCACGTGGTGAGTGACGGCCGGCGCGGTGGGGAGGAGCTCGATCGCTTCGACCCAGCGCTCCTCGGTGAAGCCTGGATCGACGATGACGTGGCGGTAGGGAACGACGCCGGTCGCCGGGATCGCCTGCGGCTCGGGCAGTTCGACCACGGCATCGGGCACGCCGATCTGCCAGGTGGCGTCGGGAAAACCCGGTGGCGGCGGCGCATCGGCGCGGTCGCCCGCCCTGGCGCCGCTCAGCGCCCACAGCTCGAGGGTGCGCCGTTCCGTCTCGGTGAGGCGGCGTTCGTTGCGGAAGCGGCCGTGGCGCGGATCGGCGTGCCATGGCGGCATCCGGCCGTCGCCGACCACCTCGGCGATCATCGGCGCCCAGCCAGCCGCCTCGTCGGCCGTGAGCAGGCTCATCGGCCCGGCCTGGCCGGGGCGGTGACACTCGACGCACTGGCGGTGCACGATCGGCGCGACGTCGCGCCAGAAGGTGACGTCGGCCGTCGCCGGCTCGCGGTTCAGGCGGCCGACCAGACAGCCGGGCGCATCGGTGCGCTCGGGATCGACCGTCTCGCCGGCGAGCGCCGACTCGAGCGCCCCGATCAGGAAGTCGTTCAGCGGCGCCGGCCGCGCGGCGCCGACCGAGTACTGGTCGTCGACCGCGCCGCGGTAGACCACGCGGAACTCGCCGTCGAGGACCAACACCTCGGTGGTGCGCGTCACCTCGAACCGGTCGGTCACCACCTGCAGCGGGTCGAGCAGGATCGGGAAGTCGATCGCGGCGTTGGCGGCGAACGCCTGCACCTCGGCGGCGTCGTCCTGGATGTTGGGGTTGATGCCGAGGAAACGCACGCCGCGCTCGCGGTAGTCGCGTTCCAGCCGGCCGAGCCGCGGCGCCAGCAGCTTGGTGATCGGGCACTGCGTCGACGTCCACGCCAGCACGGTGAGCTGGCGGCCCGGCTGCTCGGCGTGGAGGCTGACCCGCGCGCCGTCGGCGGCCGCGAGCAGGAAGTCGGGCTGCGCCGACCCCTCGTCGGCGGCGGAGGGCGCGGGTGCGGCGAAGGCGAGCGCGGCGATGGTGATTCCCGCGGGCGTCATGGCTTCACTCCTGCGCGCCGGCGCCCGCGGTTGCCATCGCCGGCGGCGCCGCCTCCGGGTCGTACCAGTCGAAGTAGCCGATCATCATCTCCTCGAACGACTGGTCGCCCCAGGTGACGGTCGCGCCCGGATTGGGGTTGTGCGGGTTGCCCTTCGAGTTGTCGAAGACCGCGGTGAGGATCAGGCTGTCGCCCGGCCGGATCTCGACCGGTTCGAGCAGCTCGAACGAGATCTGCCAGTTGAAGTCGTAGCGCGGCACGTCGAGCAGGGTGCGCCGCACGCCGTCGCGCTCGAGTTCGTAGCGCATCGCCTTGCCGCGCACGTGCATGTGCGGCGTCATCTCGAGCAGGAGGCCGCGCTGCGTCATCCTGCGCGTCGCCGTGAAGGTGGCGTCCTCCTTGTGCGGCGGGATCCGGAAGTCGAACTTCATCACCGCGTCGTTGCGGACCTCGTTCACGACCGGCACCCGCGTGCGGCGGAAGGCGATGCGGGTGCGATCGCTCGCCGCCGTGCCGTTCGGGTTGTAGTGCAGCTCGAACAGGATGCGCGAGCCCTTCGGCACGCGCAGCGCGAAGCCGTCCGGCAGGTCGAGCGGGTCGGTGCCGGGCGCCCAGCCGGCCAGCGCGCCAAGGCTCAGCACTCCGGTCGGATCGCGCAGGATCTCCCGCGCGCTCTTGCCGGCCGGCAGCAGGTAGGCGATCACGTGGTGCGTCTGCTGCCGCGCGGTCGGCTGGCAGTCGGACGCCTGGATCCACTGGTCCTCGGTGAAGCCGGGATCGACCTCGGCGTAGCGGTACTGCACCACGCCCTCGGCCGGGATCGGCTGCGCCTCGGGCAGCTCGATCACGACGTCGGGCTTGCCGATGCGCCACTCCGGATCGGCGAAGGTCGGCGGGGCGGGCGCCCGCGACAGGTTCCCCTTCGGCGCGCCCTGCGCGGCGAACAGCTCGAGCGTCTTCTTCTCGGTCTCGGTGAGGCGCGCTTCGTTCCTGAAGCGGCCGTGGCGCGGGTCGGCGAACCACGGCGGCATGCGTCCCGCGAGCGCCACCTCGGCGATCATCGGCGCCCAGCCGGCCGCGTCTTCGTAGTCGAGCAGTTCCATCGGCGCCGGCTGCCCCGGCCGATGGCATTCGGCGCAGCGGGCGTGGAGCAGCGGTGCGACGTCGGCGGCGAAGTCGACCTTGCGCGTCGGTGCGAGCCGCCAGGGATCGACACCGTTCACCGCGGTCGCGGCCGGGTCGATCTCCTCGCCGGCCAGGAGCGAGTCGAGCGCGTTGGCGAGGTAGTCGTTGTCGGGGCGCGTGCGCAGTGCCGCGCCGTCGAAGCGGTCGTCGGCGACGCCGCGGTAGACGACGCGGAACGCCTCGTCGAGCAGCAGCACGGTCCCGCTGGCGCGGACGCCGGCGTCGGCGGCGACGACGAGGTCGGGATCGAGCAGCAGCGGCACGCCGGCGGCCTGCAACGCGGCGAGTTCCGGGTCGGCGCCGCAGTTCGCGGCGGTGGCGGTGGCGCTGATCGCAAGGTGCAGCACGCCATCGCGGCTGCGCTCCCCGGCGCTGGCGGCCACGGCGAGCGCGGCCGCGCGCGAGGCGGGATCGCCGACCTCGACGAATGCCAGCACCGTCGCGCGCCGGTCGAGCCGCTCGGCATAGAGCGAGTGGCGGCTGCCGTCGACCGCGGTCAGCAGGAACTCGGCGAGCGTCCGGCCATCGACCGTCGCCACCGCGCCGCCGGCCGCGGTCGCCGGCGCGTGTGCGGCGCCGGCGAGCAGCAGCCCGGAGATGAGTGCCGGGACGCCGAACCGGGCACTCGAGCGGGTCGCCGCATGGGTCGCGTGGGACACGTCACTGCTCCTCGATGTAATCGATGTATCCGATCATCATCTCGTCGTTGGTCTGGTCGCCCCACGCGACCGTGCGATTCGGGTCGGGATTGAACGGGTTGCCCTTCGAGTTGTCGTACTTCGCGGTGCAGACGATCCGCTCGCCCGCGGCGAAGAAGGGCGGCTCGATCGGCAGGTAGAAGTTCTGCCAGTTGAAGTCGTACTTCGGCACGTCGCAGAGGATCGTCCGCTCCTCGCCGGCGCCGCTGCCGACCACCTTCTCGAAGCGGAACGCCGCGCCCCGCGTGTGCATGTGCGGGAACATCGAGATCAGGCGCGTCGGCCGGCGGAACGCCCACTCGGCGGTCGTGACGTAGTCGGCCGTGTTTGCCGGGATGCGCAGCTTGTAGGAGAACACGCCGCGCGTCTTCACCTCCTGCGCCGGCGGCTCCTTGCAGAACTTGAGCCCCATCTGGCACTGGTCCTGGGTCGCCTTGCCATTGGGCGTGTAGTGCAGCTGGAACAGGAACTTGGCGCCCGCCTCGATCTTCTTGCCGGCGCCCGGCGGATAGAGGTTCGGGCGGCAGCCGGGCACCTGCACCGCGAAGTAGCCGGCGCCGATGATCGAGCCATCCTGCAGTCCGGTCAGCGCCTCGAGCGGCGCCTTGCCGGGCGGCACGTAGAGCGCCAGCACGTGGTGGGTCGCGTCGCGGGCGGTCGGCCGGATCTCCGCGGCCTGCACCCAGACGTCCTCCTTGATGCCGGGATCGACCAGCCGGTAGCGGTAATCGACGTAGCCGGTCGCCGGGATCGGCTCGGGCTCGGGCAGCTGCATGACGAGGTCGGGCGTGCCGATCGCCCAGCCGCCGTCGTCGAAGGCCGGCGGCGTCGCCTTCTGCTTCGCGTCGCCGAGCGGCGCACCGCCCTCGGCCCAGGCGATCAGCGTCGCCTTCTCGGTGTCGGTCAGGCGCCGCTCGTTCTCGAACTGGCCGAAGCGCGGGTCGGCGTGCCACGGCGGCATCCGGCCGTTGCCGACCACTTCCGCGATCTGCGGCGCCCACCCCTTCACGTCGTCGTAGTCGAGCAGCTCCATCGGGCCGACCTGGCCCGGGCGGTGGCATTCCACGCACTGTGCGTGCAGGATCGGCGCGACCTGCCCGTGGAACGTCACTTTCGGCTTGCCCGCGGGCGCCAGGGCGATGCCGGCGCCGTCCTCGGCGGGGTCGGCCACCTCGCCGCCCGCCAGGAGCTCCTCGAGCGCATCGGCGACGAACTCGTTCTGCGCACGCCCGGCGCCGGTCGCCGACCCGTCGTCGAACGGGCCGCGGTAGACCGGGATCAGCCCCTCGTCGAGCACCACGGCGGTGCCGGCGCGAGCGACGCCGAAGCGCGGCGCCACCGTCCCGTACGGATCGAGCAGCGGATCGAGCGTCAGGCCGTGCCGGGCCGCAAAGGCGGTGCTGTCGGCCGCGCTCCCGCCGGGCGTCGCGTCGATGGCCAGCACCGTGAAACCCTGGTCGCCGTAGTCGGCCGCCAGCCGTGCCACCGCCGGCGCGAGCCGCTGCGACAGCGCGCAGTCGCGGTGCAGGAAGACCACCACCGTGCCCACCCGCAGCGGCCGCGGCGCCCACAGCGAGACCCGCTGTCCGGCGGCCGAGGAGAGCAGGAATTCCGCCGCTGGAGGCGCCTTCGCATGCGCCGCCGCGGCGTCGCTGCCAGGGCCGGAGAGTGCGGTCAGGCCGAGGAGCAGGCTGGCAAGCATTCGGCAAGTCCCCTGGGTGGGAGTCCCGGCACAAGGCGCGAAATGCGCGGCGTTCTAGCAGGTTCCGCGCCGCCGCCGGGTGGCGGCGGGGTCCGGAGTCACGCCGGACCGGCAGGGTTGGACTCCGCGCTCCGCGGGGGGAGCGCGAACGGCCCGAGCCGGCGGTCGCGCAGTTTCTTGGCCAGCCGCTTCTCGCCGAGGCGCATGCGCTCGCCGAGGCGGCCGAGGACGCCGGGCCACGTCGCCGCACGGCGCAGGAGCAACTTGCAGGACGAGCGCAGCCACCGCACCTGCCGCTGGTCGCGACCGATCAGCGCCACCCCGGCCGGAATCAGCACGACCGCCGGCGTGAACGGCAGCACGATGCCGGCGATGCCGTAGAGCAGCACGAGGTAGCCGACACCTTGGCGGAGACGCCGCCCGAGGGTCGGCGCCAGGCGGCGGCGGTCGCCGAAACGGGCCGCTCGCGGGTGGCTTCGCTCGCAGCCGCCGGTCAGCAGGCGGCGTCGCCGCGACCACGCATGCACCGGGATCGGACGGGCGCCGCTGGCGGTCACTCGCCGAGCACCTCGAGCGGCGGCAACGACGGCGCGACCAGCCCGCTCGCGCGCAGCGCCGCCGCGAACGTGGCGAGCGCGGCGCGCCCGCGTTCACCGAGCGCCACCGTGAACTCGTTCACGTAGAGCTCGACGTGCGGCCAGATCGCGTCCGCGGCGAGCTCCTGTGCGTGGCGCTGCATGGTGGCGAACGCGCCGGTGCGATCGGCCTGCGCCGCGGCGAGCGACGCGCGCAGCGCCGCGGTGAAGCGCGCGTGGACCGCCGCGCCGAGGGACTTCCGCGCCAGCAGGCCGCCGAGCGGCAACGGCGTTGCGTGGCGCCGCTCCCACTCGGCTCCGAGGTCGAAGCGGCAGACGAGGCCGTGCTGGCGGAAGGTGAAGCGCCCTTCGTGGATGACCACGCCGGCGTCGGCCGCGCCCCGGGCGACCGCCGGCAGGATCGTGTCGAAGCGGACGTGCTGCACCGTCGTCGCCGCCGGCAGCAACATCCGCAGCAGGGCGAACGCGGTGGTGCCGGC
>VGYY01000234.1 GCA_016872815.1 Planctomycetota bacterium
GCGCTCGAGCGCGCCGACGATGGCCGCCAGCGCCGGCGCGAGCGCGAGCCGCTCGATCCGCGCCGACTCGGGCGCCGTCGACGCCGCCAGCCAGCGCAGGACGTGCCCCAGGTGATCGGGCAGCTCGCTGCCCTCCTCGATGCCGCACTGGCGCAGCCGCCCGCGCATCTCCACCAGGAAGACGCCGCGCTGGTAGGCCTCGCCGTAGAGGTGCCAGCCGACCTCGAGCGCGGTGTCATCGCGCGAGTCGAACGTCGCGGCGTAGAGCTCCTCGACCTCGCTCACCGGCCGCGACTCGGCCCAGTCGACGAAGCGCAGCACGTCGGCGCGCGCCGGCTCGGGCAGAGCGTCGGCGTAACGGCGCTGCTCGGCCAGCGCGTGGCCGAAGGTCGCGCCGGGATAGTCCACCAGCTCGGCCAACCGGGCGAGGCTCAGGCGATCGATCGTCGCCATGTCACAGCCTCTTCTCTTGCGGCGAGGCGCGGAAGCCGAAGCCCGCCGACTGCTTCCACTCCTGCGGATCCTCGACCATCTCGATCGCCATCTCGCGCTGGAACGGCGGGATGACGAAGCGCTCGTCCTCGCTCGCCAGCGCGGTGAGCCGGTAGATCTCGTCGGCCTCCTCGCGGGTGCAATCGGCCTCGGCCAGCGCGCGGTCGGCCGTCTCCATCGAGATGTCGCCGACGGTGGCCTGCCGCCGCGCGATGCGCACCGCCATCTGCTTGCGCAGCGCGTAGCGCAACTTGCCCTCGTTGCCTGCCGAGAAGAGGTTGGCGAGGTAGGCCATCGGCGCACGCGCCTGGTCGATCTCGGCGAACAGGCCGTCGTTCACGTTGTCGAGCCGCCCGTCGACCTGCGTCGACATCACCGGCAGGAGCGGCGGGACGTAGAAGAGCATCGGGAAGGTGCGGAACTCCACGTGCGGCGGGAGGGCGATCTTCCACACCTTGACGAATTTGTAGACCGGCGAGCGCTGCGCCGACTCGATCACCGCCTCATGAATGCCGTTCTTCCGCGCGGCCGCGATGACCGCCGGATCGTGCGGATCGAGGATCATCTCGCGCTGCGCCTCGACCAGCTCGGAGTCGGGCCGGTTGGCGATCTCGGTCAGCTTGTCGGCGTCGTAGAGGACGTTGCCGAGGTAGCGGATGCGGCCGACGCAGCTGTGGAAGCAGGCCGGCGCCTGGCCGCTCTCGAGGCGCGGGAAGCAGAGGATGCACTTCTCCGACTTGCCCGTGACCCAGTTGAAGTAGGTCTTCTTGTAGGGGCAGGCCGAGACGCAGGCGCGCCAGCCGCGGCAGCGCTCCTGGTTCAGCAGCACGATCCCGTCCTCGCCGCGCTTGTAGAGCGCGCCCGACGGGCAGGCGGCGACGCAGGTCGGGTTCAGGCAGTGGTTGCAGATGCGCGGCAGGTAGAAGAAGACCAGCCGCTCGATCGCGGTCATCTGCATCTGCTGCTCGGGCGAGAGCTTCTTCGCGTTGGGATCGTTGGCGGCGTAGATCTTCGAGCCGCCGAGGTCGTCGTCCCAGTTCGGCCCCGCCTTCACCTCGATCGGTTCGCCGGTGATCTTCGAGACCGGGATCGCGGTCGGCTGGTCATCGCCTTCCGGCGCGGTGAACAGGTCGGAGTACTTGTAGGTCCACGGCTCGTAGTAGTCGTCGAGGCTCGGCAGGTTCGGGTTGTGGAAGATGTTCGGGACGATGCGCCCCTTGCCGGTCGACTTGATCTTGAGCGTCTTGCCGTCGCTCTCCCACCCGCCCTTGTACTTCGACTGATCCTCCCATTGCGTCGGGAAGCCGGTGCCCGGCTTGGTCTCGACGTTGTTCCACCACATGTACTCGGTGCCTTCGCGGTCGGTCCAGATGTTCTTGCAGGCGATGCTGCAGGTGTGGCATCCGATGCACTTGTCGAGATGGAAGAGCATCGCGATCTGCGAGCGGACGTCCATGTCAGGTCTCCAGCGTTCGGTCGGCGGGCGGCAGGCAGTGCGTTCGGATCAGCGGCGACGCGGTCGAGAGACGCTCACCAACGCAGTTCCGGGAGCTTGCGCACGAGGACGTGCGTGTCGCGGTTGCAGCCGATCGGCCCCCAGTAGTTGAAGTGGTAGGTGAACTGCCCGTAGCCACCGATCAGCAGGTTCGGCTTGAGGCGTGTGCGCGTCAGGCTGTTGTGTCCGCCCGCGCGGCGGTTCTTCCGCAGCGGCGAGCGCGGCACGCCCGCCGTCCGCTCGGGCGAGTGGTACTGGATGCAGATGCCCGACGGGATGCGCGCGCTGACCACGGCACGCGTGACGACGACGCCGTGGTCGTTGTGCACCTCGACCCAGTCGTTGTCGACGATCCCGATGCGCTCGGCGTCGCCCTCGCTCATCCAGAGCGGCTCGCAGCCGCGCGAGAGCGTCGTCATCCGCTCGGTCTCGCCGTAGGTCGAGTGGATGTGCCACTTCCCGTGCGGCGTGAGGTAGTTGAGCGTGAGGCTCTTCCCCTCCTCCTTGCTGAACTTGAGATCGGCGTACTGCGCCGGCAGGGGCTTGGGCTTGTACGTCGGGAGGTGCTCGCCCACCTCGAGGTAGGCGACGTGGTCGAGGTAGAGGTGCTGGCGGCCGGTGAGCGTCCGCCACGGCACCATCCGCTCGCGGTTGTAGGTGAAGGGCGCGTAGGGGCGGCCGTTGTCGGTGAGCCCCGACCACATCGGGCTGTTCAGCAGTCGGCGCGGCTGCGACTGGAGGTCCTTGTACGTGATGCGGCTGCCGCGGTTGCTTGCGGCCAGATCAGCGAGCGGCAGGCCGACCTTCGCCTCCATCGCCTGGTACGAGCGATACGCGAGCTCCCCGTTGGTCACGGTGGCGAGGTTCAGCACGGCGTCCGCGGCGTGGGTCGCGTCCGTCAGCGAGGGGTATGCCTTGCCGTCGAAACGGGTGACCGGCCCGTGCTCGACCATCTCGTCGTAGAAGTCCTCGCACTTGTAGGCGGTGCCGTGCGCGCCGAGCCCGTTCTCCCTCACCTTCGGGCCGAGCGAGATGAAGCGCTGGTAGAGGTTCTTGTAGTCGCGCTCGACCAGCTTGAGCGTCGGCATCGTCTTGCCGGGTACGGCCTCGCACTCGCCGCTGATCCAGTCCTTCGGCTCGCGCTGCGAGACCTCCGCGGCGCTGTCGTGCGCCAGCGGAACGGCGACCAGGTCCTTCACCGGCAGCGGGAAGTGCTTGGCCGCGAGCTCGCTGAAGCGCTTCGCGACCGCCTTGAAGATGTCCCAGTCGCTCTTGCTCTCCCAGCACGGCGGCACCGCCGCCGACAGCGGGTGGATGAAGCTGTGCATGTCGGTCGAGTTGAGGTCGGCCTTCTCGTACCAGGTGGCCGCCGGCAGGATCACGTCGCTGTAGAGCGCCGACGTGTCCATGCGGAAGTTCAAGTCGACGACCAGGTCGACCTTCCCCTCCGCCCCCTTCTCGCGCCACTTCACGTCCTTCACCACGTCGCCGGCGAGGTCCTCGGCCACGTCGTTGTGGTGCGTTCCGAGGTAGTGCTTGAGGAAGTACTCGTGCCCCTTCGCCGACGACATCAGCGCGTTGCCGCGCCAGATGAACCAGAGCCGTGGCCACGCCTCCGGCGCGTCGGGATCCTCGATGGCGAACTTGAGCTCGCGCGACTTGAGCTTCGCCACCGCGTGCGTGACGACGCCCGCCTCGTCCTTCGCGCCGGCGGCCTCCGCTTCCTTCACCACCTCGATCGGATTGGCGAGGAACTGGGGATAGAAGGGCAGCCAGCCGTTGCGCACCGCGCGGATGTTCTGGTCGATCGAGTGGCCGGTGACGAACTTGCCGCCCTCGCTCGACGGCGGCACCGCGTAGTACTCCCGGAAGCTCTTCTCGTAGCGCCACTGGTCGCTGTGGACGTAGTGCCAACTGGTGGTGTTCTGCAGGCGCGACGGCGGGATCCAGTCCTTGCCGAACGCGATCGCCGACCACGGTTCCATCGGCGCCAGCTTCTCCTGGCCGACGTAGTGGGCCAGCCCGCCGCCGTTGACGCCGACGCAGCCGCAGAAGAGCAGCGCGTGGATCGCGGCGCGGTACATCAGGTTGGCGTGGTACCAGTGGTTGATGCCGGCGCCGATGATGACCGTGCACTTGCCGCCGGTCTTCTCGGCGGTGACGCCCCACTCGCGCGCGAAACGCAGCAGGGTCTTGCGGTCGATGCCGGTGTACTTCTCCGACCACGCCGGCGTATAGGGCGCATCCGCGTCGTCGTAGTTCGCCGGGTAGGCGCCCGGCAGGCCGCGCGGCACGCCGTACTGCGCCATCAGCAGGTCGTAGACCGTCGCCACCTTCACCTTGGCGCCGCCGACCGTCTCGATCACCTTGTAGGGCACGCCGCGCTCGAGCGTCCGCGACGCGCCGAAGTCGTCGAACTGCACCATCGCGATGCCGTCGTGCGACTCGATCAGGTCGAGTGCCGCGTCGATCTCCGCGCCGTCCTTGCCGTCACGCGCCAGCAGGTTCCACTTGCCCTGCTGCTTGCCCCAGCGATGGCCGACGCTGCCCTGCGGCATGCGCGGCGCGCCCGACTTGCGATCCCACTGGACGAACTTCCACTCGCCGAGCTCCTCGTCGGCGTAGCGAGCCAGGCGGTTCGCGGTCAGCATCCGGCCGGGCCGCACCCCCTCCTTCCCCTCGACCAGCTCGACGAGGTAGGGCGAGTCGGTGTAGACGCGCGCGTAGTCGAGGAACGCCTTGGTGCGCCGCTCGAAGTGGAACTCGCGCAGCAGGACGTGGTTGACCGCCATCCACCACGCGCCGTCCTGGCCGGCATTCACCGCGATCCACTCGTCGGCGAACTTGCTGACCTGCGAGAAGTCGGGCGAGAAGACCACCATCTTGCTGCCGTTGGTGCGCGCTTCGGCGGCGAAGTGGACGTCCGGCGTGCGCGTCATGTTGAGGTTCGCGCCCATGACGGCGAGGAACTTCGCCTTGAACCAGTCGGCTGACTCGTTGACGTCGGTCTGCTCGCCCCAGGTCTCGGGCGATGCGGTCGGCAGGTCGCAGTACCAGTCGTAGAAGGAGAGGCTGACGCCCCCCATCAGCTGGAGCATCCGCGCGCCGGCGGCGTAGGAGAGCATCGACATCGCCGGGATCGGCGAGAAGCCGGCGATCCGATCGGGACCGTGCTTGCGGATCGTGTGGACGGCCGACGCCGCCACCAGGTCGAGCGCCGTCTCCCAGGTCGCGCGGCGCAGCCCGCCCTTCCCGCGCGCCCGCTGCCAGCGCGCACGCTTCTGCGGATCCTCGACCAGGCTGCGCCACGCCTCGACCGGGTCGTCGTGCTGCGCGCGCGCTTCCTTCCAGAGATCGAGCAACGCGCCGCGCACGTACGGGTGCTTCACCCGCAGCGGCGAATAGAGGTACCAGGAGTAGGAGATGCCGCGCTGGCAACCGCGCGGCTCGTAGGGCGGGATGCCGGGCTCGAGCTTCGGGTAGTCGAGCCCCTGCATCTCCCACGTCACGATCCCGTCCTTGACGTGGATCTGCCAGCTGCACGAACCGGTGCAGTTCACGCCATGCGTGCTGCGCACCACCCGGTCGTGTTGCCAGCGGTTGCGATAGAACTCCTCCCACTGCCGCGCCGCGGGATCGATCCGGTCCTCGATGAACGGGTTCTTGCCGTTGCTCACGACGCGCGCTCCACCAGGCTGCGGCGCACGTCGCGGAACCGCCGCCGCCACAGGAAGTCGAAGACCACCAGGATCAGGGCCGCCCCGCCGACTCCGGCCAGCGTGAAGCCGAGGATCGGCGGCGGCGCGGCCGCCTCGCCGCGCTCCGCCACCTGCTGCAGGTGGGCCACCAGCGCCAGCACCTCGTCGGGATCGAGCGGCGTCCTGCGGTAGACCGGCGCCATCACCGGCGAGGGCGGCGCTGCCAGCCAGGCCGACAGCGCCTTGCGTCCCTCGAGGCGCGAGTACACCTCGGTCAGGTCGGGCCCGAGCAGCCCGCCGCCGAGCCCGCCGATGGCGCGCGACGAGTGGCAGCTGATGCAGGCGGGAGCGCCGCTCGCGAACTTGCGTTCGCCGAGGAACAGCTGCCGCCCGAGTGCCGCGTCGGCCGGCGTCAGCGGCCGGTCGCTCACCTGCGTCCCGGCGAACTGCGAGCGCTCGAGCTTCGACTCGGCCTCGATCAGGTCGACCAGCTTGCCGGCGCGGTCGCGCGTCATCCCGGGCATCGCCGGCATCACCACGCCGCGGGCATCCTTCAGCAGCGCCGCCGCATAGGAGTCGCCCGAGTCGATCATCGCCTTCGGGTCGAGGATGAAGCGCGTGTGCCAGTCGCGGTCGCGCCGCTGCAACGCACCTTTCAGGTCGGGGCCGGCGAGGCGCCCGCCGCCGATGGTGTGGCAGCTGGCGCAGTTCTGCTGGAAGGTGCGGACGGTCTCCTCGGAGATCGTCTGGGCGGGCGCCAGCCCCGGCGCCGCCGTCCACGCCGCCACCG
>VGYY01000235.1 GCA_016872815.1 Planctomycetota bacterium
CCGGAGCAGCCGCCCCTGGCACCGCCGCCGGCGCCGGAACCCGTGGCCATCGACCCGACGCTCGACGGCAAGCTGCAAGCCGCGGCGCGCTCGTTCGCCTCCGGGAACGACGGCGGCGTGCCACTGGCGGATGCCGCCACGCTGGCCGCCATCACCGCAGCGCTGGCGCCCACCGACGCGTCGTACGCCGATGCGATGGAGTTGATCAAGGCGGAGCGGTCGGCGGTGATCGAACGCTGCATCGTCGAAGGGCGCTACACGCTGCTCACCGCAGGCGCCACGATCGAGCCCCCATCGACCCGGGGCGCCGTCCTCGCCACGCACAAGGGGCTCGGCGACGGGAAGATCGCCAGCATCGTCGTGAAACGGGGTGAGGCGCCGGCTCTGGAGGAGGCGCTCGGCCTGTCACGACGGATCCTCGATGAACGGACCGCGACGGCTCTGGACCTGCTCCGGCGTCAGTACCGCTCGAGTCCATCCCCCCGCAAGCAGGAGTAGGAGTTCGCCATGGCCCACCGTGTCATGCGTCGCACCCGTTCGTTCCTCGGGCTCACGGCGCTCGCCGTCGTCGTGTTCCTCACCGGCTCGGCCGCGTCGCACGCGCTGATCCCGCCGGCGGCGCGCGCATCGGGCGAATGCATCTGCAACAACACGACGCTGATGGCGCCGATCACGTCGTTCCTGCCGTGCGTCGATCCTTCGACGCTCGAGTCCGGAGTGCTGTCGTTCGACGGCCTGTGCGACATCTACTGCGAGCAGATCAGCAAGTGCTCGTTCCTGATCTATGTCTACGGCGATCCGCCGGCCGGCTGTGCGTCGGGCTGCGACCTCCAGTCACGCCTGCCGCCGTACCAGAACAGCTTCAGCAGCACACTCCTCGTCGTCATCGACAAGGACTGCGGCACCTCGGAGAGCGTGAACGCGATCTCGCGCTGCAACTCGTCCTGCACCGGCAGTTGCGCCTCGTCGGGGCAGTCGGTGATCGCCGCATTCACGCTCGAATGCGCCGAGTGCGAGACCGAGTGATCCAGCGCGCGCTGCTGGCGGCGGCGATCACGGTCGCCGCCGCCACGCCGGGCTGCGAGCGGCAGGCCGAGCCGTATGTCGCGCCGGCGGTCACCACCGAGGATCACGCTCCCGAACTGCTCGATGCGGCCGCCGTCAGCGTCGCCGGGGAATTCACCGGCCGTCGCGATTTCGGCGAGGTGGCGACCGGTGCTGTCCTCGAGCACGCCTTCCGCTGGACGAACGAGACCGCGGTCGAGTGGCGGGTGCAACGCGTCCACGCCGGTTGCCGCTGCGTGGCGCCGACGGTCGCGGTCGATCGCGTCGCGCCCGGCGGCAGCCTGCCGATCGCGCTGCGCGTCGACACGCTCGGCTACGACGGCGCGCGGCGCAGCCATGCCGACGTCGAACTGATCGACGCCGCCGGGAGCACGCGCACCGGCCGGTTCGCGGTGACCTGGCGGACCGTCGAGTACATCCTCTCGTCACCGCGCCCCCTCCGCATCACCGACATCGGACCGGGCGAGGTGAAGGCGCTGGCGCTGGCGTTGAAGAGCCGGGATGCGACTCCGTTCCGCGTACTCGCCGCGCGCACGAGCGCGGTCGGAGTGGCGATCGACCTGCCCGCCGGGGCGGCGGCGGCTGCCATCGACCATTCGCTGACGGTGACCGTGCGGGGCGTGACGCCGCCCGGGCGCAGCGGTGCACTGCTCGAGATCGAGACCGACGAACCGCGGCAGGCACGCCTGCGCCTGCCGATCGAACTCGAGTTCACGCCGGCTTGGGGTTTCGCGCCCGCCGGCAGCGTGAGCTTCGGCAAGGTGGCGGCGGGCGAGCGACCGAGCCGAACGGTGCAGGTCGCGCCGCGCCGGCCAGGCGCCGACTTCGCGCTGGACAAGGCGACGCTCGTGCCGAAGCGGGTCGACGAACCGCTCGACTTCCTGACGGTGGCGGCGGCCGCCACCGACCCGGGCCGGTTCGAGGTGCGCATTGCCGTCGTTGCGGACCCGCCGCGCTCGCACTTCTTCTGCGATCTCGAAGTGACCACCAACGACCCGGTCACGCCGACGCAGCGGGTCGCCGTCTTCGGAGTTCTTGCCGACCGGAGGTGAGCCGCCGCGGGGCCGGCGCCGGGCGCCGGTCGCACCTTGCGCGGATCGGCGACTTCGATTAGGGAATGTCCATTCCTCTCCGGAGTGACCGATGACCGTCCGCCGCGCTTTCACCCTGGCCATGCTGCCGCTGCTGTCCGGTTCGCCCCTCCCGGCGGCCCCGGCCGGGGGCGTCCCACCCCGGCATCAAGACGGCAGTGCCGCGATCGTCGGTGCGCACGATCCCCAGTCGCTCCTGTTCCGTCTCGACGGCGTCGCCACCGCAGCGCGCCTCGCCGCCGTCCAGTCACGGGTGGGAGCCGTCCGCTGCCGCGAACTCTGGCGCGGAACGCTGTACCGGCTCGACCTCACGCCCGGCACCGATCTGCGCGCCGCACTGGTGGCACTGAACGAATTCCCGGGCGTGCGCTACGCCGAGCCGAATTTCGTCGCCACCGTCTGCGGCGTCCCCAATGACCCGCTGTTCCCGCAGCAATGGCAGCACGATCAGGCCAGCGACGTCGACATGGACACGGTGGAGGCGTGGGACATCGCCATGGGCAGCGCCGGCGTCACGCTGGCGGTCATCGACACCGGTTTCGACCTGAGCCACCCCGACCTGACGGCGAAGAAGTGGGTCAACCCGGGCGAGATCGCCGGCAACGGCCAGGACGACGACGCGAACGGCTGGATCGATGACGTCCACGGCATCGACCCCGTGAACGGCGACGGCGACCCGCAGGACGACAACGGCCATGGCACTTTCGTGACCGGCATCGCCGCGGCCGAGCCGGACAACGGCATCGGCCTCGCCGGCGTCGCCTGGCACGCCAAGGCGATGGCGCTCAAGTTCCTCTCGTCGAGCGGCGGCGGGCTGCTCGGTGACGCCATCACCTGCCTCGACTACGCCGTCGACCACGGCGTCGCGGTCTCGAACCACAGCTACGCCACTTCGAGCTTCTCGCAGTCGCTGTACGACGCCTTCGACCTGGCGGGCGACCAGGGGCACCTCGCGATCTGCCCCGGCAGCAACTCGGCCAAGAACATCGATACCCAGCCGGTCTACCCGGTCTGCTTCGACCTGCCCGAGATCCTCGCCATCACGGCATCGGACGAGACCGATGCCATCACCGGCTTCGCCGACTTCGGCAAGGTGTCGATCGACGTGATGGTCCCCGGCAACAACATCCAGTCGACCACGCTCGGCGGCGGCTACTCGTCCGGCTCGGCCAACTCCTATGCCGCGCCGACGGCGACCGGGCTGGCCGCGCTGCTGGCGGCGGCGCCCGGCGCGACCGACGGCCAGGTGATCAAGGACTGGATCGTCGACACCGTCGATCCGCTGGCAGCGCTGAGTTCCAAGTGCGCGACCGGCGGCCGGATCAATGCGCGCGCGGCGCTCCTGCGCGCGAGCTTCTCGGGGCTCGCCGACGCGGCGTGGACGGTCGACGGGCCGCGCGCCGGCGCGGCCGCCGGCAGCGCCCTCGCCAGCCATCCCGACCTCGACGGCGACGGCCATGACGAGGTCGCGATCGGCCTGCCCGACGACAAGCCGGGGGCCGCGATCTCGGGTGCGGTGCGCGTCGTCTCCGGTCGCACCGGCAGCGAACTGCGGCTGCTCGCTCCGGTCACGCAAGGCGGCGCCGGCTTCGGCTCGGCGCTCGCGCGACTGGCCGACGTGAGCGGCGACGGCGTCGACGAACTGCTGGTCGGCGCCCCCGAGCTGAACGCGAACGGCGCGACCGACTCCGGCGCGTGGCGCCTGCTCTCGGGCGCGGATGGAACGCTGCTGCGTTCCGCCAACGGCTCGACCCAGAATGGCCGGCTCGGGACCACGCTGGTGACCCCCGGCGACGTCGATGGCGACGGCGGCGCCGACTTCGCGGTCGGCGCGCCGGGCGAGAGTTCGGTCCAACTGCTGCGCGGGAGCAACGGCAACTCGATCTGGAAAGTCACGCGCGCGGCCGCCGACGAATTCGGCGCGGCGCTGGCGGTGCTGCCTGACGTCGACGGCGACGGCCGCAGCGACCTGCTGGTCGGCAGCCCCGGCATCGCCACCGCCGAGCTCCTTTCGGGCGCGAACGGCGCGACGCTCTGGACGGCGAACTTCGGGACGAGCGACCGCGTCGGTGCGACGGTGGCCGCGCTCGGCGATCTCGACGGCGACGGTGACCACGACTGCGCCATCGCCAACGACGCGCGCAGCCGCGTGGTCCGACTGGTGTCGGGTGTCGACGGATCGTCCATCCTCCGGCGCAACTTCCCGGCCGGCGAGATCGGCGAGCTCTGCACGCTGGCGCCGGCGGGGGACCGCGATCGTGACCGCGTCCCCGACTGGTGGGTGGCGTGGCGCGGGCTGGACGTGGTCGAACTGCGTTCCGGCGATGACGCGGAGTTGCTGCAGGCGATCGCCGGCAGCGCCGGCAGCGGCTTCGGCGCGGCGCTCCTCGCCGACATCGACCTCGACGGCGACGGCGGCGACGAACTGGTCGTCGGCGCGCCGCTCACCGACCTGCCGGGCGCCGTCGACGCCGGCCGCGTCCATGCTTTCGACCTGCGCGAACTCTGCTTCGCCATCACGCCGCTGCAGCCGTTCGAGGGCGACACGGTGACGGCCACGATCAGCGGCGGCGAGACCGGTGCGCCGCACCTGATCGTGCTGGTCGACGTGGACGGGATCCCGCTGTTCGAGCTCCTCGTCGCCGACGTGATCGACGAGTTCGGCGGCTACGTGCTCGAGGCCGACGTGCCGAGCGGGATCGCCGGCTCGACGTTCACGCTGCAGGCCTTCAGCCTCAAGTACGACCGCCCGCGCCTGGTGACGAGCAACGCGGTCGCCGTCACCGTCCAATGACGGTCGCGTGCCGCGGCGACGCCGGTGAGGCTTGCGCCCGCCTCGACCTGACGCCCGAGTGCCTGGCGCGCCACCGGCGCATCCTCGGCGCGCCGCGTCCGGAGTGACCATGGCGCCGCCGACGATCCTCGTGGTCCATCCGCGCGAGAACCGGCGCAAGTGCTCGATCGAGGCGCTGCGCGGGCGGGAGGGGTTCGTCCACTGGACCTTTCCGCAGCGCGGGCCGGAGCCGCTGGCCGGCTACGTCCGGCTCGGGCTGGGCGGCCCGTTGCTGTCGGCGGCGGATGGCGCCGCCGGGCTGATGCTGCTCGACGGCACGTGGCTGCGCGCGCGGCGGATGGAGCCGTTCTTCGGCGAACTGCCGGTGCGCTCGCTGCCGCCGTGGGAGACCGCCTATCCGCGCGTGTCGAAGCGCGCGGACGATCCGCACGGCGGGCTGGCGACGATCGAGGCGCTGTTCGCCGCGCAGGTCGCACTCGGCCGGTCCACCGCCGGCCTGCTCGACCACTACCACTGGCGCGATGCGTTCCTGCAGCGCAACGCCGCACGGCTCGCTGCCCGCGCGGCTCGCGCCGCGTCCTGACGCTTCGCCGGCGATCCCGCTGCCGCTGGTGGCGCCCCCGTGACCCCGCAGTATGGTGGCACGCCGCTCCGGGCCTTCCCCGGAGCCGACGCGCGGTCGGAGCGAGCCGGGAGGCACGATGGGACGGCAGTGGCTGCAGAAGGTCCGCGAGGAGAACGCGGCGAAGAAGGGCAAGGTCTCGACCAAGCTGGTGCGCGAGATCACCGTCGCCGCCAAGTCGGGCACCCCCGACCCGGCGCAGAACTCGCGCCTCGCGCTGGCGGTCGAGGCGGCGCGCAAGGCGTCCGTGTCGAGCGCCACCATCGACCGCGCGATCAAGAAGGGTACCGGCCTACTCGACGAGAAGGACCACTCCGAGCTGGTCACCTTCGAGGGGTTCGCGCCGCATCGCGTCCCGGTCATCGTCGAGTGCATGACGGAGAACCGCAATCGGACCGTGCCGGAGATGCGGGTGCTGTTCCGCGACGGCCAGTGGGGAGCGAAGGTCGGCTTCCTGTTCCATCACGTCGGCCTGATCGAGGCGACCCATCCGCAGGCCGGCCAGGATCTCGAGGGCGCCGCGATCGAGGCCGGCGCGCAGGAGGTCGAGGCGCTCGAGGGCGTGGCGGCCGGGCAGACCGGCGGTCGCTTCATCAGCGATCGCGGCGACGTCGACGTCGTGACCAAGGCGCTGCAGAAGGCCGGGTGGCAGGTGACCGCCGCCGAGCTCGGCTACGTCGCCAAGGAGTACCCCGACGTCACGCCGGAGCAGCGGGCGGAGGTCGTCAAGTTCCTCACCGCGCTCGACGACCATGACGACGTGCACCGCGTCTACGCGGCGCTGCGCTGAGCGATGGGAGGCGGAGCGGGCCGTCCGCCGGCCGGCACGGTCTACGTCACCGGAATCGGTCGGACCTGCCCCGGCTGCGGAGAGGCGCTGGCGGCGTGCGCCTGCG
>VGYY01000236.1 GCA_016872815.1 Planctomycetota bacterium
TCGCGCGGCCGGCCGCTGCCGCTGCTGGCCGGGCCGGCGGTCGCCGCCGACGCGGTCGGCCTCCATCGCGCGGTCGGCCACCCGACGCTCTTCCCGCTCGAGGAGATCGAGGCGGCGACGCAGCGCGTCTTCGCCTCGCTCGGCCGCGAGCTGCTGGCCTACCCCTCGCCGGCCGGCTACGAGCCGCTGCGCGCCGCGCTGCGCGCGCGACTCGCTCGCCAGGGCGTCGCCGTCGAGCGCAACGAGCTCCTGATCGTGAACGGCTCGCAGCAGGGGCTCGACCTCGTCGCCCGCCTGCTGCTGGCCGACGGCGGCAGCGTGGTCACGACGCGGCCGAGCTTCAGCGGCGCGCTCGACGTCTTCCGCTGGTGGCGCGCCGAGCTGCTGGGAGTGGCGGCCGGTTCCGACGGATTCGACGACGCCGCGCTGGAGCGGGCACTGGCGGCGCCGCGCACGCGCCTCGCCTACGTCGTCGCCGACCGCGCCAATCCGACCGGCGCGACGCTCTCGCTCGCGACGCGGGCCCGACTGCTCGAGCGCGTGCAGGCGGCGCGCGTGCCGCTGCTCGAGGACGACTGGCTGGCCGAACTGCGCGCCGACGGCGAGGCGCCGCCGCTCAAGGCGCACGATCGCCTCGACCAGGTGCTGTACCTCGGCACCTTCTCGAAGGTGCTGGCGCCCGGGTTGCGGCTCGGTTGGCTGCTGGTCCCGAAAGCGCTGTTCGCGCCGTTGCTCGCCCTGAAGAAGGTCTGCGACCTCGCGACGAACTTCCCGGCGCAGGCGGTGCTGCACGAGTTGCTGCAGAGCGGCTTCATCGACCAGCACGTGCGCGACCTGCGCCAGCAGTTCGAGCGACGCGCGCGGATCGTCGATGCCGCCATCGATCGCCATTTCCCGGCCGGCATCCGCCCGCGCCGCCCCCATTCCGGCATGGTCTGCTGGATCGACCTGCCGGCGGCGATCGACATGAACCGCCTGGTCGACGACGCCCGCCGCGCCGGCATCGAGATCGCGTCCGGCGCGCCGTTCGATCCGTCGAGCCCGCCGGCGCCGGCCTTCCGCCTCTCCTATTCCGCGGCCGACGAGTCGGCGCTGGCGCCCGCCATCGCCGCACTCGGCAAGCTGCTCATCCGCCATCTCCACGCCGGCGCCGAGGACGACGCGCCGCCGCTCGTGTGACCCGAAGGAACGAGGAACCCATGCAACGCACCGATCCGCCGAAGAATGGCCACGACGCTCCGCTGCCCCACGGCCTCGACGAGGTCAAGATCGGGCTCGCCCGCATGCTGAAGGGCGGCGTGATCATGGATGTGACCACGGTCGAGCAGGCGAAGATCGCCGAGGACGCCGGCGCCTGCGCCGTGATGGCGCTCGAGCGAGTGCCGTCCGACATCCGCAAGGAGGGCGGCGTGGCGCGCATGGCCGCGATCGAGGTGATCGCGCGCATCCAGGAAGCGGTCACGATCCCGGTGATGGCGAAGGCGCGCATCGGCCACTTCATCGAGGCGCGCGTGCTCGAGACGCTCGGCGTCGACTTCATCGACGAGAGCGAAGTGCTGACCCCGGCCGATCCCGAGAACCACATCGAGAAGCGCGCCTTCAAGGTGCCGTTCGTCTGCGGCGCGACCTGCCTGGACGAGGCGCTGCGGCGCGTCGGCGAGGGCGCGGCGATGCTGCGCACCAAGGGCGAGGCGGGCACCGGCAACATCATCGAAGCGGTGCGCCACCTGCGCCTGATCCAGAAGCAGATCCGCGAACTCAGCGTCACGCCGAGCGAGGAGCGGATGAGCCGCGCCAAGGAGCTGCGCGCGCCGTACCACCTGGTCGAGTACGTGGCGCAGCACGGCAAGTTGCCGGTCCCGAACTTCGCGGCGGGCGGCGTCGCGACGCCGGCCGATGCGGCGCTGGTGATGGCGCTCGGCGCCGAGGCGGTCTTCGTCGGGTCGGGCATCTTCGGCTCGACGAGTCCGCAGAAGACGGCCGCCGCGATCGTCAAGGCGACCGCGCAATGGAACGATCCGGCGGTGATCGCGCAGGCGTGCCGCGAGACGGGCGGCGCGATGAAGGGGCTCACGATGGAGTCGATCCCCGAAGCGGAGCGGCTGGCGAAGCGCGGCTGGTGAGCGGCGCGGCGATGGGACTTCCGACCGCGGGCGTCCTCTGCCTGCAGGGCTCGAGCGAGCCGCATCTCGCGCGGCTCGCCGAGCTCCACGCCGACGGCACGCTGGCGGCGCCGCCACGCGCGGTGCGCCAGCGCCGCGACCTCGACGGCCTCACCCACCTGATCCTGCCCGGCGGCGAGTCGACCACGATTCGCCACCTGCTCGACCTGTTCGAGCTGACCGACGAGCTGGTGGCGCGCCACCGCGCCGGCACGCTGGCGCTCTTCGGCACCTGCGCCGGCGCGATCCTGCTCGGACAGGACGACGGCACGCGGCCACGGCGGCTCGGGCTGCTCGATGCGACGCTGGCGCGCAACGCCTACGGGCGGCAGGTCGACTCGTTCAGCGCGGAGCTCTCGCTCGAACTTCCAGCGGCACGCGGCGGCGGCGACGACCGGCGCGAATCCGCGTCGACCGCCGAACCGACGGCGTTCCACGGCGTCTTCATCCGGGCGCCGCGTTTCGTGCGGATCGGCGCGGGCGTGCGGGTCCTCGCGACCCGCGCGGTGGAGCCGGGAAAGAGCGCGGAGCCGGTGCTGGTGGCGGCGCCGGGGCTGCTCGCGGGGACGTTCCACCCGGAGCTGACGCGCGACCTGCGGATCCACCGCTGGTTCGTGACGCGCCCGCCGGAGACACCACCCGCCGGCTCCCGGCATCCGATCGGCGCCGCAACCGCGTAGCGTTCGCGGCCGCGATTCCTCGGAGGCGCACATGCACGCGTCGTTCGCTTCGCTGGGTGTGATCCTGCTCTCCGTCTGCGCCGCGCCGTCGACGCCACCGCCCGCGGCCGCGACCGCCCAGGCGCCAGCGCCGCAAGCCGCGCCCGGCGACGCCGCGGTCGCGCCGTTCGACCACGCCGACTGGGACGCGCTCCTGAAGCAGCACGGCAAGGGCGATCGCGTCGACTACGCGGCGCTCAAGGCCGACCGCACCGCACTCGACGCGTATTGCCAGCGGATCGCGCAGTTCCCGGCCGACGCGCTGGCCAAGTTGCCGCGCCCCGCGCAGATGGCGTTCTGGATCAACGCCTACAACGCGATCACGCTGAAGACGATCATCGACCACTACCCGATCAAGGCGTCGGGCCTCTCGGCGCTGCGCTTCCCGTCGAGCTCGATCCGCCAGCTCGACGACCCGTGGGGCCGCAAGCACACCGTCGCCGGGGCAGAGCGCTCCCTCGACGACCTCGAGCACAAGATCCTGCGCGCCGAGTGGAAGGACCCGCGCATCCACGCCGCGGTCAACTGCGCCAGCGTCGGCTGCCCGCCGCTGCGCCTTGAAGCGTTCACCGCCGACCAGCTCGAAGCGCAGCTCGACGAGCAGATGCGCCACTTCGTCGCCGACCCGGAGCGCAACACGGTCGACCCCGCCAGGAAGAAGATCGAGCTCTCCTCCATCTTCAAATGGTTCGGCGAAGACTTCGGCACCCAGCAGAAGGGCGCCGCCGGCGAGCGCGCGCTGCTCACCTTCCTCGAGCAGTGGGGTCCCGCCGAGTGGAAGCCGTTCCTGGCGACCTTCGATCCCGACGACGTCGACTTCCGCGACTACGACTGGACGCTGAACGACGTCGCCAAGTGAGGGGCGCGCGCCGGCCGATTCCAGTTTTCAACGAAACCGCGGGCGCTATGGTTCCCGCGCCATGCTCGAAGCAGACCAGCTCACCAAGCGATTCGGCGATCGCGTCGCGCTCCATCCGCTGCAGCTCAAGGTCGAGCCCGGCGAGATCTTCGCGCTGCTCGGACCCAACGGCGCGGGGAAGACGACGACGATCAACCTCTTCCTCGGCTTCCTCGCTCCGGATGGCGGCGATGCGCGCGTCTGCGGCACGAGCGTGAAGAGCGATCCGGTCGGGGCGCGCCGCAAGGTTGCCTACATCCCCGAGCTGGTCGCGCTCTACCCGCGCTTCTCCGGACTCGAGAACCTCGACTATTTCAGCCGCCTCGGCGGGCGCGCCCGGCCGGCGGACGAGCTGCTCGCCCTGCTCGAGCGCGCCGGACTGCCGCGTGACGCGGCGACGCGGCGGGTCGCCACCTACTCGAAGGGAATGCGCCAGAAGGTCGGGATCGCACTGGCGCTGGCGACGGGCGCGAAGGCCCTGCTGCTCGACGAACCGACCTCCGGCCTCGATCCGGCGGCGAGCCACGAGTTCTCGCGCATGTTGCGCCGTCTCGCGGCCGATGGCGTCGCGATCCTGATGGCGACGCACGACCTGTTCCGCGCGCGCGAGGATGCGTCGCGCATCGGCATCCTCGTCGCGGGTCGGCTGGTCGCGCAGTACTCGCGCGCCGAGCTCCGCGATCAGGACCTCGAGCGCCTTTACCTCGAGCGCCTGTCGGCATGATCCTCGCGATCGCGAAGCGGGAGTTCGTCGACGCCTGGCGCGACGGGCGCTTCCGCCTCGCCGCGCTGCTCGTGCTGGCGCTGATCGGCGCGTCGGCGCTGCTGGCACGCGCCCAGAACGAGCGGTCGCGCACCGAACGCGAGGCCGCGGCGCGGCTCGAGCGCGAGAACTGGGTGAACCAGGGCGAGAAGAACTCGCATTCGGCGGGCCACTACGGCATCCACGTGTTCAAGCCCGCCGCCGCGCTGGCGCCGTTCGATCGCGGCGTCGAGCCGTTCGTCGGTCCGGTGGCGTTCCTCGAAGCCCACCGGATGAACCAGACCGCGTTCCTGCCGGCACGCGACGGCACCGCGATGCGCCGGTTCGGCGACCTCTCGGCGTCGCTGGCGCTGCAGGTGCTGTTCCCGCTGATCATCGTGCTGCTCTGCCACGGCACGCTGGCCGGCGAACGCGAGCGCGGGACCCTCCGGCAGCTGCTCGCGCTCGGTGTCACGCCGCGCGCGCTGGTCGCGGGCAAGGCGATCGGCCTGTTCGCCTGCACGCTGCTCCTGCTGGCGCCGGCGGCGGTCGCGCTGGCGTGGATCACCGCGGACACGCCGGCGCAGCCGGGAGCCGACATCACGACCCGCGCCGTCGCGCTCGCCGCGCTCTATTCGGGCTATTCCGGCCTGTTCGTGCTGCTCTCGGTGGCCGCGTCCGCGCTCGCGCGCAGCGCACGGAGCGCGCTCGCGGCGTTGCTCGGCCTGTGGGCGTTCAACTGCATCCTCGCCCCCCGCCTCGCCAGCGATCTCGTCCATGCCGCGCTCCCGGCGACGAAGCTGGCGGAATTCGACGCCGCCGTGAACGCCGACCTGCAGATGGGCCTCGACGGCCACGACTCGCGCAGCGAGCACATGCAGGAGTTCACCCGCAGAACGCTCGCGGAGCACGGCAAGTCGCGGATCGAGGAGCTGCCGTTCAACTTCCAGGGCCTCGCGATGCTCGAGGGCGAGCGCTTCTCGAGCGCGGTCTGGCAGCACCACTTCGGCCGGCTCTTCGACCAGTTCGAGCGGCAGGACCGTGCGGTCGCCCGCGCCGGGATCGCCGCGCCGCTGCTCGCGGTCCGTCACGCATCGATGGCGTTCGCCGGCACCGACCTCGCCGAGCACCGCCGGTTCGCGCTGGCGGCCGAACGCCACCGCAACGAGTTCGTCCGGGTGCTGAACGAGGACCTCATGCGGAACGCGCCGCCCGGCGACCACCGCTACACGGCCGGACGCGAACTCTGGGAGTCGCTGCCGGAATTCCGGCTCGCGCCGAGCGGATTCGGCGACGCCTGGTCGACCGCGCGGGAGGGAGCGCTGGTGCTCGCCGGGTGGCTGGTGGCGGCACTCGCGCTCCTGCTGGTCGTGCCGGCCCGGTTGCGCGGAGCCGACGCATGAGGGCGTTCCTGCTCGAGCTGAAGCTCGCCTTCGCCGATCGCGGCGCGTGGCTGCTGGTCGTCGCCCTCGCGGCGGCGCTGGCGCTCGGCGTGCGCAATGGCGCGGCGGCGGACGGCGCGGCGCGCGCCGACGCGAAGCGAATGGCGTCGGCCGAGGACGACTGGCAGCGGCAGTTGAAGAGCGCCCTCCTGCGGTCGCCGCTCGAGCCGCGCCAGGTCGCTCAGCGGCCCTCGATCGCCGCGCTCCCACCGGCGCCGTTCGCGGCGCTCGCGATCGGCCAGTCCGACCTGCTGCCGGCGCACGAGCAGGTCAGCGTGTTCCGCATCGAGCAGCCCGCCGAAGCGCGCACGGAGCTCGAGAACCCCGGGCGCCTGCTCGCCGGACGCTTCGACCTGGCGTTCGTGCTGGTCTGGCTGCTGCCGCTGGTCCTCCTCGCAGCGGCGAGCGACCTCTGCGCCGGCGATCGCGAAGCCGGCACGCTGCGGATGGTGCTGGCGCAGGGCACCTCGCCGCGCCT
>VGYY01000237.1 GCA_016872815.1 Planctomycetota bacterium
GGCGGCCCGCGGCCAGGCCGGCATGCGCTTCGAGTCCGCCGCCGGCGCGCTGCTCTGGTGGCTGCCGGTGCGGCCGGAGACGCCCTACCTCGCGCGCGTCCGGGTCCGGCGCGCCGCCGACAGCTCCGGCGCGCTGCCGCCGCAGGCGGGTGAGCTGACCGTGGTCGAGTTCCTGCGCCAGGAGAACAGCCGGCTGCCGTCGGGCCGCACGCTGGCCGAACTCGAACCGCTGCTCGGCCCGCCGGTCGCCGAGCACCGCGGCGCACCGCCGACCGACGGCAGCTTCGGCGAGGCACGCGTCCGCTTCACGACGTCGAGCCGCACCGCGAGCGTGCTGGTCATGCTGTTCGGGGGAGTGCCGGCCGACCTGGCCGGCGCGGTGCCGGCCGCGGCGCCGCGCATCGATGGCGCGATCGACTTCGACGACCTCGCGCTCCACGAACTGCCGCTCACCCGCGTGCTCCCGGTGCCGTCGGCGGAACTGCGCCGCACCGGCTGCGAGTTCGAGCGCGACGTGACGCTCGGCGGCGAGACGCGCACCGCCCTGATGGCGCCGCCTCCCGGCGAAGTGCGCATCCCCGTCACGCTGCCGTCCGGTCGTTTCCGCCTGCGCTTCGGTTACGGCGTCGCCGAGGAGTCGCGCCTGACGGCCGCCCGGCTGCCGGTCCGCTTCGACGCGCGGCTCGAGAGCGCGACCGCGACCGTCGCCATCCCGCTGCCGCGGCTCGAGCTCGCGCCGCGCCTGCGGCCTGACGACGCCGGCTGGCACGACGTCGCGTTCGTCGGCGTCGGTCGCGGCGAGGAGGCGACTCTGGTCCTCGCCACCGCGTCGACCGGACAGCGGCCGACCGAGGATCTCGCCGCGTTCTCGCTGCCGCACTTCCTGCCGGACGAGCGGCCGCGCGGCGCTCCGCCCAACGTCGTGCTGATCAGCGTCGACACGCTGCGTCCCGACCGACTCGGTGCCTACGGCGCGCGCCGCGACGACGGCCTCGCGCAGAGTCCGGCGATCGACGCGCTCGCCGCGCAGTCGGTGCTGTTCGAGGAGGCGCGCGCGCAGTCGCCCTACACGCTGCCGTCCCACGCCACGCTGCTGACCGGGCTCCATCCCGCGGTCCACGGCGTCGAGCGCTTCGACTCGACGCTCGCCCCCGCCGCGTGCGTGCGGCTGATCGACCGCTTCCGCGAGCACGGCTACGTTTCCGCCGCCTTCACCGGCGGCGGCTTCCTCGGGCCGGTCTACGGGCTCTGGCACGGCTTCGACCGCTGGTCGGCGCTCGATCCGTTCCTCCACGAGCAGGAACCGCTGCGTCAGCTCGTGCCGCGCCCGGGCGAACCGGCGCTGAACGCCGCCTGCTGGCGGCGCACCGGACTCGGCGAGCTGCGGCCGTGGCTCACCGAGCATCGCGCCACGCCGTTCTTCCTCTTCCTGCACACCTACGCGGTGCACAACTACCGTCCGCCGGCCGAGTTCTGCCGCCGCTTCGGCGTCTCCGCGGACCCGGGGAAGTTCGATCCGCTGGCGCACAGCGACGAACGCACGCCGACCGCCGCCGAGCTGCCCGACCTGCGCCACCGCTACGACGCCGCCATCGCCGCCGCCGACGCCGAACTCGGCCGCTTCCTCGATCTGCTGCGGGAACTCGATCTCGAGCGGAACACCATCGTCGTCCTGCTCTCCGACCACGGCGAGGAGTTCCTCGAGCACGGCGGCTTCGGTCACGGTCGGACGCTCTACGACGAGGTGCTGCGCATCCCCCTGATCGTGCGCGCGCCCGGCGTCGCGCCGCGGCGCGACCGCACGTCGGTCACGCTCGCCGACGTCGGTCCGACGCTGCTCGCGCTCTGCGGCCTGCCGGGCCTGCCGGGCGCCGGGGGGCGTCCGCTCCTGCCTGAGCCGGCCGATGCGACCTGGCCGTTCTCCGCCCGCGTGGCCGAGCTCCACCTCGGCGAACTGCGCGCGCTCGAGCTGAACGGCCTCAAGCTGATCGAGATGACGCGCTTCTCGCCGATCCGGCCGCGCCTGCCCGACCTCGCGCTGTTCGCGCTGCCGAACGACCCGCGCGAGCGGAAGAACCTCGCCGCGCTGGCCGCCGACGGCAGCGCGCTCCCCGACGAACAGCAGCCGGACGGGCTGCCGGCGCTGCGCAACCTGCTCGACGCCCACTTCCGCGACCTCGAGCGCCTGAGCCTCCCCGCCGCCGCCCTTCCGGGCGGCCTGCGCAGCCCCGACCTCGACGCGCTCGGCTACTGACGGGAGCGCGCCGGCGCGGGCTCGAACTCCCCGCCCGGGTAGCGGCGGACGCGGAAGTCCTCGACGATCGCGCCGTGGTCGAAGGCGAGCGGCGGCAGGGCGTCGAGCGGGAACCAGCGCACGGCGCCGGCGTCGTCCCCGGCGATCGGCTCGCCGGTCGTCTCGACCTCGAAGATCACCCCGGCCGTGTGCTGGCGCGGATCGCGGCGCGGATCGCTGTAGCAGTGCAGCTGGCGCAGCCGCGTCACCGTGAGCCCGGTCTCCTCGATCGTCTCGCGGCAGACCGCCTGCTCGACGGTCTCATCCCGGTCGACGAAGCCGCCCGGCAACGCGAACCCGGGCGGCGGGTGGAGCCGCTCGATCAGCAGGATCCGCCCGTCACGGACGACGATCGCGTCGACCGTGACCTTCGGACCGTGGTAGCTCCACGCGGCCATCAGCAGCAGCCGCCCTTCGCGTCGGCGCCGGGCGCTTCGAGCGGCGGGGGCGCGGCCGCCTCGCGTGCGACGAGGTCCTCGGCCTGCGCGC
This sequence comes from Planctomycetota bacterium, assembly GCA_016872815.1. GTDB lineage: Bacteria > Planctomycetota > B15-G4 > B15-G4 > SIAN01 > SIAN01. Next base: position 2,783 of record VGYY01000237.1, read on the forward strand.
GATCGAACGCGAGCCGCCCGCCGACCCAGACCTTCGCCGTGCGCCGGCGCAGCCGGCGCCCGACGTACGGCGACTGCTTCGCCTTCGAGGCGAAGTCGGCCTCGGCCACGGTCCAGTCGTGCTCCTCCACCAGCACCAGGTCGGCGAGGAGGCCCGGCGCGATGCGTCCGCGATCGGACAACCGATGCAGCCGCGCCGGCCCGCTGCAGCCGCGCTCGACCAGCGAGTCGAGCGTCAGCACGCCCGCATCGACCAGTTCGAGCCAGAGCGACAGGAACAGGTCGGCGCCCGGGATCCCTGACGGCGCCTGGCGGAACGGCCGCTCCAGTTTCTCGGCGCGCGGGTGCGGCGCGTGGTCGCTCTGGATCACGTCGAGCGTGCCGTCGCGCACCGCGGCGCGGAGCGCGCTGCGATCGGCCGCCGTCTTGATCGACGGGTTGCACTTGAGCAGCGCGCCGCGCGCGGCGACGTCCGCGTCCGTGAACAGCAGGTAGTGGGCGCAGGCGGCGCCGGAGAGCGGCAGTCCGCGCGCCTTGCCGGCCCGGATCGCCTCGGCTGCCAGCGCGGAGGAGACGTGGAAGTAGTGCACGCGCGCGCCGGTCTCGGCCGACAGCTCGTTGCACAGGTCGATCGCCGCGCGCTCCGCCTCCGGACTGCGCGCGCGATGGAAGTCGGCCGCGCGATCGCCCCACTGGGCGACGCCGGCACGCACCAGCGGGCCGAGCTCGGCATGCACGACGAGCAACCCGTCGACCGCCGCGACCTCGGCGAAGATCGCGCGCAGCGCGGAGCGCTCGCTGACCTCGAGCGCGCCATCGGCGGCGAGGAACACCTTGATGCCCGGGGCCGCGGCGGCCAGCTCGCGCACGGTCGCCAGGTTGTCCCGGGTGGCGCAGCCGTACGCGAGCACCCGATTCGCGGCACGGCCGCGGAGCGACGCCACCTTCGCCCGCCACTGCTCCGCCGTCTCCACCAGCGGCGCGTTGTTCTGGATCTCGCCGATCGTCGTCGCGCCGCCGCGCAGGCTGGCGGCGGTGCCGGTGACGTAGCCCTCCTTCCAGCTGGCGCCCGGCTCGCGGTAGTGGACGTGGTTGTCGATCAACCCCGGCAGCAGCAGGGCGCCGCCGCCTGCGAGCTCGGCCCGCCCCGCCGGTAGGCCGGCGCCGACCGCGGCGATCCGCTCGCCGGTGATGGCGACGTCGACCCGCACCGGCTCGCCGCGCCCCCCTTCAGCGAGCGCCGCCGCGGGCACCCGCACGTCGCGCAGCACCAGATCGGCGCTCACAGCGCGCGCACCACCAGCAAGGTGACGTCGTCGTCTTGCTGCTCGCGCCCGGCGTGCGCAACGACCGCGGCGCGCAGCTTCGCCACCAGCTGGCGCGCCGGCAGGTCGCGGTGGCGCCGCAGCAACTCGACCACGCGCGCCTCGCCGAACTCGTGCCCATCGGGGCTGCGCGCCTCGACCAACCCGTCGGTGAGCCACAGCAGCAGGTCGCCGGGCTGCAGCTGCAGCGGCGGCCGGCACTGGTAGGCGACGTTCGCCTCGATCCCGAGCGCGAGTCCGGCGCCGCCGCAGGTCTCCACCTTCCCGTCGGCGCGCAGCACGATCGGCGGGTTCTGCCCGGCGTTGGCCCAGGTGACCACGCGCTTCGCCACGTCGAGACGGCCGACCAGCAGCGACATGAAGCGGCCGTCGCCGAGGTCCTCGACCAGCCGCGCATTCAGCCGGCTCAGGATCGCCGCCTCGTCGAGCGCCTTGTCCTCGAACAGGATGCGCAGCGCCGAACGGGCGCCGGTCATCACCATCGCCGGTCCGATGCCGTGCCCGGTCACGTCGCCGATCACCAGCCCGACCCGCCCGTCCGGGCAGGGCACGAAGTCGTAGTAGTCGCCGGCCGCCGACTCGGCCGGCAGCGACAGCCCGGCGATGTCGAAACCGGGGACCCCCATCGGATCCCTGGGCAGCAGCTTGACCAGCACCTCGCGCGCGAGCTCGATGGCGCGCTGCAGGCGCTCGCGCTCGAGCGCGGCGCGCAGCAGCCGGGCGTTCTCCAGCACGATCGAGATGGCGCGCGCCAGCGCCTCGAAGAAGCGCGAGTCCTTCGAGTTGAAGGTGCGCTCGGTGGCGCGCGAATCGACGTAGATGACCCCCGTCACCTCGTCCTTGAAGCTGAGGCGCACGCACATGACCGCGCGCAGCTTGAGATCGACGATCGACGCCGACAGGTCGACGGCGTCGCTGTCGCCGATGCTGCGGATCAGGCACTCCGACTGCTCGAGCGCCTTCTGCGCCAGCGTCTTCGAGTAGCGGAACTGGTCGCCGAGATCGCGCCCGCGATCATCCAGGGCGACCGCGATCCGCAGCGCGTCGCCACCATCCCGCAGCAGCAGGATGCACCGCTCGGCGCGGACCGCCTTGAGCGCGCGATCGACGATCTTGCGGACCAGTCCCGCCGGATCGTGGTCGGAGATCAGGTCGGCCATCGTCTCGAGCAGCAGCTTGATGTTGAGGCTGTCGACGCGGTCGTCGCCGGTCAGGATCGACGAAATCTCGCCCGGGAGGGACGCGGGCGACGGCTGCGGCCGCGACGGCGCCGGCGACGGCGTCTCCTTCCGACCGAGCTTCGAGAAGAGGTTCTTGAACGGGGAGGCCAGGGGACGCATCCGCAGTTGGGGGGCGATCGAGCGCCGCGTCACCGATCGCCGCGACCGGAGCTACGAGGCGGGCCGGACGATACCGCGGCGGCTGCGACGGCGACCGGCGGCGGCAGCGATCACGGCAGCCCCGCCGCACTGCCCGCTTCCTTGACGGTGGTTCGCCCCCCGGCACAATGCTCCGCCTCAGCCGGCCGCCGCGGCCCTGAAACCGGGAGACGTCATGAAGATCCAGCGCACCATCCTCGACCAGCGCGTCGCCTGCCTCACCCTCACCGGCGACTTCGACGCCTTCGCCGCGAACCCGTTCCTCGAGCAGATCGAGTCGCTGGTGCAGTCGGGGACCGGCCACGTCGCGGTGAACATGCGCCTCGTGCTGTTCATCAACTCGACGGCGGTCGGCAGCCTGATCAAGGCGCGCAAGCGGCTGCGCGGGATGGGCGGCGACCTCGTCCTCTCCGAGCCGAGCGCGCGGGTCAAGGAGACGATGGAACTGCTCGGACTCGCGGCGCTGATCAAGAGCCACGCCAACGACGCGGAGGCGGCGGCAGCGCTGCGCGCGAACGGGCACGAGCAGGTCGACGTCCCGGCGGACAACGCCGTCCTGATCCGCTTCAACGACGCCGCTCAGCACAAGCGCTACGCCGAGGTGGGCGGCATGGCCAAGATGGCCTCGCTCGAGGAGAACTCGATCGCCTTCCTCGCCGGCGGCGAGACGTCCCTCTTCCCGGTCGGTGCGGCGATCAAGGCGAAGTTCCGTCTGCCGCTGTTCATGCGCGCCTACTACTTCGACTTCCCGTGCACGATCCGGACGGCCGAGCGGACCAAGGACGGGATCAAGGTGACCGCCGAGTTCGGTGACATCGTCGAGGACGACCGCAAGGCGATCGCGCAGTTCGTGCGCGACCTGCGCCTGCTCCGCGAAGAGGCGCGCGGCGGCAGCTGAGCGCGCCACCCGCGCCCGCGCCGCGCCCGCGCCGCGCTCGTTTCCGCCA
>VGYY01000238.1 GCA_016872815.1 Planctomycetota bacterium
GCCAGCAGCGCCGCGGCGCCGAGGGTGCGGGTCGCCGGCAGCAAGCCGATCACCAGGGCCGCGGCCACGGTGCGGGCGCGTCCGGGCGCCGGCGCGCCGTTGCCGAGCGCGCGTTCATGCAGCCAGAGCGCTACGACCAGCAGGGCGAGGAAGAGCGGCTCGCTCATCAGGTGCTGGGAGAGGCCGAGCAGGGTCGGCGCGGTGAAGGCGGCGGCGGTGACGGCCAGCGCGACGAGCGGAGCGACGCGCCGCCAGGCGAGCAGCCAGTGCAGGAAGGTCGCGCCGGCGACGCCGAGGAAGAGGCCGTTCAGCGCGACCCAGCGCGAGCTGCCGGCGACGCCGTCCGGCGCAACGCCGAGCAGTCTGCGCGTGGCCGCCAGCACGAGCGGATAGAGCGGCGGGAAGCGAGCGGTCCGCGCGTCCGCGCCGAGGTGCGTGTCGATCGGTCCGAGCCCCTGTTCGATCCCGCGCGCCATCGCGACGTAGACGCCGTCGTCGTGCAGCAGCCCGGGCAGGTCGGCCTGTCGCGCGAGCAGCCACGCGACCAGCAGTGCGTACGGCAGCGCGAGCAGCGGCAGCCAGCGTGCGGCGCGCCGCGATGGGATCGCGCCTTGCGACGCTCCCCACGCTCCCGCAGAATCGGTTTCCCGCTCCATGGACAAGGTCGAGTCATCCTACGGCCGCGGTTGCCGGGCCGGCATCGTGCGCAACGATGTCGCCAGGGCCGGCGCACCGGCGGCGTTGCGCGGATCGGCGCGGGCGGCGCTGCCGGCGCTGGTGGCGGCCACGTTGCTGCTGCCATGCGCCTGCGACGGGAACGGCGACGCCGGCGGCGGTGGCGCGCTCGAGCCGCAGCGACCGCGACCGGCGCACCCCAACGTCCTGCTCATCTCGCTCGACAGCCTGCGTCCCGACCATCTCGGCTGCTACGGCCACCGCACGCGGACCGGGGAGAAGACCAGCCCCAACGTCGACGCCGTCGCCGCCGCCGGCGCCCTCTTCACCGACGCGGTGTCGACCACGACCTGGACCCTGCCATCGCACCACGCGCTGATGAGCGGGATGCCCGATCTCGTGCATGGCGTGCTGAACGACGGCTACGGGGCGACGCGGTCGCGGGTGCAACTGGCGCAGTTGCTGGCCGACGCCGGTTACGCGACCGGCGGTTTCTATTCCGGCCCCTACCTCGGCCCGAGCTACGGCTTCGGCGACGGCTTCGACGTCTGGGAGAACGCGGCGGGCGTCGAGGAGGACCTCCTGGCCGAGGCCGCCGCGCGGGCAGCCGAGGGCGCCCATCCGGCCGGCGGACTGCAGCAGGCGGCCGGCCAGATCGCGTTGCAGGTCGAGGTGAGCTACCACGCGACGGCGTCGGCGAAGCGCGTCAGCGATCAGGGCATCGCCTGGCTCGCTGCGCAGGCGAAGGGACCGTTCTTCCTCTTCCTCCACTACTTCGACATCCACTACGACTTCACGCCGCCGGAGGAGAGCTGGGCGCGCGCCTTCTGGCCCGGCGGCGAGCGACCGCGCCTCTCAGGCGAGCGATTCTTCGAGAGCAAGGAGATCCACCCGCGCATGAGCGCGGAGGACCTTGCCGGCGTGCTCTCCTGGTACGACGGCGAGATCCGCTGGACCGACCACCAGCTGGGGCGGGTGCTCGAGCAGCTCGACCAACTCGGCCTCGCGCGCGACACGATCGTGGTGGTCGTCAGCGACCACGGCGACGAGTTCTTCGATCACGGCGGCAAGGGCCACCGCCAGAACCTGTTCCAGTCGACGCTCTCGATGGCGCTGATGATGCGCTGGCCGGGCGTGATCGAGGCGGGGCGCCGGATCGGCGGCCGGGTGTCGATCGCCGACGTCGCGCCGACGCTGGTCGATCTTTGCGGCGTGCGCGAGCGCGTCGGCTTCTACGACGAGCGCTTCCCCGGCGCGCTGCGCGGCGAGCTCCGCCATGGCATGTGGGGCGAGTCGCTGCGGGCGCGGCTCGACGGCGGGCCGAGCGACGACCGGGAGGCGATCGCGTTCCTGGTCAACCAGTGGCAGGACCGCCAGCGACCGGTCTATTCGTTCGCGTTGATCACGGATCGGTTCAAGGTGCTGGTCACGCAGGAGTACCGCCTCAAGGAGGGTGCCGACGGCGGTGCCGCGGCCGGCTCGGACCGCGTCGCCGGGGCGGTCAGCGGCCGGGTCTTCGACCTGCGCGCGGACCCGGGCGAACGCAACGACCTCGCCCGCAGCGGCGACCCGGCGGTGGCGCAGGCGATCGCGCGCTACGACGCGCTGTTTGGCCCGCAGGGGCGCCTCGCGCGCTGGCTCGCGCTGGCCGAGTGCGGCCCGCCGCCGCCGCCGCTCTCTTCGGTCGAGCTGAAGATCCTGAACCAGCTCGGCTATCTCGAGATCGACAACTCCCGGCCGCCGCTGCCGCGCGGGACGAAGCTGGCGCGCGTCACGCCGCTGCCCCCCGCGTTCCCGCGCCAGCGCTGAACCGCCGGCGATCGACCGCGCGCCGGCCATGGCGCCGTTCGCGCGGGTTCGGCGGACCTCGACGCGACGAAGCGGGGCGAGGTGCGCTCGTGCGCGCCTCGCCCCGTGAAGATCTCGAACCGATCGCGACGCCGTCAGGCGACCGCCGGCGCCGCGTCACTTCTTCTTGCGCGCCTCGAGCCACTTGATGCGCTTGGCCTCGATCTCCTCGGCCATCGCGCGCGGGACCGGCTGGTACTCGTCGGGCTCCATCGACGCCGTGCCGCGCCCCTGGGTCAGCGAGCGCAGCGTGGTCGAGTAGCCGAAGATCGCCGCCACCGGCACCTTGCCGGTCAGCACGCGCAGGTTGCCGCGCGACTCCATGTCGCTGATGGCGGCGCGCCGCGAGTTCAGGTCGCCGATCACTTCGCCGAGGAACTCCTCCGGCACCTGCACCTCGAACTTCATGGTCGGCTCGTAGATGCGGCGGTTGCCTTCGGCCGCCATCCGCATCGCCAGCACGCCGGCCGCGCGGAACGCCATCTCGCTCGAGTCGACTTCGTGGTATTTGCCGTCGTAGAGCGACGCCACGATGCCGAGGTAGGTGTAACGCAGCTCGCCGCCGGTCTCGGCGTAGTTCTCGATCCCCTTCTTGACCGCCGGGATGAACTCCTTCGGCACCGAGCCGCCGACGATGTCGTTCTCGAAGTGGACGCCCGGCTCGACCGACGGCGAGAACTTGACGCGCACGACGGCGTACTGGCCGTGGCCGCCCGACTGCTTGATGTGCTTCGCCTCGATGTCCACCGGCTTCTCGAGCGTCTGGCGGTAGGCCACTTCCGGCTCGCCGACGCGCGCGTCGACCTTGAAGTCGCGCGTGATGCGGTTCTTCAGCACGTCGAGGTGGAGCTCGCCCATGCCGCCGATGATGGTCTGTTCCGTCTCTTCGTCGGTGAACCAGCGGAAGGTCGGATCCTCGCGGGCGAGCTTGGCGAGCGTGTCGGAGAGCTTCTCGCGGTCGCCGCGGCTCGCCGGCTCGATCGACATGGTGATGACCGGCTCCGGGAAGACGATCTTCTCGAGCAGGATCGGGTGGTCCTCGTTGCAGATGGTGTCGCCGGTGAGGGTGTTGCGCAGCCCGACCACGGCGGCGATGTCGCCCGCTTCGACCCGTTCGATCGGGTCGCGCAGGGCGGCGTGCATCTTGTAGATGCGGCCGACGCGCTCCCGCTGCCGCTTGCCCGGGTTGTAGATCTGCGTGCCCTGCTCGAGCTGGCCCGAGTAGACGCGGATGAACGTGAGGTCGCCGTTCGGGTCGGTGATGGTCTTGAACGCCAGCGCGGCGAACGGCGCGTCGCGATTCAGCTTGACCTCGATCTTCTTCGTGGTGTCGTCCGGATCGGTGCCGCCGATCTTGGTGATGTCGATCGGGGAGGGCAGGTAGTCCACCACGCAGTCGAGCATCAGCTGCACGCCGACGTTCTTCAGGGCCGAGCCGCCGCAGACCAGGAAGAAGCGCGACTGGATCGAGCCCTTGCGCAGCGCCTCCTTGATCTCGGCGACGGGGATCTCCTTGCCGTCGAGGAAACGCTCGAGGATCGAGTCGTCGCACTCGGCGGCGGCCTCGAGCAGCTTCTCCCGCCGCGCCTTGGCGGCTTCGACGTACTCGGCGGGGATATCGACCTCGACGATCTTCTCGCCCTTGTCGCCGTCGAAGCGGATCGCCTTCAGCTTGAGCAGGTCGATCATCCCGTGCAGTTCCTTCTCCCTGCCCCAGGGGATCTGCACCGGGACCGGCCGCGCGCCGAGGCGCTTCTCGATCGAATCGAGGCAGGCGTCGAAGTCGGCGCCGAGGCGGTCGAGCTTGTTGATGAAGCAGATCCGCGGCACCTTGTGCTTGTCGGCCTGGCGCCACACCGTCTCCGACTGCGCCTCGACGCCCGACACGCCATCGAACACGACGCAGGCGCCGTCCAGCACGCGCAGGCTGCGCTCGACCTCGGCGGTGAAGTCGACGTGGCCGGGGGTGTCGATCAGGTTGATCGAGATGTTCTTCCAGCGGCAGGAGGTCGCGGCCGAAGTGATGGTGATGCCGCGCTTGCGCTCCTCTTCGAGGTAGTCCATCGTGGCCGCGCCGTCGTGCACCTCGCCGATCTTGTGGGTGCGCGCGGTGAAGAAGAGGATGCGCTCGGAAACCGTCGTCTTGCCCGCATCGATGTGGGCGATGATGCCGAAGTTGCGAAGGTTGGGAAGGTCGAGTGCCGTGCCTTGGGCGGGTGTGTTGGCCATGACGAACCTCGGGAGTTGGAAACCGCTGGTGGAGCCCGCCCCGTCGAACCGGGACTCGTGCGGTCCGTCCCCGGCCGCCCAGGTGCGCCGCGGGAGGGCTCCCGTCGGTCGTCGTGGCGTCCATGGGCCGGAAAAAAGGGTGCGGGAGCTTGCCCGAAGCGCCCGGATTCGTCAATTCCGGCCCCGGGGCGACCGGGGCGCGGGCATGGTCGGCATGGCGCTCGGGATGGCGGTGCTGCTCCTGATCGGCCTGGTCGTGGTGATGTGGATCGAGCGGCCGAAGCGGGCCACGTCGGTGGTGCTGGTGGTGCTGGACACGGTGCGCGCCGACCACTGCTCGGCCTATGGGTACGAGCGACCGACGACGCCGCATCTCACCGGCCTGGCGGCGGAGGGGCTGCTGTTCGAGCAGGCGCGGGCGGTGTCACCGTGGACCCTGCCGAGCCACGCGTCGCTGTTCACGGGACTGCTGCCGTCGCAGCACGGCTGCCACTGGGAGCACCGCTGGCTGCTCGACCGCTTCGACACGCTGGCCGAACGGCTCGCCGCCGCCAAGCGCGAGACCTTTGGCGTGACCACCAACGCGAATGCGTCGGCCCTGTGGAACCTGGCGCAGGGGTTCACGACGTTCCTCGAGACGTGGACGCTGCGCGACCGCCACCGCGGACTCGCCGATTCGGGCATCGCCAATGCCGAGATCGATGCGTGGCTCGCGCGCCGCGACGAGCGCCAGCCCTTCTTCCTGTTCGTCAACTACGCCGACGCCCACCTGCCGTACGCGCCGCCGCCGCCATACGACCGGCAGTTCGGCGAGGCCGGGCCCGGCGCGCGGCGGCTGGCCGCCAACGGCAACCTGCTGCAGGACGTCCTGGCCGGAAAGGAGCAAGTCGACGACGCCGACCGCGCCGGCCTGGCGGCGCTCTACGACGGCGAGGTGCGCGCCGCGGATGCGCGCCTCGGCGAACTGCTGGCCCTGCTCGATCGGCACGACGTCGCCGACGACACGCTGCTCATCGTGACATCCGACCATGGCGAGATGCTGGGCGAGGGCGGCGAGGTCGATCACCAGCTGTCGCTGAACGAGGCGCTGCTGCGCGTGCCGCTGGTGGTGCGTTACCCCGGACGGGTCCGGCCGGCGCGGATTCCCGAGCCGGTGGCGCTGACCGCCATCAAGCCGTGGATCGACGAGATCGCCGACCAGCGCCTGCCCGACTGGTCGCCGTCCCCTGATCGCACGCCGCCGGCGCTGGTGGCGCAGCGGTACGTGCCGGTCGACCTCGTCGACCACGTGATCGCCCACGGCAGGGACGCCACGCTCCTCGCACGGCGGCTCTCGGTCGCCTGGCGACCGGCGGAGGCGGGCGGGGCGTGGCGCCTCGAGCGCGATTCGGTCGCCGGGGAGCGGTTGCTGCACCTGGCTGCGGACGGCAGCACCACGGCGCCGCCGACGGGAGCGGACGCGATGCGCGCGATGCTGTCGCTTGCGCTCGACGAGGCGGAGGCCGCGGCGCCGTTCGTCGAGGCGGCGGGCGACTTCGCGCCGGCGGACACGAGCGATGCTCGCGCGCTGGCGCAGGCGCGCGCCACCGGCTACGT
>VGYY01000239.1 GCA_016872815.1 Planctomycetota bacterium
ACAAGGGGCAGTGGGGCTCGAGCTACGGCGACCACCCGATCGACACCTGCTTCGCGTTGCTGTTCCTGCAGCGCGCCACCGCGCCGGCGTCGGGCAAGACCAGCGGCCGCGTTCGCCTCTACGGCGGCGACGATCCGGCGCAGCCGGTCAGCCTGCGCGCGTCGGGCGACACGCCGCTCACCATGTGGGTCTCGAGCTTCGGCGCCGCCGAGCTTGCCGCGCACGAGTGGCCCGAGGAGAAGGAGCGCGGGCTGCGCGTGGCGAAGGTGGAGTGGTTCATCGCCGGCGAGAAACTCGGGCCGGGCGAGAAGCTGATCGCCACGATCGAGAAGGACGGCGGTCAGCCGTGCGGCCGCGAGCGGTTCGGCGCACAGTGGAGCTTCTCGCTGCCGGGCGAGTACACCGTGCGGGCGCGGGCGACGCTGAACGCGCCGCCGGTCGCGGCCGACGCGCCCCCGAACGTCGTCGTGCTGGAGGCGGCGCCGCTCGCCGTGCGGATCGAGGAGGCGGTCGACCCCGAGCTGATCCAGTGCGCGAAGGACCCGGGCCGCAACCTGCTGGTCGGGACGAAGTTCACGGCGCGGGGGTCGACCACGCTGAACGGCGACTGGAGCCCCGATCGCGCCTTCGACAACCTGCAATGCCGCGGCTGGGCGGCGGCCAGCGACGACCCGATCCCGACGCTGACGCTCGAGCTCGAGAAGCCGGTCCGGGCGTCCACCATCGTCCTGACCCCGGCGCGGATCGGCGACAGCTGGCAGTCGCGCGTTACCAAATTGGCGATCACCCTCAACAACAAGCAGCCGCCGCTCCTGGTCGACGTGCCGGTCACCGAGGAGCAGCGCAAGCTGCGGCTGCGGCTGACCGCGCCGGTGGTGGTGCGCAAGCTCGAGGTGAAGGTGCTGAGCAAGAGCGAGAGTCCGAACAACGACAAGGCGGTCGGCTTCGCCGAGGTCGAGCTGCAGATCGACCCCAAGGTCGGCGGCAGCTGACTCATGCGCACGCGGCGAATGGCGGCGGCGATGTCGATCGGAGGGGTGATCGCTGCGGCCGGCGGGCTGGCGCTCGCCGCCCCGGCCGGCGGCTTCCGGTCCCGTGCCGCCGCCTCGCCGCCGCCAGTGCGGGCCGTGGCCGCCGGCGACGAGGTCGACTGGTCGGCGGTCCAGCCGCGCATCAACGGCGCGATCGACCGCGGCGTGAATTGGCTCCTGTCGGAGCAACTGCTCGATGGCTCGTGGGACATCAACCAGACCGGCTACCGCAATGGCGGCACCGCGCTGATGGTCTACGCCCTGCTGAAGAGCGGCGTGCGCAAGGACCACCCGTCGATCGAGCGGGCGCTCGAGTGGATGAAGTGCGGGCGGACGCTCGAGACCTACTCGCTCGGCTGCCTCCTCCTGGCGTTGCACGCGACCAACGATCCGGCGGTCGAGCCGTGGATGAAGGAGCTGCTCGAGACGCTGCTGAAGAACCAGCTGCCGAGCGGCGCGTTCTGCTACAGCCCGACCCTCGGCGGCAACGACCTGTCGAACACCCAGTACGGCGTGCTCGGCCTGCGGGCGGCGGCGCAGAGCGGGATCAAGGTGCCGGCCGAGGCGTTCGAGAAGGCGGCGCAGTTCGCGCTGGCGACGCAGGACGATTCGGGCGGCGGCGTCTACTCGCCGCTGGGCTTCCGCTACTACCCGGGCGTCGTCGCCACCGGCAGCATGACCACCGCCGGCGCCGCGATCCTCGCCATCGCCGACGAGCAGCTGCGCGGCAAGAGCAAGCTCGGCGGGTTGATGGCGCTGGCCAAGCGCGGCGGCGAGTGGGTCGGCCAGAACTTCGCCGTCGACGCCAACCCGCGCGGGGGCGGCGAGTGGACCTACTACTACCTCTACGGTCTCGAGCGGCTCGGCGCGCTGCTGCAGACCGAGGAGTTCGGCGGACGGCGCTGGTACCGCGAGGGGGCGCGCTGGCTGGTCGATCGCCAGGAGGCGAAGGGGGCGTGGCCGCCGCTGGGCGCCGGCGCGCTCGGCAGCACGGCGTGGGCGCTCCTGTTCCTCAATCGCGCCACTGCGTCGAGCTCGGGGAAGTCCTCGCGGGCGGTGAAGGCGTGGGGGGACGACGACCCGAACCAGCCGCTCTCGCTGCGGGCCAGCGGCGACTCGCCGATCACTTTCTGGATCTCGAGCTTCGGCGCGGCCGAGCTCGAGGCGTACGAGTGGCCGGGCGAGAAGGGGCGCGGGCTGCGGGTGAAGCAGGTCGAGTGGACGGCGTTCGGCATCGCCGGCCACGACGACGGCAAGGTCGTCGCGACCATCGCGCGCGATCCGGGCCAGCCGTGCGGCAAGGAGCGCTTCGGTGGCCAGCACAAGTTCGAGCTGCCAGGCCAGTACTCGCTGCTGGCGCGATTGACGCTGATGGCGCCCGCGTACGGCGACTCGCCGGCGGCCGAGCAGGTGCTCGAGTCGTCGCTGCTGACGGTGGAAGTGACCGAGGTGCAGGACCCGGTGGTGCTCGAGTATTCGCGCGATCCGCGCAAGAACCTGCTGGCGCAACAGAAGCCGACGGTCACGGCGTCGAGCCAGTGGGACGACTATTGGGCGGCGACGCGCGCGGTCGACGGCCTGCTGGCGCACGGCTGGTGCGCCAAGGGCGAGGACCAGAAGCCGAAGCTGCTGATCGAACTCGTGAAAGCGGTGCGCGCCAACGTGCTGCTGCTGACCCCGCTGCGCGTCGGCACCGACCGGCCGTGGCCGGCCAAGGTGAAGGTGACCTTCAACGGCAAGGCCCCTGCGCACGAACTGGTGCTCGAGCCGCCCGCCGGCGAGCGCGCGAAACGCAAGGTGCGCCTTGCCCTCCCCCTCCCGATCGTGGTGCGCAAGATCGAACTCGAAGTGATCGCCTTCAGCGACGGCGCACCCCAGCCGGCCGGCTGCGGTTTCGCGGAGGTGGAGCTGAAGCTCGAGCAAGGCCTCAAGCGGTAGGCCGCGCGCCAGCCGAGCGCGATGCCGCGCACGGCAAGCCGAACACGATCGGCGTCCGTCAGCCGGAGCTTCGGGCGGCCGAGCTGCGCCTCGTGAAAGCGGTTTCCTGCGCGCAGGCAGCGTCGAGACTCCGTTGGAGAGCCATTCGACGGTCGCACCCTGTGGACTGGTTGCGGCTCTCCATACATTGACGGCCCGATCCGGTGGGCTTTCCGTAACCGCATTGGTCCTCTGCCATGCTCGCCCTGCTTCTCGCGCTCGCTCCGCAGACGTTCGAGCCCTTCCCGCCGACGCCGTTCGATCGCGTCATGCCGATCGACATCGACGCGACGGATACCCCGCTCGAAGGTCACGGTCGCGGCGAACCGCTGGACCTGTCGGTGAAGTTCTCAGGAACGCTGCACCTGTGGCCGAAGGGCGCCGGCGAGCTCGACCTCTTCCTGCGCGTCGAGACGCCCGACGGCGATCTGCTCGGCGAGGACGACGATTCCGGCGGCGGCAAGACGCCGTAAGTGCGGCTCGAGGTAGAGCCGGGGCGCGAGCTCGTCGTGATCATCGCGGTCGCTCAGGGTGAGGCGCTCGGCAAGTTCGAGCTGTGCGCGATCGCGGCGCCGGAGACGGACGCGACACGGACGGACGCCAAGCAGCCGGAACTCGCCGTCGCGGAAGTGAAGCGTCTGCGCGAGGCAGGCGACCTCGATGCCGGCCGCGCGAGCGAGCTCGTGGCGGCGACGATCTGGAATCTGGGGTACGAGACGAACGGCCTCTCGATCCTCCGGCCCACCGAGTCGGCACGGAGGCACGCACTCGAGCATCGGCTGCGCACGCTGCCCGATGAGCACCCCGCTCTCCAATCGGCGCGGGGGGACCTCGCCGTCACGATCGTTGAGGAGCACACGTGCGCGTCCACGAGAGAGAGTGGCGGGGAGAGGGAGAGATGCGTCGAGCTGCTCACGGCTCGCTCCGACGCCGAGCGACGTGCGGCGCAACTGCTGCTCCTCGAGGCCGCGCCGCGCGAGGCGGAGGAGCGGTGCTCGAAGCTGGCGAAAGGGCTGGACCAATCGCTTTCCATGGCCGGCGGGTTCGGAGCCTTCCGGGCTTCGCGCGAGCTCGAGATGCCCGCGTTCGCGCTCTCGGAGACCACGCGCGGCGCGGCATTGGGTTCGGCGCGAATGATGCGGGCGGCGGCCGGGGCGGCGGAGTATGGAACGCTGCGCGAAGAGCTCGCGGCAAGCTGCGAGGCGCTGGCGGACGTCGCGGCGAAGGGGACCGGGAGCGACGAGTTCCGACGGGCGCGCGAGCGGCGTGAAGCGCTCGAGGAACAGCTTGTCGCGCTCGGCAGGGAGCTCGGGGGTGGAAGTCTCGCCGCGAACCGGATCGACGCAAGCGTGTTGGCAGCGGCGCTTGGGCCGCGGGATGCGGTCGTCGCGTATCGGCTCTACGCGCGATGGCAGGTCGAAGCAGCGGCGGGGGGACCGGGCGCCGCGGCAGTGGTTCCGATGGAGACCGGCCAGGAGAGCCTGTGCGCCTTCGTGCTGCGCCGCGGCGCGTGGATGGACCGGACAAACCGTTCCAGGAACAGTTGTTCGGACAAACTGTTCCTGGATCAGTTGTTCCGGTTCGGATGCGCGCGGTCCCGGGTGGCGGTAGCCTGCCCGGCCCTTCTGCGGCCTGCGCGCCGCGCCTCGGGCGAGGTCGTCGATGGTGCTTTCGCTGATTCGTTCGCTGCTGCCGCTTCCGCTGCTGGTCGCGCAGCCGCTCGTCGGCGGCTCCGACCAGGTGATCGGCAGCCCGTCCGGCTACGCGCCGCAGGTCGAGGCGGACGACGGGCAGGCGGCGCAGGCGCTGCCGCGGATCAAGGTGCCAGCGGGGATGGCGGTCGAGTTGTTCGCGGCGGAGCCGCATTGCGCCAACCTCGTGGCGCTCGACCTGGCGCCGAACGGCGACTGCTACGTCGTCGAGACCTTCCGCCGCGATAGCCAGGTGCTGGACATGCGCGACTGGCCGGACTGGGTCGAGGACGACCTGGCGGCGCGCACGGTCGCCGACCGGGTGGCGTGGGTGACGCGGCTTGCGCCGGGCGACCACAAGGTGTTCCGGCGCGAGAGCGAGCGGGTGCGGCTGCTGCGCGACACCGATCGCGACGGTCGCGTCGACTGGTCCTCCGTCTTCGCCGATCGGTTCGACGATCTCGCCGACGGGGTGGCGGCCGGCGTGCTCTGGCGCGACGGCGCGGTCTGGTTCACCGACATGCCGAACCTCTGGCGCCTCGCCGATCGCGACGGCGACGGCCACGCCGAGGAGCGGACCGTCCTCTCGACCGGCTACGGCGTCCACTACGCCTTCGTCGGTCACGACCTCCACGGGCTGCGGATGGGCCCCGACGGGCGGCTCTGGTTCTCCTGCGGCGACCGGGGCCTGAGCGTCCGCACGCCGGACGACCGGCTGCTCGATCTCCCGGACGCGGGCGCCGTGCTGCGCTGCGAGCCGGACGGCAGCGGCCTCGAGCTGTTCCACACCGGGTTGCGCAATCCGCAGGAGCTGCAGTTCGACGAGTTCGGCGACCTCTTCACGGTCGACAACAACTCCGACGGCGGCGACCAGGCGCGCCTGGTCCACATCGTCGACGGCGGCGACTCGGGCTGGAACCTCGGCTGGCAGTGGGCGCGCACCCGCACGCCGCGCAGCGCCTGGAACGAGGAGGCGATGTGGAAGCCGGCGCAGGCCGGACAGCCGAACTGGATCGTGCCGTGCGTGCGCAACCTCGTGCGCGGCCCGTCGGGGCTGACGCGCGATCCGGGCGGGCTGCTTTCGGGCGACTTCGCCGGCAGCTTCCTCATCTGCGACTTCACCGGGCAGTGGGAATCGACGGTGGTGATGGCGTTCCGGACCGAGCGGGTCGGCGCCGGCCACCGGATCGCGTTCGAGCGGCCGTTCGTCGAGCGCGGGATCCTCGCCACCGATTGCGAGTTCGGCGCCGACGGGGCGCTCTACGTCAGCGACTGGGTGAGCGGCTGGGTGCAGCAGAAGCGCGGCCGCGTCTGGCGGATCCACGATCCGGCGGTCACCGGCGCGCCGGCCACGCGGACGATCGCGACGCTGCTCGGCGGCGGGATCGCGCGCGCGGGGACGTCGGCGCTGGCGCAGCTGCTGGCCCACCGCGACCAGCGGGTCCGGCAGGAGGCGCAGTACGCGCTGGCAGCGCGCGGCGACGTCGGGCTGCTGCGCAACCTCGCGCTGCACGCCGGCGACGCCGCGACGCGTCGTCACGCGACGTTCGCGCTGTGGCAGGTGGCGCGCGGGAAGGGCGGCGGC
>VGYY01000240.1 GCA_016872815.1 Planctomycetota bacterium
CGGGTGAAGACCTGGATCACGTCGGCGCCGATCGCCTTGCCCTCGACCGGCCCGTTCTCGAGGCCGCCGGCGACGGAGACGTGGGCACCGAGGAGCATCGGGGGTTCCTTGTCATGAGCGAAGCAGGTCGCAGCGCGGCGCGATGCGCACGCCGCAACGCGCCGGGTCGCACATCGAACGGAGCGTAGCCGGTCGCCGCCCGGCCACAGGACCTAAGCACCGACGGTGCAGCTCCTGCTCAACTACCGCTCGCCGCTCCCGCGAGCCGCTCAGCGCTCGTTCTCTGCGCCGCCTCCCTTCGACGGCGCAGTCCCTCCCCGCTCTGGGTTGGCCTTCAGCGGCGGACGGCGCGCGTCCCCGCGCGCTCGTCCGTCCGCTGCAAGGCCCGCGAGGGCAGCCGCGCCCCGCGCGGCCTGCCCGGCGCGCTCGTTGAGCTGCGGGCGCCTGCGCCCGTCAGCTCCAACTCAGAAATCGACGTCGGAAGGCAACGGATGCCGCGCCTTCAGCCACACCGCGCCCGCCAACAGCGGCAGCGACACCGCCGCGAACGGCAACCACCCGAGCGGGCCGAGCTCGGCCCACTTCCCGTGGGTCCCGCGCTGCAGCACCAGGAATCCGTAGAGCCCCCAGGTGCTGATCCCGAGGAAGAGGCACGCCCGCGACGCGAGGAATCCCGCCGGCGCCTTCTTCACCTCCTCGGGCGTCTTCAGCAGCTCCGGCTTCGCCCCGCCCGGCAGCACCACCTGCTCGCCGCGCGCCGCCGCCGCCTTGATCTCGGCGACCTCGCCGCGGATCAGCGCCATCATGTAGCCGTTGCGCAGCATGAAACGGAGCGACGCGAAGAACGCGACGGCGCTGGTCAGCAACGTCGCGAAGGCGAGCCAGCGATGGACGGCGAGCGGCGCATCGCCGCTGCGCGCGGCACCGCCGAGGATCCCGGTGGCGCAGGTGAAGCCGATCGCCACCATCGCGATGGGGTACACCTTCAGCTTGAAGCGGCGCGTCTGCCGCAGGTAGTCCTCGTGGATCCCCCAGTTCCGGCGCGCCTCCTTGACGGCGAGCCCGGTGCCGAGGAAGTAGACGAACGTCACGCTGTGGGCGAACACGGTCAGGATCGCCACCATCAACCCGCCGATCTGGTGGGTCAGGAATCGCGCCGCATCGCCGTCCACGCCGAAGCCGAGGGCGACCCAGATCGCGAGGAAGAGCAGGTCGGCGAAAGCGATGCCGAGGAAGACGAAGAACATGGCGCGAGCGGGTCCTTGGCGAGTCGACCGCAGGCGCACGACGCGCTCCGCAGCGGGCGGAGCACCATAGCTCGCGGCACCCGGCCCCTTCCGCGGCCGGCTCAGCCGGCGCCGGGCGGCGGTCCCATCACCGCGAGGACCAGCAGCCGCCCGCTCCCGACGTTGCGCACGCCGTGCGCCACTCCCGCCGCGGCGAAGACCTGGCCGCCCGGACCGAGGCGACGCTGCTCGCCGGCCACCTCGAACTCGCCTTCGCCGTCGAGGACGACGTAGAGCTTGTCGGTGCCGGCGTGGGCGTGGCTGGCATGCGCCTGGCCCGGCTCGAAGGCGTTGAGGCCGACCAGCAGCCCGGCGCCGCGGAACAGCGTCGCCTTGCCCATCTTCGCCGGGTGGAACTGCGCTTCCGGGCGCGGGTCGGCGAGGAACGGTCGGGCGGGCGGGGTGCAGTCCACGACGAGGCTCCGAATGGAGGCCGCCCGCATGCGCGGCGCGGCCGTGGCGTGACTCTATGCTCGGCCGATTCCATGGGCACGACGACGACGATCGAGGACGCGGCTCTCGGCGAGGAGCTCGCGACGCGCCTCCTGGCGCTCACGGCGATCCCGTCGGTCAGCCGCAACGAGAAGGCGCTGTGCGACTGGCTCGAGGCGCGACTGCGCGCGGTCGCGGGAGTCGCGGTCCAGCGCACCGGCGACAACCTGATCGCGACGCTCCCCGCGCTGGCGGGACGACCGCGCGTCGTGCTGTGCGGCCACCTCGACACGGTGCCGGAGAACCAGAACCTGCCGCCGCGGCGCGAAGGCGACCTCATCCATGGCCTCGGCACGAGCGACTTGAAGAGCGGGCTCGCCGTGCTCTGGAAGCTGCTCGAGGAGCTGGCGAGCGGACTTGCTGCGGGGCGCACGGCGGGGCTCGATCCGGCGCGGCTCGTGTGCGATCCGGCGTTCGTCTTCTATGCGCGCGAGGAGATCGCCTTCGCCGAGTCGGGGCTGCTCGAGGTGGCGCGGGACTGGCCGGGACTGCAGGAGGCGAAGTTCGCGGTGTGCGTCGAGCCGACCAGCAATGCGGTCGAGCTCGGGTGCCTCGGCACCATGCACGCGGAGTTGACCGTCCGCGGGAAGGCGGCCCATGCGGCGCGGCCCTGGCTCGGCGTCAACGCGATCCACGCGGCGCTGCCGCTGCTGCAACGGGTGGCGGCGCGTGCCGAACGGCGCTGGTCGCCGCCGGGTCGCTCCGAGATCGAATATCGCGAGGTGATGTCGATCACCGGCATCCGCGGCGGCAAGGCGAAGAACGTCGTGCCCGACGAGTGCGTGATGAACCTGAACTTCCGCTTCGCGCCCGATCGGACGCCCGACGACGCGCGGGCGCAGGTGAACGCGCTCGCCGAGGGGATCGCGGAAGTGGCGTTCAAGGACCTGGCGCCGGCCGGACGGGTGGCGAGCGGCAACCCGTGGTGCGACCGGTTGGTGGCGCTGGCGGGCGTCGCGCGGGCGAAGCAGGCGTGGACCGACGTCGGCCGCTTCACCGCGATGGGCCTCGACGCCGTGAGCTGCGGCCCCGGCGCCCCCGAGCTCGCCCACCAGCAGGCCGAGCATGCGTCGATCCGGAAGATGGTCGAGTCGCTCCACCTCTTCCGCCGCCTGGTGACCAACCGGACAAACTGATCCAGGAACAGATTGTCAGCATGAAACTGAATCCGGTGCTCGAGGCGGCGCGCGACTATCCGTTCGCGAAGCTGATGGAGATCAAGCGGCAGCGCGAGGCGGCGGGCCGGCGGGTGCTCGATTTCTCGATGGGCGATCCGCGCGAGCCGACGCCCGCGTTCCTCCGCGACGCGATGAAGGCGGCGGTGCCGGAGATCTCCTCCTACCCGAGCGTCAAGGGCGGTGCGAAGCTGCGCGGCGCGATCGCCGGCTACGTGCAGCGCCGCTTCGGCGTGCCGCTCGATCCCGAGACGCACGTGCTGCCGCTGAACGGCACCAAGGAGGGGATCTTCACCACTCACCTGGCGCTGATCGATCCGGCGTCGAGCAAGAAGACCGTCGTCTGCTTCGAGCCGGCCTATCCGGTCTACGCGCAGGGCGCCGCCTACGCCGGCGCCACCCACCACGCGATCCGCCTCACCCGCGAGCAGCGCTTCCGTCCCGACCCCGCCGCGCTCGACCCGGCGCTGCTCGATCGCACCGCGCTGATGTGGATCAACTACCCGCACAACCCGACCGGCGCCGAGGCCGACGCCGCGCTCTTCGCCCAGTTGCGCGCGCTGGCCCGCAAGCACGACTTCGTGCTCGCCTCCGACGAGTGCTACGCCGACCTCTGTTTCGGCACGCCCTCGCCCTCGGTCCTCGTCCCGGCCGACGCGCCGCGCTTCGAGAACGTGCTGGCCTTCCACTCCTGCTCGAAGCGCAGCTCGATGACCGGCTACCGCAGCGGTTTCGTCGCCGGCGATCCGCGCCTGATCGCGGCGCTCACCCGCTTCCGCCCGGCGGTCGGCGTCGCGACCCCCGATTTCGTGCAGGCCGCCGCCGCCGCCGCCTGGAGCGACGACGCCCACGTGACCGGCGTCGTCGCGACCTACCGTCGCCGCCGCGAGCTCCTCCTCGACCTCTTCCGCCGCAAGGGCTGGCAGCACGACGGCGGCGCGGCGACCTTCTACATCTGGTGGCGCGTGCCGCCCGGCTTCCGCGACTCGGTCGAGCTGGCGGAGAAGCTGCTCGAACTCGACCTGCTGCTGACGCCCGGCTCCTGGCTCGGCAGCGGCGGCGAGCAGCACGTCCGCTTCGCGCTGGTCGCGACCGAAGCCGACACCCGGCTCGCGATCGAGCGCCTGGAGAAGTTCCCGTCATGACGCCCGCCCCGCCGCCACCCCCGGTGCCTCCCGGCGCCAACGCCGGCTCCGGCTCCGCCGCCGACGCGCCGGAGTTCGCCGCCAGCCGTGAACGGATCGAGCGCGCCTTCGCCGCGGCCGACTTCGCCGCCCACCTCGCGGCCGAGCGTGCGCCGCTGCTCGCCGCCGTCGAACAAGCGATCGCCGCGCTCGACGCCGGCGAACTGCGCGTCGCCGAGAAGCTGGCGACGCTCGCGGTCGGCGCGCCGTCGACCTGGACCACGCACGCGTGGCTCAAGCAGGCGATCCTGCTCTATTTCCGGCTGCGCGGCCTCGAGACCGTGAGCGTCGGCCCGTTCGAGTTCCACGACAAGGTGCCGCTCAAGCGGAACCTCGCCGCCGCCGGCGTGCGCATCGTGCCGCACGGGATCTGCCGCTACGGCGCCTTCCTCGAGAAGGGCGTCGTGATGATGCCGAGCTACGTGAACATCGGCGCGTACGTCGGCAGCGGCACGATGGTCGACACGTGGGCCACCGTCGGCAGCTGCGCGCAGGTCGGCCGCAACGTCCACCTCTCCGGCGGCGTCGGGCTCGGCGGCGTGCTCGAGCCGCCGCAGGCGCAGCCGGTGGTGATCGAGGACGGCTGCTTCATCGGCAGCCGCGCGATCGTCGTCGAGGGGGTGATCGTCGAGCAGGAGGCGGTGCTCGGCGCCGGCGTCGTGCTGACCGCCTCGACGCCGATCGTCGACGTCAACGCGGTGCCGGCGCGCATCACCAAGGGGCGCGTCCCGGCTCGCGCCGTCGTGATCCCCGGCTCGCTGCCGAAGAAGTTCCCGGGCGGCGAGTTCGGCACGCCGTGCGCGCTCCTGATCGGCGAACGCAAGGCGTCGACCGACCTGAAGACGAGCTTGAACGCGGCGCTACGCGAGTTCGACGTGGCGGTCTGACGCGGCGGCCGCGTCTGGAGCACGGCGAGGCGGGGTGGCCCGCTCACCCCTGCGGCGGGAACTGCAGCGCGAAGATGTGGACCAGTTCGTGGCAGCCGCGGAAGTCGTGCGCCTGGTGCACGCTCACCGTGCCGGTCGAGAAGGCGACCGTTCCGGCGGAGACCCCGGTGCGCGCCGTCATCTCGGGCACGTCGCGGTAGAGGAAGAAGTGGACCTGCCCGCGGTACTTCATCGCGAGCGTCTTCTCGAGCCCCTCGAGCTCAGCCACGTTGGCCTTCACCGCCGCGTCGAGCGCGACGGGGTCGATCGCACCCGGCTCGAAGTGGAACTGCGCACGCGGCGTCTCGCGCCGCTCGGTCAGGGTCGCCAGCACGGCGCGATCGAGATCGGTCAGCGCCGCATCGTCGACCGCAGCGGGGCCGAGCCCGCACGGCAGCCACCCGAGCAGCGCGCCCACCGCGACTCGCGTCGCCGTCGCCGTCGCCGACCTCCGAGCCGCTGCTCAGAGCAGCGACAGCCAGATCACCAGCCAGGCGGCGTCGACGAAGTGCCAGAAGAGCGCCGCCACCTCGACCGGAAGAGCAAGTCGGGCAGGCAAGTACCCGCGGAAGGCGAGGACGCTCGCCCGCAGCAGCAGCACGAAGCCACCGACCGCATGGGCGAAGTGGAGCGTGGTCAGCAGCCAGAAGTTGCCGCCGAAGTTGTTCGTCGACGGCAGGAAGCCGGCGGCACGCAGGTCGGACCAGCCGAACCACTGCACCAGCAGGAACGCCAGCGCGAGCAGCAGGGTCGCCGCCAGCCCGGCGCGCACCGTCCCCATCGCCCCGCGGCGCAGCGCCAGGTGCGCCAGCGCGAGGGTGACGCTGCTGAGCACGATCAGCGCCGAATTCCAGGCGAGCCAGGCCGGGAGCGGCGGCGAGCCCGGCGGCGGCCATTCCGGCACCGCCTGCTTCAGCACCATGAACGCGCCGAGCAGGCCGATGAAGAGCATCGTCGACGCGCTGAGCAGCAGGTACATGGTCAGGCGCGCGTTGCGGGCGCGCAACCGCGGCGAGGCCGGGTCTCCCGGCCGCTCGCCGTCGCCGGGAACGCGCCGCGCGGCGTCGCCGCCGCCCTCGCTGCCGCCACCACCGCCGCCACCGCGCGCGGCGGCGGCGCGCTCCCGCTCGACCAGCGTGGCGCCCCCGCTCATCGCCGCGGCTCCCGCTCCTCGGCCGGTCGTCGCACTGCCGGCTCGATCTGCACG
>VGYY01000241.1 GCA_016872815.1 Planctomycetota bacterium
GTCGCGTCGCCGCGGAGCTGGCGGCCACCGCCGCCGGGAGGAAGGCGGTCGTCACCGCGCCGCTCTGGCGCGCCGACGCGAAGCGGACGCTGCAGTTGAGCCGCGCCGAGGAGCTCGGCGGCGCGGTCGGCGGGCTGCGCGCCGACGGCTTCGTGCGCCTGCAGGTCGACGGCGCGGAGGTGCGGCTCGACGAACTCGGGGCGGGCGGTGCCGGGGCCGAAGTGCCGCTGGCGAAGCGCGAGGTCGCGCTGGTCCTCGACCGCATCAAGGTCGAGCCGGCGAAGCAGACGCGCCTCGCCGAGGCGTTCGAAGAGGCGTTCCGGCGCGGCAGCGGGACGGCGTCGATCGTCTTCGAGGACGGCTCGCGGCGCGACTTCGCCACGCGGCCGGCATGCGACCCGTGCGGCTGGTATCCCGACGGCGAGCTCACGCCGCGCCACTTCAGCTTCAACCACCCGCTCGGCTCCTGCCCCGAGTGCCTCGGGCTCGGCCGCATGCGGCGCGCGATCGAGGCGGAGGTGGTGGTCGATCCCGCAAGGCCGCTGTTCGGCGGAGCGCTGCTCACCCGCTTCCCCGGCCGTTTCTTCACCAAGAAGGGGTCGTGGCACCGCAGCATCCTCGAGGCGGCGGCGCGCGAGCTCGGCGTCGACGTCGAGCGCCCCTTCGGGAAGCTCACGGCCGCGCAACGGGCGGGACTGCTGCGCGGCACCGGCGTGCCCGAGCGCGTCGCGACCACGATGGCGACCCGGAAGGTCGGCAAGAGCCGCGAGTACACCTTCAACGCCCGCTTCCGCGGCATCCTCGGCGAGATCGAGCACTGGGTGCGCGAGGCCGACGAGAACAAGTGGTGGGTCGCCAAGATCCTCGACCTCACCGAGGAGGGGCCCTGCCCGAGCTGCGGCGGCGGACGGCTCAAGCCCGACGCGCTGGCGGTCACGGTCGGCGGCCGCTCGCTGCGCGACGTGGCGCGCTTCACCGTGACCGAGGCGCGCGACTTCTTCGCCGCGCTGCCGGCGCAGCTCTCGGCCGCCGATCGCGCGATCGCGGCGCAGCCGCTCCACGAGATCGGCGGGCGGCTCCAGTTCCTGGGCGACGTCGGGCTCGACTATCTCACGCTCGACCGCTCGGCCGGGACCTTGTCGGGCGGCGAGGCGCAGCGGATCCGCCTGGCGACGCAGCTCGGCAGCGGGCTGACCGGCTGCATGTACGTGCTCGATGAGCCGTCGATCGGGCTCCACCCGCGCGACACCGGCCGGCTGATCGAGACGCTGCTGGGACTGAAGGCGCTCGGCAACACCATCGTCGTCGTCGAGCACGACGAGGAGATGATGCGGGCGGCCGACTGGATCGTCGACCTCGGGCCGGGCGCCGGCGTGCACGGCGGCAAGGTGGTGGCGAGCGGCCCGCTCGACGCGATCGAGCGGTCGCGCGAATCGCTCACCGGCGCGTGGCTGCGCGGCGACGCCGCGATCGAGCTGCCGGCCGAGCGCCGCCGCGGGCGCGGCCACCTCGCCATCCGCGGCGCCCACCGCCACAACCTGCGCGGCCTCGACGTGACGCTGCCGCTCGGGACGCTCACCGCGGTGACCGGCGTCTCGGGCTCGGGCAAGTCGACGCTGGTGATGGAGGTGCTGCAGCCGGCGGTCGAGGCGGCGCTGCAGGAGCGCAAGCTCGCCGACCCGGGCTGCCGGAAGATCGAGGGGATCCACCAGCTGAAGCAGTTGATCGTGATCGACCAGTCGCCGATCGGCACGACGCCGTCCAGCAATCCCGCGACCTACACCAAGGTCTTCGACCCGATCCGCGCCCTCTTCGCCGCGACCGAGGAGGCGCGGATGAAAGGCTTCACCGCCAACCGCTTCTCCTTCAACCAGGGCGACGGGCGGTGCGCGGGATGCCAGGGGCGCGGCGCGGTGCTGGTCGAGATGCACTTCCTGTCGGACGTCTGGACGCCATGCGAGGCGTGCCGCGGGCGGCGCTACTCGGCCGAGACGCTGACGGTCCACCTGAAGGGCAAGTCGATCGCCGACGTGCTCGACCTCGAGATCGGCCAGGCGCTCGAGTTCTTCGCCGCGCAGCCGAAGATCCGCCGGATCCTGCAGGTGCTGGTCGACGTCGGGCTCGGCTACGTGAAGCTCGGCCAGTCGTCGACGACGCTGTCGGGCGGCGAGGCGCAGCGGGTCAAGCTGGCGGCCGAGCTGGCGCGGCCGTCGATCGGCGACACACTCTACCTGCTCGACGAGCCGACCACGGGGCTCCACTTCGCCGACGTGCAGAAGCTGGTGCAGGTGTTCCACCGGCTGGTGGAGCGCGGCAGTTCGGTGGTCGTGATCGAGCACCACCTCGACGTGCTGAAGAGCGCCGACTGGATCGTCGACCTCGGGCCGGAGGGGGGCGCCGCCGGCGGCCAGCTGGTGGTGGCCGGCACGCCGGAGCAGGTGGCCGCTTGCGCCGCCTCGCACACCGGCCGCGCCCTGCTGCCGGTGCTGAAGGGGCGGGCGAGCCGCGCGCGGCGCACGGCGGAGGCGCGCCGATGAGCGCCGATCGTCCGCTCTGGGTGCAGTCCGATCGCACCATCCTGCTCGAGGTGGGCCACGCGCAGGCGGCCGCGGCGCAGGCGTTCCTGCCGCAGTTCGCCGAGCTCGAGAAGTCGCCCGAGCGGTTCCACACCTACCGCATCACGCCGCTGTCGCTCTGGAACGCGGCGGCGGTCGGCGTCACCGCCGAGCAGGTGGTCGACTTCCTGCGCCGGATGGGGCGCGACGCGCCGCCGGCCAACGTCGTCCACGACGTGCAGGACTTCCTGCGCCGCTACGGGCTCCTGAAGCTGGTGCGGCGCGGCGGCGCGCTGGTGCTGGAGACGTCCGACCGGAGACTCCTCGTCGACCTCGACCGCGCCGGGGTGCTGGAGAAGTTCGTGCGCGGCCGCGAAGAGGACGGCGGGCTCCGGCTCGACGACCTCGCGCGCGGCGAGGTGAAGCAGGCGCTGCTCAAGCTCGGCTACCCGGTCGACGACCAGGCCGGCTACACCGCCGGCGCGCCGTACCCGTTCCGGCTGCGCGAGACGACGCTCTCCGGCAAGCCGTTCGTCGTCCGGCCCTACCAGAAGCTGGCGGCCGACCTGTTCCACTCCGGCGGCAGCGAGAAGGGCGGCAGCGGCGTGATCGTGCTGCCGTGCGGCGCCGGCAAGACGGTGGTGGCGATGGCAGTGCTGGAGCGGCTCCGGTGCGAGACGCTGGTGCTCACCACCAACACCGTCGCCGTCCGCCAATGGCGCACCGAGCTGATCGACAAGGCGCAGGTGCCGCCGGAGGATGTCGGCGAGTACACCGGCGACCGCAAGGAGATCCGGCCGATCACGATCTCGACCTACCAGATCCTGACCCATCGCAAGGAGAAGGGGGCGACGCCGTTCACCCACTTCGGCCTGTTCGCGGCCAAGGACTGGGGGCTGATCGTCTACGACGAGGTCCACCTGCTGCCGGCGCCGGTGTTCCGTGCCAGTGCCGACCTGCAGGCGCGCCGGCGCCTCGGCCTGACGGCCACCCTGGTCCGCGAGGACCAGCACGAAGAAGACGTCTTCAGCCTGATCGGACCGAAGCGGTTCGACATGCCGTGGAAGGAGCTCGAGCAGCAGGGCTGGATCGCCGAAGCGCGCTGCATCGAGGTGCGCGTGCCGTTCCCGCAGGGGGAGCGGCTGGCCTACCTCGCGGCGCCGAACCGCGAGCAGTTCCGGCTGGCGAGCGAGAACAAGGACAAGCTCGAGGCGCTGCTGCGCGTGCTGGCGCGCCACCCGGACGACCACGTGCTGGTGATCGGGCAGTACCTCGAGCAGATCGAGGCGATGGCGCGCGCGATCGGCGCGCCGTTGATCGTCGGCAAGACGCCGACGGCCGAGCGCGAGCGCCTCTACGCCGACTTCAAGGCCGGCCGCATCCCGGTGCTGGTGGTGTCGAAGGTCGGCAACTTCGCGATCGACCTCCCCGACGCCAACGTCGCCGTGCAGGTGTCGGGCACCTTCGGCTCGCGCCAGGAGGAGGCGCAGCGGCTCGGGCGCATCCTGCGGCCCAAGTCCGGCGGCACGCCGGCGACCTTCTACAGCCTGGTCTCGAAGGACACGAAGGAGGAGGAGTGCGCCGAGCGGCGGCAGCGCTACCTCACTGAGCGCGGCTACACCTACCGGATCGCGAGCGTCGCGGAGCTGACATGAGCCGACTCGAAGAGCTGCTGCGCATGCAGAGTCCGGTCGACCTGGCCGAACTGCACGCGTTCTGGGACCCGGAGGGCCATCGCCCGGCGCGGGGAAGCGACATCGTCGGCCTGCTGGCGCGGCAGATGACCGACGAGGGCGTGGTGCGGCGCCGCCTCCGTTTCCTCGGCAAGAAGCTGGTCGACCTGTTGCGCTTCTTCCTCGGCCGGCGGCAGTACGAAGCCGACGTCGAGGCGATCCGCGCCGCCCGCTCGTTCGCCTACATGAGCCCGCACGAGGTCGAGGCGGCGGTGCGCGCGCTGGTGAAGCGCGGCTTCCTGTTCCGGCGCGTCGCCGTCGATCACGAGCCGCTCCGGCTGGTCGTCGCGACCGAGCTCGGCAGCGTATTGCAGCGCGAGCTGGCCGACCTCGACCTCGAGATCTCGGCCTCGTTCTCCCTGCGGAAGCTGGCGGCGGTGCGCGGCGCGCCGAGTGCCGAGGCGCTGGCCGAACTGCTGACGCCCTCCGCCGTCGCCGCGCGCGCGGCGGCACTCCCGGCCGACGTGCGCGGGCTGTGGGAACGCGCCCTGCTGCCGGGCGCCGGCGTGCTGCCGCGCGCCCTGTGCGACCGCGGCCTGCTCGATCCGTCCGCGCCGAGTCGTCGCCACGTCAAGGAGACGCTCGAGACGGCCCTTCTCGGCACGGTCCGCCACCTCGCGCTCGGCGAGTACGGCATCAACCACTTCGACGAGACCATCGTCCTGTTCGAGGAGGCGCTCGCCGCCGAACTCGACGGCCGCGCCGCGCCCGAGCCGCCGGCGGCGACGACGCCGCGCTCGCTCGGCGTCGACCTCCTCTCCGACCTCGCGCTGCTGATGGAGCGGCTCACCCGCGACAAGGTGCGCCTGACTCAGGGCGGGCAGATCTACCGCGCCGCGGCCAGGAAGATCGAGGACGAGCTGATCCTCGGCCGCAAGAGCGGGCTCCTCTCCCCCGAGGCGCTGTTCAACTTCCTGCTCGACCTCGGGCTGCAGCGCCACCTGCTGCGGCGGATGCCCGATCGCACGCTGCAGCTCACCGCGAAGGGGCGCACGTGGCCGCGCCTGTCGGTCCATTTCAAGCTGAAGGAGCTGCTCGCCGCCCTGCTCGACGACGCTGCGCGCACCTTCCATCCGCCGCGGCTGCGCAAGCTGACGCTGGAACGGATGCGGACGCTCAAGGGCGGTCGCTGGTACGACTTCACGCTGTTCGTCGGCGTGGTGCGCCAGCGCTACCTCGCCGAACTCGACGAAGCCGGCCTGCGCGAGGCGTACCAGAGCCGTTACCAGTATTCGCCCGAGGCGCACCTGCGCGACCTGCCGCAGCTGGCGCAGGTGGTGGCGAGCTTCCTCGTCGAGGAGCTCCACATGCTGGGGCTGATCGACCTGGCGCTCGAGGGCGGGCGGCCGGTGGCGCTCTGCGTCACGCCGCTCGCGGCGAAGGCGCTCGGCGTCGCCGAGGCGGAGACGGCGCCGGGGAAGAGCCGGCTGCTGGTCAACTCCGACTTCGAGGTGCTGCTGCTGCCGGAAGCCGACGCCTACGAGCTGATCCAGCGGCTCGACCGCTTCGCGGAACGGGTCACCGGCAATGATGCGCACCGTTTCCGGATCACGCCGAAATCGATCGAGCGGGCAGTGGCGGGCGGCTTCTCCGCCACCGACATCCTCGACACCCTGGCCGCGCACGCGAGCAGCGACCTGCCGCAGAACCTGGTGTTCTCGGTGCGCGAGTACGCCGACAAGGTGAAGTTCGTCCACGTCCGCCAGGCGACCTTGCTGACCGCGCGCCACCGCGAGGTGATCGACGCGCTGCTGAAGCGCGCCGAGGTAAAACGCCACGTGATCGAGCGGCTGTCGCCGCGGGTGCTGGCGCTGCAAGTCGAGCACGTCGAGGAGCTGCAGCTCCTGCTGGCCGAGGACGGGGTCTACCTCGAAGGGGAGCTCCTGGCGGGCGACGGGCGCCGCACGCCGGCGGCGGGCAGCGCCGCGCACGGCGGTGCCAACGGCACGGCCGGCGATCCGGACGGCGAGGC
>VGYY01000242.1 GCA_016872815.1 Planctomycetota bacterium
ATCGCGACCACCGTGGGAACGTGGACGCTGCCGTCGGCGCTGGCGCTGCTCGCCGGGAGGTCGAGGCGCCACACCTCGCTGCTGCCGTCCGCGCGCCGATGGAGGCGTCGTGCACCCGCCGCCCCCAGCCGTTCCGGCAGGCGCCGCAGCGGACTGGCGCAGAATTCGGCCAGCAGCGTGGCGCGAACCGCCGGCGCGACGAGTCGCGAGATGACTCCGGTCGCGGCGGCGGCGCCGGTGCCGGCCGTGAACCGCTCGAACTCGCGCCCGCTGCCGTCGCAGCGCCGCTCGTGGTGGCGGAGGAACCGCTGGCGCGACGCTTCGGCTGCGGTCGCCAGCGCGCGCAGGCGGCGGCGACGGGCGTCGCGGTCGGCGGGCAGGTCACCGCAGGCGACGAGGAACGCGAGTCGTTCGCGGGCCGTCGTGCGCCAGGCGAAGTGGTGCCACAGCGCGTGGAGATCGCGATCGCGCGCGGCGCGGCCGCCGCGGCCAAGGCGGGCGAGGTCGACGATCCAGACCGATCCGTCGCCGTCGACCAGCAGGTTGCGCGCGTGCAGGTCGCCGTGGGCGAAGCCGGCGCGATGGAGCGCGCCGATCTCGTGACCCGCCGCGACGAGGAGGCGGCGGGCCGCGCGGCGCCGGGCGCCGGGGTCGGTCGCCAACGCCCCGGTGTCGAGCGCGGCCCACGCGTCGACGAGATCGCGCGCGCCGGCGACCAGGCAGGTCAGCGACAGCGCGCCGACGTCGCGCGTCGCCGGCCGCCAGCCCACCGGGATCGGCGTGCGGATGCCATGGTCGAGCAGCAGCGTGGCGCCGCGCTGCTCGCGCATCGCCGCTCGTGAGCCGGCGCGACCGAGCCACTGCTTGCGCACCAGCGGCCCGAGGCTCGAGTCGATCCGGTCGACCCGGCGCGGACGCGGGGGCAGGGGACCGGCGGCCGTCCGCAACGGGGTGGCCGCGATCGCCTCGAGCTCCTCCGGCGGGAGCTCGCGCCGGTCGGTTCGTCGCGCGGAGGCTTGGTTCATGGCGCCGCCACGGAACAATACGGGCTCCCCTGCCGGAGCGGACCCTGACCATCCTCGACCGCCACTACCTGCGCGAGCTGGCCCAGAACTTCCTCTTCACGCTGGTGGTGATCACCGGGGTCGCGCTGTTCGCCAGCGCCGGCGTCGTCTTCTACAAGGACCAGAGCGTCAGCCTGCCGCTGTTCCTGCAGCTGATCCGCTGCACGCTGGAGCAGTCGCTGGCGTTCCTGTTGCCGCTGTCGCTGCTGATCGCGGTCGTCTTCGTCTACGGGCGCGCCGCCGCCGACCACGAGGTGACGACGCTGAAGGCCAGCGGCATCCACCCGTTCCGGCTGCTCTGGCCGGGTGCCGTCGTCGCGCTGCTGCTGTCGCTGTTCACCTTCGAGGTCGAGCACCGCCTGGCGCCGCGCGCGGCCTTCCAGCTGAAGGCGCTGCCGCAGCAGGAGGGGACGTTCAAGGTGCTGCTCGAGAAGCGGCTCGAGGCGGGCGAACGGTCGCTCGATTTCGGCGACCGCAAGACGCGGCGGAAACTGCTCTGGGAGCGCATCGACACCGTGGAGGGCGGCGGCGTGCTGCTGGAGCGGGTGCTGCTCGAGACGGCGAGCGCGGCCGACCCCGAGACCGGCGCACCGGCCGAGACCACGCACGTCCGCGCGCCCCGCGCGACCGTGCGGTTCGACGCCGAGCAGGAGCGCGTCGTGCTGCGCCTCGAGCAGCCGCGCGTGCTGTCCGGGAGGAGCCTCGGCGCGAGTCAGGAGGTGCTGCACGTCGTCCTCGACCTGTCCGCGATGACCGACCGCGATCGGCTCAAGCTGCAGGACCTCTCCGAGTTGGTGGTGCTCGATGCCCGTGCCGCCGAGCTTTCGCCGCTGTCCGGGGCGTCGCTGCTGCGCCGGTACGACCGCGCCGAGGTCGCCGGCCGCATCCACCAGCGACTCGCGCGCTCGGCGACGCCGCTGGTCTTCCTGCTGCTCGGGGTGCCGCTCGCGCTGGTGTTCCGCAGCGGCAACCGGATGATCGCCTTCCTGCTGGCGACGCTGATCGGGTTGTTCGTCTACTACCCGGCCGAGCGCCTCGCCGACGTGCTGATGAGCCAGCAGTTGGTGGCGCCGGCGCTGGCGTGCTGGAGCGGCAACCTGCTGCTCTCGGTCATCGGCGTCGTGCTGCTCCTGTTCGTGGTGAAGCGATGATCGGCCGACGCCTCCTCGACCTGCTCCGCTTCGACCTGCTCGACCGCCACGTGGCGCGCACCTTCCTCGCGTCGCTCGGCGTGGTCTTCCTGTTCTTCTTCGGCTTCTTCATCGTCATCGACCTGTTCGCCAACGCCGGCGAGTTCGTCGAGACCGCGCAGAAGCTGTCGATCGGGGCGCGCACGATGGCCGGCTGGGTCGCCGGCCTCTACCTGTACAAGTCGCCGGCGATCTTCCTGCAGGTGGCGCCGTTCGTGACCGTGATCGGCGCGGTCGTGGCAGTGGCGCGGTTGAACCGCCAGAACGAGCTGGTGCCGGTGCTGATGTCGGGCCGCAGCATCTTCCGGCTGCTGCGCCCGGTCTTCGTGCTGGCCGCCGTGCTGACCGCGATGATGCTGCTGGTGCAGGAGCACGTCGCGCCGGCGGCCGCCGACCAGCGCCTCGCCCGCGCCTGCTTCCTGAAGGACCGGCGCGACACGCTGCTGCTGAAGCACGCCCAGTTCGAGGACGCGGCGGGGCGTCATTGGTCGAGTCTCGAACTCGAGCCGATCAGCGGCCGCCTGGTGCGCGCCGAGGTGCGCCGGGTGTCGGGCGAGGCGTACGAGATCATCGACCTGGCCGACGCCACGTTCGACGCGGCGCGCGGCGGCTGGACCATGGCGGGAGGGATCCCGGCGCTCATCGAGGAGGGCGGCGCCCGCCACGAACTGCGGCTCGAACTGCTCGAGAGCGACCTCACCCCGGCGCGGATCGCGGCGCGCGAGAAGGAGCCGTTCGACCTCTCGTTCGCCGATCTCGGCCACCTGTTCGCCGTCACCGGCGAGCCGCGCTTCGAGGTGCTGCTCCACTTCCACGTCACCTTCCCGCTGGCGAACCTGCTGCTCCTGCTGCTCGCGCTGCCGTTCGTGCTGCGCTACGACCGCCAGAAGGTGATGCAGGGCTTCGCGGTGGCGTTCTTCCTCTGCCTCGCCTATTTCGGCGTCGATGCCGCGCTGCGGACGTTCGGCGAGACCCGGCTGCACCCGATCCTCGCCGCCTGGTTCGCGCCGCTTTTCTTCGGCGCCCTCGGAATCAGCCTGTTCGATGGGGTGAGGACCTGAGGCAGCGGCCGGGCGGTGGGCCGTCCGGGGAGGGCGCCGCCGCGGTGCCGTCGGGCGAGCCTTGCCCCCCGGGAGGGCGTCCGTAAGATGCCACGCCCTTCCGGCCGCCGCGGGATGTGCTCAACGCGCCGCGTGGCCCTGCTAGCGGAGATTCGTGCCGTGCCGTTCCAGTGCCTGTATTGCGACAAGAAGACCCAGGTCGGCAACACCGTCGCGCGGCGCGGTCTGCCCAAGAAGGTCGGCGGCATCGGTCTGAAGACCACCGGCATCCGCCGCCGCACCTTCAAGCCCAACCTGCAGAAGGTCCACGCGATCGTCGACGGGAAGTACACCCGCGTGCTGGTCTGCACCCGCTGCATCAAGGCGGGCCGGGTGATCAAGCAACTGAAGCAGAAGAAGCCGGTCGCCGCAGTCTGAACGGCGGCGGAAGTCCACCCGGCTGAGTCCACCCGGCTGAGTCCGCCCGGCTGAGCCCGCCCGGCTGAGTCCGCCCGGCGGCGTGCTGCGCCGTGGGGCGGCCGCGTTCACGGCGAGTCCGCGAGCGTCAGCGTGAGCGGCGTGCCCGGCTCGGGCGGCAGATCGCTGCGCAGCTCGATCAGGCGCTCGGCGACGCCGGTCGCGCCGTCCGCGCGCAGCCGCCAGGTTCCGGCCGGCCAGTCGGCGAGGGTCGCTCGTCCAGCACGATCGGTCGCGTCGACGGCGGCCGTTGCATCGCCTTCCAACGCCACGAGTTCGAGGCGCGCCGCGACGCCGGCCCCGTTTCGATCGAGCACGACGACGCGCAGCGGCAAGGCGACGGCGAAGGGGAGCGGCGGCACCGGCGCGAACGCCTCGGGCGGGGGCGCCGGCGACTCCGGGTCCGCCGGCGACTCCGGGTCCGCCGGCGACTCCGGGTCCGCCGGCGACTCCGGGTCCGCCGGCGCAATCACGGCCGCGACCGCGGGGGGTTCTGGCACGCTCCACTCGACCGGCGGCGTCGGCAGCCGGAACTCGCGCTCGTGCCAGACGCCGTCGCCGTCGCGGATCGCCGCCCGTCCGGAGCCGGCGCGCAGGCCGACGATCCGGAAATTGCCGTCGCCCGCCAGCGCCAGCTCGCGGCCGGCGATCGCCAGCGTGCGCGGTGGCGGTGCGCCGAGCGGCCAGCGGAGCGTGCCGGCGAGTTCGAACTCCGGGACGATGCGGAGTTCGAGGTCGCGATGGGGGCCGCCCCGCTGCGCAGCGAGCGTGAGCGGCCGCAACGTGCTGTCGCGCGCCGGTGCGGCCGGGTCCGCGGTCGCGGCGTCCAGCGTCCACTCGCCGGGCGGCAGGCCGGCGAACTCGAAGTGACCGTGGCCGTCGACCGCGGCGCTGCGCCGCTCGGCGCCGCTGCTGGCGGTCACCGCGACCGTGTCCGCGGCGACGGGAGTCAGGTTGGCATCGACGACGCGACCGGACAGCGTGACCAGCGGCAGCAGCGCGATCGGCGGCAGTTCGAGCGTGCTGCCTGCCACCACCACGATGTCGCGCTGCTGGTCGACGTAGCCGTCCGCGGCGAGGCGCAGCGTGCAGCGACCGGTCGGCAGCGCCCGCACCTCGAAGGCGCCCGGCGCGGCGGCATGGGGCGGCAGGACGCGATGGTCGCTGCGACCGGCGACGCCCTCGACGCTGACCTTGCGCAGCGCCAGTCCGCAGCCGTCGTCGGCAGCGACGACGCGGCCGCGCACACCGCCGAGCGCCAGGTGGGGCGGCGCCGTGACCGTCGGTGTCCGCTCGGGCGCGTCGGCGAAGAAGCCGAGCCAGAACAGCAGCGCCAGCAGCAGCGCGCCACCGCCGCCGATGGTGATCCAGAGGCCGCTCCGCTCTTCGCGCGAGAACATGGCGCGAGTCTACGGCTCGCCGCCGCCGCGGCGGTGCGCGCCGTCGCCGCGCACGCCGTGTCAGCGCTCGAACAGCGCGAAGCTCCCGTCACGCGCCAGCAGCGCGATGCCGTGCTCGGTGGCCAGCGGCGCGCCGGCGAACTCGCCGGAGCCGAGCCGCACGCGCTCGAACGGCTCGCCGTTCGCCGGATCGAGCACTTGCACCACGCCGTGCGCGCTCGGCACCCAGAGGCGGCCGTCGATCAGCGCGGGCGAGGTGGTCGGGTCGAGGTCGCGCCATGTGGCGGCGATCCGGCCGGTGCGCAGGTCGATGCGCAGGACGTGATAGGCGAGCGGGACGTCGGCCACTCCGCCCTCCGCGCGCGCCGGGGCGATGGCCGAGTCGCCGAGCGGGACGAGGAAGCGCTCGCGTCCGTCGCGCGAGTCGAGGATCAGCAGGCGGCCGGTGCTGGTCGGCGCGCAGACGTGCTCCGCGTCGCCGGCAAGGCCGTGCACGAGGTCGTGACCGAGCGGCCGGCGCCATTCGATCGCGCGGCTCGCGAGGTCGACGGCGACGAGGTCGCCGTCGGCGAGCGGGACGAGGAGTCGCGTGCCGAGCGTGAGCGGAGCAGCGGCCACGCGCATGCCGAGGGCGAGCGTGGCCGCGACCTCCCCGCTCGCCTGCTTGAGCCAGTGCAGTTCGCCCGCGGCGCCCAGCACCACGACGTGCTCGCCGCTGGCCGCAGGCGCGTACGGCAGCTCGCCCGCGAGCGGCCGGCTCCAGCGCTCCGCGAGCGTGCCGGCCGTCACGTCGACGCACACGACGCGGCCGTCCCACAGGGCCGCGACGAAGCCGCCGTCGACTGCCAGCGGCGGCGCCAGCGCCCCCGAGACCGCGTTGCAGCCGAGCCGGCGCACGTCGAGCGCCCCCTCCGTCCCGGGGCTGCAGGCGACCAGCGTGCCGTCGCGCGCGGCGACGGCGAAGTTGCCCGCAACGAACACCGGCGGCGTGGCGGCCGGAACCTCGAGCCGGCCGGCGGCGCGCACGCGCCGCTGGAGTTCGATCAGGCAGCGCGCGGGACCCTCGGCGCTGACC
>VGYY01000243.1 GCA_016872815.1 Planctomycetota bacterium
CGTCGCGCGCAGCAACTCGCCGATGCCCGCGCCGCTCAGCGCGCTGGCCAGCACCACCGGCGGCAGCAGCACGTCGCCGCCGTCGGCCGCGCGCAGCTCGATGACGCTCCGCAGGGTCGCCGCCGCCGCCTCGGCGCCCGGCAGGTCGCACTTGGTCACGACGAAGAGGTCGCCCGCCTCCATCACCCCGGCCTTCAGCGCCTGCACCGCGTCGCCCCCGGCCGGCGGCAGCGCCACGACCGTGAGGTCGACCGCCGCCGCGATCTCGATCTCGCTCTGGCCGGCGCCGACCGCCTCGACCAGCAGCCAGTCGAACCCGAAGGCATCGAGCAGGTCGAGCTGGTCGAACCCGGCATGGGCGAAGCCGCCGGCGGCGCCGCGCGTCGCGACGCTGCGGAAGAAGACGCCGTCATCGGCGCTCCCCGGCCCGAAACGGATGCGGTCGCCGAGCAGCGCGCCTCCGGTCCGCTCGCTCGATGGATCGGTCGCCAGCACGCCGATGCGCGCGCCGCCGCGACGGAGCTCCGCGACCAGTGCATCGATGAGCGTGCTCTTCCCGGCGCCGCCAGGACCGGTGATGCCGACCCGCAGCGCGCGCCCCGCCGCCGCCGTCACGGCATCGGCGACGGCGGCGTAGCGCGAAGCCTCCGACTCGGCCAGCGACAACAGCCGGGCCAGCGCGCCGCGGTCGCCGCGCCGCAACCGTTCGAGCAGCGCCTCAGGTGGCTCGCGCGTGCGCATGGTGCGCGGCATCCTACGCGCCATGACGCTGCCCCGGCTACGCCTCCTCGCCGTCAACGTCGGCCGCGCGCGCACGCACGAGGTCGACGGCCGCAAGTTCCGCTCGGCGATCTTGAAGGCGCCGGTCGAAGGGGGCGTCGCGATCGGTCCCGACGGCGTCGACGGCGACCGCCAAGCCGACACGCGCGTCCACGGCGGCCCGAACAAGGCGGTCTACCTCTATTCCGCCGAGCACTACGCCGCGTGGCAGCGCGCGCTGAAGAGCGTCGTGCTGCCGCCCGGGACCTTCGGCGAGAACTTGACGCTCGACGGCGCCGCCGACCTCGAACGCGAACTCCATGTCGGCGACGTGCTGCGCGTCGGCGCGGGGGAGTCGGCCGCGCTGCTGAAACTGACGACCCCGCGCCAGCCGTGCTGGAAGCTCGAGGCGCGCATGGGGCTCCGCGGCTTCGCGCGCGCGTTCCTCGAGAGCCGCCGCATGGGCAGCTACGCGCGCGTCGTCGCGCCGGGCCGCGCCGCCGCCGGTGATCCGGTCGAGGTCGTCGAGCGGTCGGCGCGAGCGGCGACGCTGCGCGACCTGATCGATGCGCTCTACTTCGGCGACGCGAACGCGCGCGAGCGGGTGCTGGCCGACGAGGCGCTCGACGAATCGCTCCGCCGCAAGATCGAGCGCGCCGCGCGCGCCGCCGCGCGCGAGGCGATCGACGCCGGCGAGGAGGCTCCAGGGTGATGCGCCGCCTCGCGCTGGTGCTGCTGCCGTTCCTGTTCGCCGTGCTGGCCGCCGGGGTCTACACGATCGCGACCGGCCGCTCGCCGCGTCACTGGTTCGTGCGCGCGCCCGGCGCCGCGTGGACCCGCTTCGACCAGGAGCGCGATCGTGCTGCGGCGGCGCTGCCCGGCCCCTATCGCCCTCACGTCGACCCGCGCGTCGGTTACGTGATGCGGCGCGAGACGACGGTGCCGAACGGCCGCGTGACCGCGACGACCGACGCGCTCGGCATGCGACGGCGCAGCGGACCGCCGGCCGCGGCGAATGCGCGCCGCTTCGTGTTGCTCGGCGACTCGGTCGCATTCGGGACCGGGGTCGGCGACAGCGAGTGCCTGGCGCAGCAGATCGAAGACGCCATCGCGATCGCGACCGGCGACGACGGCGAGCGCGACCTCGTCTGCGTCACCGCGGCGATGCCGGGCTGGAACTGGCGCAACGCCTTTGCCTTCCTCCGCGACCATCTCGACGAGCTGCGCCCCGACGCGGTGCTGTTCCTGCCGATCGGGAACGACTTGAGCGACGGCGAGATCGCCGACCCGGCCGGCCACCGGATGGCGACGCGCGATCTCGACAACGGCCGACCGCTGCTGACGGCGAATCTCAACCGGCTGCAGCAGACGATCCTCGCCCTGGTCCCGGCGGTGGAGCGCGGGGCGCTCGAACTGACCGAGGAGCAACTCGGGCCGACCGCGCTCAACGCCGATCTCGGCGGCGAGTCGGCGCGCCGCTACGACGCGATGGCGGCCGGGATCGTCGCGCTCGAGGGCGAGCTCGCGGCGCGCGGCGTCGCTTTCGCCTTGCTCCAGTACGAGGCGATCGACTTCACGCGCGCGCTCATGCGCCGCCTCGAGCGCGCCGGAGCGAAAGCGCCGTGGATTCCGCTGCTCGAAGAGGTTCGCGCCGAAGACACGCTCGGCGACGACTCGCACGCGAACGCCGCGACCCTGATGGCGCTGGGGAGGTGGACCGCCGCAGCGCTGCAGGAGCTGCGCTGGTTCGAGGCGCCGCACGCAGTGCCCGACGCCGGCGCGGCGTGGGCGACTCGGCGCGCGCCGCCGCCGCCCGTGGGCGCCGCGCTGGAAGCACTCGCCGCCGCCGACCGCGCGGCGATGCGCGCGCTGCTGCGCGACGTCATCGAGCCGGCGCGCGGCGAAGGGCTGCATCAGGTCTATGGCGGCCTTTCGCCGCTCCACCTGGTGGGACCGGAACTGCTGGTCGCGCTGCCGCGCGACGTCATCGAGCCGGCGCGCGGCGAAGGGCTGCATCAGGTCTATGGCGGCCTTTCGCCGCTCCACCTGGTGGGACCGGAACTGCTGGTCGCGCTGCCGCGCCGTGCGGGCGAGATCGAAGTCGTCCTCGAGCCGATCGCCGGCCGCCCCGACCTCCTGCCGCTGCGCCTCGAACTCCTCGTCGACGAGCAGCGCGTGGGCGAGCTCCTGCTGCCAGCAGATTCCACCGGGCCGACGCGGGCGCGCTTCCGCTTTGCGCCGGGCGGAGCACCGCGCGTCGACGGCGCCGCGACCGAGACGATGGACGTGTCGCTGCGGCCCGAGGGGGTGGTCGCGGTGCGCGAGAAAGGCGGTTTCGAGATCGGCGCCTGCCGCCTCATCCGCCTCGCGCTGGAGTGAGCGGCCGCCAGCGGACGGTGCGCACGTGGGAGGTCGTCGCGTAGCTCGCCACGCCGAGACGGCCGCACGGTTCGACTTCGGGCCGCAGCGAGAAGGCGACGCCGGCGCGCGGCGTGGCGCAGAGCGGCTCGCCATCGAGGAACGCCTCGACGCGATTCGCAGAGACGCGCACGCGCGCGGTGTAGAAGCGTCCCTTCTCGAAGCGGCGGTAGCAGGTCGTCGCGTTGCTGGCGGCATCGCGACCGTCGAGACACGAGAAACCGCAGGTCGAGCCGCCCCATCCGCCCAGCACGAGGGTGAGGCGCGCCGCGCCGACCGGAAAGGTGAGCGCGCAGAAGAAGTCGGTGCCGCCGAGCCGAGCCGCCTCGACCTCGATCTCGTAGTCGTCGTCCGGCGGCGTCATGACCGCCGAGGAGCCGACGGGCCACGTGACGCCGGTCAAGGGCGAGCCGAACGGCAGGCGCACGCCGTCGGGGCGCTCTTCGATCGGGCCGCCGCCGCCGAAGTTCGCGACCTCGAAGCCGGGCGCCGTGGTCGCGATCGCCTCGGGTGAGCGCGACGGCAGGAGGTCGATCCAGGTGGCGGCGACGGTGGTGACGGTCGCCGCCGACGGCGCGGCTGGTTGCTCGCCACTGCGGCAGGAGGCGAGGAGCAGCAGGAGCGCCGCCGGCGCGAGCCGCTGTGGCGCTTTCGACGCGCTCCTCATCGCGTCGCCTCCGCTGCCCGCGCGCGACTCCGCAGGAACAGCGCGCCGCCCAGCACGATCGCCGCGGCGATGCAGAAGAGCGGCCGCACACCGAGCTCCGTGTGCTCGAGCCCGCCGGCCAGAAGCCCTCCCGCGAGCGGCCCGAGCGCGTTGGCGAGACCGATCGCCGCGAACATGAAGCCGTTCGCCGCGCCGCGCTGCTCGACCGGCGACAGCGTCGCCGCGAGTCCGAACGCCGACGGCAGCACACCCGCCAGGAAGACGCCGCCCGCGAAGCGCAGCGCGGCCAGCGCCGCCACGTGGCCGACCCACGCCTGCGGCACGAGGCAGAGCGCCGCCGCGATGCCGCAGCGACCGAGCAGGCGACCGTGGCCGCGCGCGTCGCCGAGGCGCCCCCACAACGGCGTGACCAGCACGGTCGCGAGCGCTGTCGCTCCGAACGCCAGCCCGGTGATGGTGCCGAGCCGCTCCTCGTCGGTGCCGCGCAGCGTCGCGATGAAGTCGGCCAGGATCGGATCGGCCAGCACGGCGCCGCCGCGCACCGCCAACACGCCGAGCACCATCGTGCGCAGCGGCCCGGCGCGAACGAAAGCGGCGGCGTCGCGCAGGAGGCCGCGACCGAACGCTTCCTCCTCCTCCAGCGCCTCCGTCGCACGCGTCGCATCCGACGCTCGCGGCACGGCCGCGCGCGATCCCTCCACCTCTTCGACGCCTAGCGCGATGGCGACCAGCGCCGCCGCGCTGAGCGCCGCGCAGACGAAGAAGGTGAAGTG
This sequence comes from Planctomycetota bacterium, assembly GCA_016872815.1. GTDB lineage: Bacteria > Planctomycetota > B15-G4 > B15-G4 > SIAN01 > SIAN01. Next base: position 4,618 of record VGYY01000243.1, read on the forward strand.
ATGCCCCCACTGGTCGCCGATCCAGCCGCCGAGCGCCGGGCCGGCGATGTTTCCTGCCAGCACGCTGGTGTGGAGCGCGCCGGCGATCCGCCCCTGGTTCTGCGGCGGCGCCGACACCGACACCAGCGTCATGGCGGGCGCGATGAAGCCGGAGAAGACCCCCTGCAGCAGGCGCAGCGCCAGCAGGAGCCAGGGCGACGCCGCGAAGCCCATCGCGCCGACGAAGAGGACGATCGCGGCGTTCGCCCGCAGCAGCATCGGCTTGCGCCCGATGCGATCGCCGAGCGCGCCCCAGACCGGCCCCATGAAGGCCGCCGTCAGCGGCGCGGCCGCGACCAGCGCGCCCGACCAGATCGCGCGCGTGTGCGCGTCCGCGATCCCGATCTCGCGCAGATGGAGCGGGAAGAGCGGCAGGAACGTCGTCATGCCGACGGCCGTGACGAAGTTCGCGCCCCAGACGACCCGGAAGTTCCGCCGCCACGGCTCCATCGGGAGGAATCTACGCCGCGTCTCAGCCTCTCCCGATCTGCGCGTGGAACCGCTTCTGGAAGAGCGGAAGGAGTTGGCGGCCGCGCTCGGTGTTGGTTGCGACCCACTCGGCGTTCAGGAAGGCGAACTTGCTGGTGGCGTTGCGGTAGGCGGCGAGGTGCTCGACCACGCGGGCGTAGACGAGGAGCCCTTCGCCGTTGCTCTCCATGAAGTACTCGGGATGGACGATCCCGTGCTTCACCATGGCGTAGACCATCTCCCAATAGGTGGAGACCTGGCGCCACGCCGCGTTCATCGGGTGGTCGGGCTTGGTGATGGCGATCAGCTCGTCGAACGACTTCGGCAGGAACTTGGCGATCACCGCGTCGCGCGACGCGCGCATCACGGCTTCGCGGCGCAAGTCGTAGACCTTGAGTGCGATCTCGGCGTCGCCGTGGTCGGGGCTGCTCTTCGACATTGGGGGAGGCTCCTCGCGGCCGGCGCGGGAGCGCGTCGGGGCGGCGAGCCTATCCCATTCGACCCCGACCGAGTGAAGCGCGGCGGCGACCGCCGCGGTCACTCCATCGCGATGGCGGCGGGCAGGAGCTCGTCGAGATCGAGCTCCGGCACCACCAGGCGCAGTCGGCTGCGGCGCAGCTCGCGCAGCGCGTCGCCGTGCTCCAGCACGACGCGCCCCGGCACCTCGAAGCGCTCGGCGTCGAGGAGGTCGGCGTTGACGGCGTCGAGCAGCAGGAAGCCGGCGTAGCTCGCGCTGTCGGCGAGTCGGGCGACCAGCGCCGTGCGGCCGGTGGGATCGGCAAGGCGCAGCGACATCGTGTCGCGCTCGAGCGGGAAGCGGTGCGACGCGTCGCCGCGCGTCCAGAGGATGGCGGGGCCGGCGGGGTCGAAGCGGGACTGGATCGCGAGGCGGAGCTTCGCGCCGACGCCGACCAGCGCGGTCGGCGGCGGCGGCACGCGGGCAGTCGCGGCCTCCTGCGGCGCGGGCAGCGGATCGGGGTAGAGGAGGTCGCCCTCCTCGCCCACGCGGAAGACGAAGCGGTGGAGCGCGTCGCGGTCGAGTGTGTCAGCGGCG
>VGYY01000244.1 GCA_016872815.1 Planctomycetota bacterium
CCGCCAGCACCAGCGCCCGATTGGCGATCGACTTCGAGCCGGGCAGGCGCGGCGCGAATTCGAACGGCAGCTCGAGCGGCAGCGGCGCAGGGTGCATCGCCGAGATCATGCCGGAACAACTGTTCCTGGATCAGTTGTTCCGGTTCGGCTTTCACGCGGCGGCGCGGCCGGCGGCGGCGCGCTACGCTCGGGCGCCTGCTCCTCCGGGTCGCGCCTCCCGATGGGACGCACAATGATGTTTCGCTCCACGACGCTCGTCCGCGCCCCGCTCCTGCTCGCGCTGCGGCTGCCGCTGCTCGCCCTGCTGCTCGCCGCCCCTGCCCGCGCGCAGGTCTACGCCGTCTTCCTCAAGGACCCGCGGCAGCTGAAGCGCTTCGCCGGCCACACCGCCGAGGTGAACGGCGAACTGGCGCTGATCGGCGAGGCCAAGGCGGGCATCGTCGTCAACAACGGCCAGGCGACTTACCAGGGCGGCGACGGCAACAACGAGTTCTGGCTCGCCTTCACCGACGACCCGGCGACCCTCCCCTACAAGCTGGTGGAAGGGAAGTACGAATCGACCGGCAAGAAGGGCGGCACGACGTCGCTCAAGGGCGACCAGATCGCGCGCCTGCAGTCGTTCCTGCCGCGCCACAGCCTCTACGGCCTCGCCCGCGAATACGCGATCCGCAAGCAGGCCGCGACCGAACTGCAGGTGAAGCGCGACGCGAGCAAGCCCGGCTCGCCCGACTGGTCGGCGGCGCACGTGCGCTACCTGGCGCAGCTCGAGCAGCTCAAGACCTGGCTGCAGTCGACCTGCTTCGCCGAGGCGGCGAAGAAGCTCGGCGCCGAGATCGCCAAGCAGGGCAAGCAGGTGGCGAAGGAGGCACGCGCGCAGCGTCTCGCCAACGCGCTCGGCTCGATCACGCTGGTGCCGACCCCGGCCAAGCTCACCGAGCTCGCCGCGAAACTCGCCCCCGGCAAGAGCTTCACGGTCGCCGAGAGCCTCCATCTCCGCTTCACCTACGAGAGCGCGCTGGCGGACGACCAGGTGAAGGCGCTGCTCGAACTGGCCGAACGGATGATCGACGGCTTCCGCGCGGAGTTCGTCGACCCGTACGTCGCGGAGGACTTTCCCGACCAGATCCCCGAGCGGCGCTTCCTGGAGTTCTGGTGGGGTCCGGAGGAGCGCGACGCCCACGCCCGCTTCCTCACCGATTGGTACGGCGTCAGCTGGGGCAGCAACGCCGAGCAGCGCATCGCCGCGATGTCGGGCCGCTACCGGCGCAACGACGAGGTCGAGTACCTCGACTACTGGAAGATCGCCGACAACAAGGACTTCGACGCGATCGTCGCCCATCAGCTCGGCCACGTCCTGGCCAACCTCCACCTGAACGCCAACCGCAAGGGCGACCTGCCGAACTGGATCGAGGAAGGGGTCGGCTACTGGCTGGCGCTCTCCTACCTCGGCAAGAACGGCGTCACCTGCAAGGAGTTCGCGCAGGCGAGCTACGCGAAGTCGGCCACCCACGAGGTCGAGCGCAGCGTCTTCCTCGGCGAGAGCGAGATCTTCACGACGCTGGCGCTCGACCACGGCGCGCCGATCGACGCGCTGCTGCGCAAGCCGCTCCACCAGATGGAGGACGCCGACCTCGCCAAGGCGTGGAGCTTCTTCGAGTACCTCGGCGACCAGGAGGGCAAGCCGGGCCAGCAGTGGCTGCGCGCCGTCTGCGACCTCTTCGCCGCCGGCACTGCCGGCATCGACGCCTACCGTACGAAGAGCGAGGAGCTCTTCGGCGTGAAGGGCGAGGACGTCTTCAAGCTGCTCGACGGCCGCTGGAAGGCGCGCGCCGAGCAGGTGAAGCGAACAGGAGTGGAGACGAAGAAGAAGTGACGGCGAGCGGCGCCGTGCGACTGCGTCGCGCGGGAAGCGACGGGCCGTCACCGTCGCACCCAGAAGTCGTCTGTCCCGTGACTCGGCCCCGTGACTCGGGAAATGCCGAGTGACGGAGACGCTCCCTATGGTTGCAAATTGCAAGCAACAGGCTAGGAATGGGCCGGGATGTGCACCCGCGGGGGTGGCCAAGCCGGAGAATCCGATGCCAACGCTGCACGTAAGAGACGTTCCTAAAGAGACTTACGAAGGACTTCAGGCGCTCGCCAAGGCGAGCGGCCGGTCGCTGACCACCGAGGTGATCGAGCAGCTGAAGCAGGTGGTCGACAAGGCGGCGGCGCGGCGGCGCGGGGCCGAGGCGATCGAGGCGATCGCGCGGATGCCGCCGCTGCGACTGCCCGACGGAATGACCAGTCTCGATGTGCTGGATGAGACGCGCGCCGAGTTCGAGCGGCGCCACGACCGACCATGAGCGCGCGCTTCCCCGAAGCCGCCGTACTCGACGCCAGCGTCGCCGTGAAGCTCTTCGCGCCGGAGAGCGATCGACCGATCGCGCTGGCGCTGATCCGCGCGTCGCAGGAGCCGGAAGGTCCGCGGTTCGTGGTCCCCGACCTCTTCTTCGTCGAGTCCGTGAACGCCATCCGGCGGATCGCCCGCGGAATGAGCCTCGGCGCGGCGGAGCTCCTGGTGAAGGTGCGATCTCTGATCGCCCTCGAGATCGAGGTCATCCCCACCCGCGATCTCACCGTCCCCGCGGTCGAGACGGCCGAGACGCGCCGCATCAGCTTCCACGACGCGCTCTATGTCGCCGTCGCCGTCGCCCGCGGGCTGCCGCTGATCACCGCCGACGATCGCCTGGTGCGCGCGCTGGCCGGCAGCCCGTGCCGGGTGGTGCCGTTGCGGGAACTGGCGGCCTAGCGATCCACGCGACTCATCCCGCCGGCAGGATCTTCTCCATCGCCTTGCCTTTGGCGAGCTGGTCGATGAGCAGGTCGAGGTAGCGCAGCTTGCGCATGGTCGGATCGGCGACCTCCTCGACCCGAACGCCGCAGACAACACCGGCGATGAGGTGGGAGTTCGGGTGGAAGCGCGGCGGCGGACTTCGACCGCGACCGGCGCACGCGGTTCCAGCCGCCGGCGGCGCCCCGCCACTCCTCCCGGGCAGGACGGCCCGGTAGCGTTCGCGCGCATGGACACCCATCGATGGGCACGCAGGGGCGCGGCGCTGCCGCGAGCGGTGCTGCTGACGGCGCTGTGCGTGCCGCTCTTGGCGCAACCGGCGGCCGCGCAGGCGACCGAGGCGCTCTCCGAGCTGATCGACGGCGTGGCCACGATCGCGGCGCCGGGGACGCCGTCGCCGCTGTCGGCGTGGAGCAAGGACGCCTATGTCGTGGTGGCCGGCAGCGGCGGCAAGGGGATCCGCGCGCCGGCCATCGTCGGCGGGCGCGCCGGCGCCGGCCGCTTCGTCGCGCTGCCGCACAATGGCTACTTCGGCGGCGAGGCGCTGAAGCAGGGCGACACCGCGCGCTTCGTCGCCAACTGCGCCCTGTGGCTCGCCGGTCAGGCGCGCACGCCCAAGGTGGCGGTGCGCACGCCCGATCTCGCGGCGCTGCTGGCCGCCGACGAGCGCGTGAAGAAGGCGAAGTTCGAGGTGGGCGTGCTGCAGCCCGGGCCGCTGGTGGCGCAGCTCGACGGCGTCGACGTGCTGCTCGGCCTGTCGACCGAGATCCCGGATGGCGAGGTCGACGCGCTGGAGCAGTGGATCCGTGCCGGCGGCGGCGTGCTTGCGGGACAATGCGCGTGGGGTTGGCTGCAGGTCTCCGGCAAGGCCTCGCTCGACCAGAACCCGCTGCAACGGCTGTTCGGGCGGCTCGGCGTCGCCTGGGGCGAGGGCTACCTCGGCAAGAGCGGTCCCGACGGCTTCGCCACCGAGCGCGATCCGCCGAAGCTGACTCACGGCGACGCGGCGTTCGCCTACCTCGGCTCCCACACCGAGCGCAGCCACATCAAGAAGGAGCAGCCGATGCTGCAGGCGTCGGCGACGATGACCGACATCGCGCGCGTGCTCCCCGCCGACGACAAGCTGCTGCGACCGAAGCTCGAGCTGGTGCTGCGCAAGGAGGCGCACACCATCGATCCGACGCCGGCGAAGCCGCTCGAGAAGCTCGACGGCGGCGATCGCGCGCTGCTCGCCTTCATCCTGCGCGAGGCGGAGCGGCTGCCCCCCGAGCAGGTGACGGCGCTCGCCGCGGCGCAGAGCTTCCCCGGCCTGCCGCCCGCCGATGCGCCGCGCACGCCGGCGACGGTGACGATCGATGCCGGCCGGCCGCGCTGGCACTCGACCGGTTGCTACGCGGCACCCGGCGAGGTGATCACGCTGACGGTGCCGGACGCGCTGGCGCAGGCCGGCCTCGCGCTGCAGATCGGCGCCCACACCGATCTCCTGTTCGATCTCGACGCCTGGCATCGCGTGCCGAAGGCCTTCGCGCGCACACCGGTCACGGCGGTGACGACGAAGTTGGCGTCGCCGCTTGGCGGGCTGGTCTACGTCGCCGTGCCGGAGGGGCTCGCGGCGGCGCGCCATGAGATCACGGTGGCCGGCGGCATCGCCGCGCCGTGGTTCGTGGCCGGTCGCGACGACGACGCCAGCTGGCAGGCGACGCTGCGCGATCGGCCGGCGCCGTGGGCCGAGCTCGAGTGCGACCGGATCATCGTCACCGTGCCCTCCAGCGCGATCCGCCGGCTCGACGCGCCGACCGAGGCGATGGCGCTATGGGCAGCCGGCGCCGACGCGATGGCCGATCTCTGCGGCATTCCGCGCGCGCGCGCCAGCCCGGAGCGCTTCGTCGCCGACGTGCAGATCAGCGCCGGCTACATGCACTCGGGCTACCCGATCATGACCCACCTCGACGTGGCCGAGGCGCTCGCGAACCCCGCGAAGCTCCGTGAAGGCCAGTGGGGCTTCTTCCACGAGCTCGGCCACAACCACCAGGAGCCCGAGTGGACCTTCGAGGGGACCACCGAGGTCACCTGCAACGTGCTCTGCATGTACGTGCTGGAGAAGGTCTTCGGAATCGCGGTCACGGCCGGACACGACGGCGTGCTCGGGGCGCGCGCGAAGATCCCGGCCTACCTGGCCGGCGGCGCCAAGTTCGAAGAGTGGAAGAGCGACCCGTTCCTGGCGCTGCAGATGTACGTCCAGCTGCAGCAGCAGTTCGGCTGGGACCTCTACAAGAAGGTCTTCGCCGACTACCGCTCCCTACCGCGCCGCGACCGCCCGCGCACCGATGACGCCAAGCGCGACCTCTGGCTGGTGATGCTGTCCAAGGCGACGAATCGCAACCTCGCCCCGTTCTTCACCGCCTGGGGCATCCCGATCTCCGACGGCGCCAAGGCAACCGTCGCGGATCGGATGGAATGGCTGCCGGAGGGGTGGCCGCCGCCACGCTGAGTCCGCAGCATCGCGCGAATGCGGCCGCGGCGAGCCGCGGGCCGGAACGGGGACGAGAACGTCCGCTCAGCGGGTGACGGTGACGCGGCTCGAACGGCGGGAGACGGTGCCGAAGCGGCTCTGCGCCTCGACGGTGAGGTCGAGCGCTCCGACGCCGGTGGCGTGGAATCGCCAGATGCCCTGCTCGTCCTGCTCGACGTAGCCCTGGCCCTGACGGGCACCGCCGACGATGAAGTCGACGGCAGCCGGACGACCGTCGACGTCCTTCGCGGACAGGTCGAGGGCGAGCGTCTCTCCCGCCACGACGCTCTCCGCCGCCGGCGCGAACCGCGCGATCTGCGGCCGCGGCAGCGCGACTCCGTCGGCGACGGTCGGCTGACGTGCGGCCAGCTCGGCGACCTGCACCACGACCGGCGCGATGTCGACGGCACCCACGGCGTCCGGATCGAAGTCCTTCACGCGCAGCGCGAGGTTGCCCGCGGCGAACGCGAGCCACGCGATCTTGCTGCCGTCGCGGCCGCCGTAGCCGATCCAGCCGACGTCGCCGGCGGCGATGCCGCGCGACGCCGCGCTCGGCAGCGTCTTGGTCGACTGCACGAAGGCGATCTGGCGCAGGACCTCGTCGTGCGCTCCGGCCGCGTCCTCGGCGACCAGCAACTCGACCAGCACGCGCCCGGTGCCCGTGGCGTCATCGAAGCGGCGCGACACGCCGCCCGCATGGAACACCACGTCACGACCCTGCAGTCCGGCGATCTCGAACTCCGCCAGCGGCAGGCCGATCCGGCGGGCACCCTGCGCCCACCCGGCCGCGCCGTACTTCGCGCGCGCCGCCTCGATCTGCGGATCGGC
>VGYY01000245.1 GCA_016872815.1 Planctomycetota bacterium
CCGCGGTGGCGACGCTCGAGCTTGCGCGTTCGGCGCGGGAGCTCGGCAACGAGGCGCTCGCGCGCGGTCTCGCGCTGCGGCTGGCGGAGGCCGCGGTGCCGGCGGACCTCGCGGCGCTGCGTGGCGTCGCGAGCGCGGAAGAGGCGGTCACCGGGAAGCTCGAGCTGGTGCGGACGCGCGCGGTGCCGCCCAACGCGTCGCTGCTCGGCGGCTACGACCGGCCGCTGCGCGGCGAGCCGCTGCCGGCCGGCTTCGACGGCGCGCTGCTGCTGGAGCAGGAGTTCGACGACTACATCCTCACCTGTCTCGCGCTGCCGTCGGGTGAGGAGCGCTGGCGCCAGCGGCTGCGCCGCGCGCGCGCCAACAACCATGCGCTGGTGTTCCTCCAGGTCGCCGGGACGCTGGTGGTCCGGCGCGGTTCGCAGCTCTCCGCCCACGCCCTCGCCGACGGCGCGGAACGGTGGACGGTGGAGCTCGATCGCGACGCCGCCGAGATCGCCGCGTCGTCGGGGATGCTGGCGGTGAGCCTGCGCACGCCGCCGGCGCACGGCGCCGACGAGGCCGAGCCGGCGGCGCTGCGCCTGATCGAGCCATTGACCGGGATCGTGGTCGCCACCGTCGGTGCCGCCGGCAGCGACACCCGGCCGGGCCAGCTGGTGGCGACCGGCGGCTGCGCGCAGCTCACGTCGTTCGGACGGCGCGGCCAGTCGGTCGAGGTGTTCGACGTGGTGACCGGTCGGCGGCGGCTCGAGCCGAAGGTGGCGCCGATCAGCTACACGGTGCCGCTGCTGCTGCCGGCGCAGCGCCTGCTGGTGGTCCCCGACACGCGCATGCCGACCGGGGAAGCGGCCCCGCGCCAGGGCGGCGTGCCGCGGGTGGTGGCGTGGCGCCTCGACGACGACACCGAGGCGTTCGCGGTCGACCTGCTGCCGCTCGGATACAAGCTGCGCGCCACCTACGCCGCCGCCGAGGGGCTCGCGCTGCTCGGCGGGAGCGGGACGAACGCGGGGGTGCTGGTGATCGACCCGGTCCGCGGGGTGCCGCTGCGCGATCTGGAGCCGATCCCGCCCGACGCCGCCGACAGCTGGAAACGACTGCTCGTCGCCGGGGAGGAGGGCGCCGTCCGCCTGCAGGGCTATGTCGACTGGAGGAAGAACGGGCCGGTCCAGCTGCAGTTGCTCGCCGGGGACGGCCGGGCGCTGTGGCGGGCGGAGATCGAAGTACCGAAGAACACGGTGCAGCTCAATCCGCCCGACCGGCTCCTCCGGCGCGGCGGCTCGCTGCTGGTGGCGGTGCAGTACCACGCCGGCGGCAAGTCGCTCACCGACCTCGTGCTCCTCGCGGAGCAGGATGGGCGGGTGCTGGCGCGCGAGACCATGGCGGGCGGGAAGCTGTCGCAACGGGACGATGTGGTGCGCTGCGGCGAGTGGCTGGCCACCCGCCAGGACGAGACCTTCCGCGCGTACGGCTGGAGATGACGATGGCCGCGCCGACGACGATCCGCGCCCGAGCATGCCGGCGGCTGCTGCCGGCCGCGGCGGTGCTGGCGCTCTGGCTGGCGCCGGAGGGGCGCGGTGGCGGTGACGACGTCGCCGTCGAGGTGACGCCGCGCCTGGTCGCGGCCGTCGACCGCGGGCTCGAGTTCCTCGCCTCGCAGCAGCAGGGCGACGGTTCGTGGATCGGCAGCGTCGGGTTCAAGCTGAACCAGGACTACCAGGTCCAGGAATCCGAGGTCCCGCATGTGGGCGTGACCGCCCTGTGCGGAATGGCGTTCCTCGCTGGCGGCCACCTGCCCGATCGCGGGCCGTACGGCAAGGTGCTCGACCGCACCATCGACTTCCTGATCGCGCAGCAGAACGCGCAGGGCTTCATCACCAAGCGCCAGTCGCGCATGTACGACCACGCGTTCGCGACGCTGTTCCTCGCCGAGGTGTTCGGCCAGACCGAGAGCAGCGAGGTGCGCGTCGCGCTGCAGCGGGCGATCGACCTGATCAAGAACTCGCAGAACGAGCGCGGGTCGTGGCGCTACCAGCCGTTCGCGCTCGAGTCGGACATGTCGATCACCGTCTGCCAGCTGATGGCGCTGCGCGCCGCGCGCAACGTCGGCATCCGGGTGCCGGCGGAGACCATCAACCGCGCGGTCGCGTACGTGAACGACAGCCGGCTCGACGATGATGCCGATCGCTACGGCCACGGCTTCGGCCGCTACATGCAGGAGGGCTACTACGCGCTGGGTCCGGGCGCCTTCCTCTATCAGTACCAGGAGGGCGACATGTCGCGCTCCTCCTTCGCGCTGACCGCAGCCGGGATCACCTCGCTGTATCACGCGGCGCAATACGACAGCTCGACCCGCGAGATGCAGACCAGCCTCGACTTCCTCGCCGACCAGATGCGGCGCGTGACGGATCCCGACTGGCGCTGCCACTTCTTCTACTGGTACGGCCACTACTACGCGGCGCAGGCGATGTTCATCACCGGCGGGCGCTGGTGGAGCCAGTACTGGCGCACCATCTCGGGCGAGCTGCTCGAGACCGGCACCCCGTATTCGCAGGGCAAGGACGGCGCCTGGCCGAACCCGGTCGGGCCCGGCCGCAACTTCGCCACCGCCGTGGCCTGCATCGTCCTGCAGGTCCCGTTCCGCTACCTCCCGATCCTGCAGCGCTGACGCATGCCGACGCTCCCGCTCACCCGCCGCCTCGAGACGCTCCGCGCCGGACTGCGCACCCGCTGGCTCGCCGCCGGCGGGCTGCGCCTCGCCGTCGAGGTCGCCGGCTTCCTCATGCTCCAGTTCACCGTCGACCGGCTGCTCTGGCTGCCGGTCGGCGCCCGGCGCTTCGTCGCGCTGGTGGCGGCCGTGCTGTGCGCGTGGCGCCTGTACCGGCTGGTGGTGCGACCGCTGCACAAGGCGGTCAGCGTGCGCGACGTCGCGCTCACGGTCGAGCGGCGCCACCCGGGGTTGCAGGGCGGACTGGCGTCGATGATCGAGGTCGAGGCAGCGGGCGGGTTGCCGGCCGACAGCTCGCCGCAGCTGCTCGAGGAGTGGCGCACGGCGGTGGCGGCGCGCGCCGCGTCGCTCGATTTCGGGCTGATCTTCGCGCCGCGGCTGTTGCGGCGGCTCTCGGTGGCGGCGGTCGCGGCGGTGGCGCTGGTCGCCGGTTTCGCGGCGCTGCGGCCGCTGGAGGCGCGGATCTTCCTCTCGCGACTCGTCGGAGCCGACGTCGCCTGGCCGCGGCGCACCCGGCTCGAACTCGACGTCGCCGCGGCCGGCAGCTCGCTGCACTTCCGCGTCGAGCGCGACGATGAGGGCGTGGCGCGGCGAGTGGTGGTGGCGCGCGGCGGCAGCCTGCCGATCGTGGTGCGGGCGCGCGGCGCAGTGCCCGACGAGGTGCTGCTGCAGGTGCGTGAAGCGGGCCGCGTCGGTGCCGAGGAAGTGCGGATGGCCCCGCGCGACGGCACCGAGGACGAGTTCATCCATCGCTTCGGCAACGCGACGCGTCCGCTCCAGCTCACCGCCGTCGGTGGCGATGATCCCGGGCAGGGGCCGCCGCTCGAGGTCGAGGTCGTGCCGCCGCCGGCGCTCGACCGGCTGGTCGCGACGACCACCCCGCCCGCCTACACCGGCCGGCGGCCGGTGCGCGAGGAACGGCAGGAATTCGCGGTCCCGGTCGGCACCACGATCGACCTCGAGCTCGCCACCAGCGGCGACGTGGTCGAGGCGAGCCTGACGCTGCACAGCGATCCCGGCACGTCGCGGCCGCTGGTCGCGGACGCGCGCACGCCCGGCCTCTGGCGCGGCAGCGTCACCGCCGAGGAGTCGGGAACGCTCAATTTCCACCTGACCGGCAGCAGCGGCTTCCGCAACCTGCGGCCGATCGACGTGCCGCTCACCGTCCTGGCCGATCGCAAGCCGGCAGTGGAGATCGCCCGCCCCGCCGTCTCCGACCTCGAGGTCACCGCGCGGGCGGTGGTGCCGTTCCGGTTGCTGGTCGACGACGACTATGGCGTGCGGCGCAGCGAGCTGCGCCTGCTGCGCAGCGACGATCCCGCCGAGTCGGGTGTCGTGCTGCAGGGCGAGGGCAGCCAACGCCCCGAGCCGCTGCCGGCGCAGGGCGAGCCGCACGCGCTCGACACCGCGCTCGATCTCGCCACGCTCGAGCTGCCGCGGGCCGGTGTCGCCGCCCCGGTCCGGGAGGGCGACTCGCTGATCTACTCGGCCCGGCTCGAGGACAACCGGCTGGATGTCGCGGGGGTGCCGGCGCCGCAGGTCACGGCGTCGCCGACCCGCCGCATCGACGTGATCGCCGACAGCGAGAAGCTGCGCAAGCTGGCCGACCGCCAGCAGCGGGTGAAGGCGGCGGTGGTCGCCGCGCGCCGCTCGCAGGAAGAGCGCAAGGCCGGGCTCGAGGCGCTGCTGGCGGCGCACGCCGACGGCGGCATCGCCACGCGCGAACTCACCGTCCTCGAGGTGGAGCAGGGGCGCGTCGGCAACGCCGTGCGCCAGTCGGTACGCGACCTCTGCGACGTGGCGGCCGAGTTCACGCTGAACCGCCTCGATCCGACCCAGAGCGCCGAGCGCGCGGTGCAGCAGCTGGTGCTGCGCCTCGCCGAGTCGCGGAGCGGGCCGAGCTTCGACTTCGCGCCGTTCCGCGCACTGGCGGCGGCGCACGCCGCCGGCGAGTTCGGCGAGCTGAAGCAGCTCGGGGCGCTGCTGCAGATGACCGCGCTGGGGCTCACGGCGGCCGAAGAGCAGGCGCCGCGCGCGCTCGACCGGCTGCGGCAGGCGCGCCTGACCGGCGTGCCCGAGGAGCGGGTCGAGCGGCTGCGCGACGCGGAGCAGGCGCAGGCGCGGCTGATCGAGACGCTGGGACTCCTGTTGCAGAAGATGGAGGAGTGGGAGGATTACCAGGAGATCCTCGACCTCTGGCGCGGACTGGTCGACGACCAGACCGAGCTGAACGAGCGGGCGCGCCAGGGCGCTGCTCCGGCCGGCAGCGGCGCGCCGGCCGGCGGCGCACCGGGTGGCGGCGGGGGACGTTGACGGAGACGTGGCGGCGGTGGCCGGCGGTCGGCAGCGAACGTGGCAGGAGACGGCGATGCGCGAGCGCGGAAGTTCGATGCAGCGACGCGGGAGTCGCATGGCGGCGTGGCTGACGCTCGGCGTGGCGCTCCTGCTGCCGCCGCGCGTCGCTGGCGTTGCGCCGGTCCGTTCCGGCGACGACCGCGAACGGATCATGAACGACCAGTCGCAGCTGTTCGATCGCCTCTCCTCGCTGCGCAAGCGCATGGAGCGGCTGGCGGGCAAGCTCGACGCCGAGGGCAAGGTGCACCAGGCCGGGCTGCTGCGCAAGGCGATCGCCGAAGTCGATGCGCGCAACCTCGAGTCGCGCAAGGACCAACTGCTCGAACTGCTCGGCGACAGCCGCAACCTGCAGGCGCCCGAGCAGCAGGAGAATCTGCTCAAGGACCTGAGCGCGGTGCTCGAGCTGCTGCTCGACCGGCCGGCGCTCGACGAGCTCGACGAACGGCTCGAAGAGCTGAAGCAGTCGCTGGCCGACGTGGCCGCGTTGCGCGACGAGCAGCGTCGGGTCCGCGAGGCGACCGAGCAGGTGTCGAATGACCCCGCGCGCCGGCAGGAGCAGCTCGCGCAGGAGATCACCGAAGCGCTGCGCAAGCAGCAGGCGCTGCGGCAGGAGACGGCGCAGTCGGCACGGCAGCGGCCGGCGAACGCCGCCGAGCGCGAGCGCGACGCGGCGGAGCAGGCCGCGCTCGAACAGCAGCTCGGCCAGCTCGTGGAGCAGCAGCGTCAGGTCGTCGATGCGCTCGCGCAGCGCGAACGCGAGCAGGTCGGCAGCACCCCGACGGCGTTGCGCCAGGCGCGGACGGCGACGCAGCGCGGGGATCGCGCGGCACAGGAAGAGGCGGCGCGGCGGCTCGAGGAGGCGCGCAGCGAGCTTCCGGAGCCATCGGCGGCGCTGAGCGAGGCGCTGCGCACGGCGGAAGCGGCGCTGCGCGAAGCGGCGAAGGCGCCGGCCGAGGGCGATTCGGACGAGCCGTCGGCGGCGCGCAAGGCGGCCGAGGCGGCGCTGCAGCGTGCCGAGGCGGCCGTGGCCGCCGAGCGGCAGGGCGCTGACGCAGCGGAGACGGCGGCTGCGCGCGCGGCG
>VGYY01000246.1 GCA_016872815.1 Planctomycetota bacterium
CTCGCCGCGCGCGGCGACCGCGGCCGCCTCGGTCGCCCCGCCGGTCGCGGCCGCGGCCATCCGCGGCACCAGCGCCCCCGCCATCCGCAGCGCCATCCACTCGGCGAGCAGCACGGCGCCGCTGCCGATCAAGGCCGCGCACCACGCCACGCGCGCTGACGCGCCGCTCGCCGCCACCAGTCCGACCACGCCGAGCGCCAGCACGAGGACCACCATCGAGCGCGTCCGTCCGCGCCAATCGGCGTGCGCGTCTTCGCGCCAGCGCGCGGCGGCGGACCGCAGCTCGGCATCGCCGTCACTGCGCGCCAGCAGCGCGATCGCACCGACCCAGGCGCACGCCGCCAACGCCGCCGCCGCGCCGAACGCGACGACGAACACCGGCCACGCCACGGCGAGCGGAAGGGACATGACCGCGCACTCTACTTTCCGGGCCGCGCCGCCACGGCCGCAGCCAGCGTCTCGCGCACGGCCGGCGTGGTCTGCGGATCGGCCAGCAGCGCCGCGATCGCGTCGCCGGCCTGCAGCACCAGGGCGCAGTCGGCGAACTCGGCGGCGAGGAACTCGCGAGCGGGCGCCCGCGGCGCCCGGTCCCACGCGCGCCACAGCAACGGCAGCGCCTTCGCGATCTCTTCCGCGCTGCCGAGCCGCCGCCGGCCGCGGCCTTCCACCCAGTCGAACTCGTGGCGGTCCGGGTGGAGCGCGCGCCCCGCCGCCACCATCGCCAGTCCCGCTTCGATGCAGCGTTCCCGCTCCGCCGCCGACTGCGCCGCCACCGGCGCATCGTGGAGGCACCACGAGGCGTAGTGGACGAAGTCGGTCACGCTCTCCGGCACCAGCGACAGCGCGAGCCACGCGTCCGCCAGCGATGCCATGACCGCATCGTCCCGGCGCCGCACCTCGAAGCGCAGCCGGACGACCGTCGCCACGGCGGGGCGCAGCGGACCGAGCAGGCTGGCCGCACCGGCACCCGGCAACCGCAGGTCGCGCGGTCGCGGGGCGAGCGCCAACGCGCCCGCCAGCCCCGCACCGGCCGCCAGCAGCAGGAATCGCCGGCTCATCGCGCCCCCCGCGGACGCCGCGCCAGCAACAGCGCCGCCGGCAGCGCGATCAGGAGCGACGCGACGCTCGCCGCCAGGAAGGCGGCGCCATCGGCTGCGCCCCACGGCGGCAGCGCCCGCGCCGCGCGACCGACGCCGCGCAATGCCGTCACGTCAGGGAGCAGCGCCACCAGCCGCTCGTAGGCGACCGCGATCGCACGCAGGGCCGGATCGACCCAGCCGTGGCCATGCACCTCGCGCACCACGTCGGCGGCGTCCACGAACAGCGCGCGCAGGTTGCACAGCAGCAGCAGCACGCCGCCGAGGACGAGCGCCAGCCCCTCGGCCATCGCCGTCGCCAGCGCGGCGCCGAGCAGTGCCGCCAGCACGAGTTCCGCGACATGTCCCGACGCGAGGCGCGCGAACGTCGCCGCGAGTGCACGGGGCGGCCCGCGCAACATCGCGGCCGGCAGGTCGACCCGGACGACGCCGGACTCGGGCGCCAGCGCCAGCTCGATCCGCGGCGGCTGCGCCCAGTGCCGGCGAAGGCGAAAGCCCGTCACCTCGCCGCCCTTGCCGACCACGACCGGGTCGCCGTCGAGGCGCAGCGTGAAGCGTGCCGGCGGACTGCTCGGCGTGAGGCTGCCGCGCCACGGCAGCACCAGCTCCGCTTCGCCCGCCGGCAGCGCCGCGAATTGCAGCTCGAGTCGCTCACCCGGATCGAGCAGCACCGGTCCCCGCCGCCACGCCCGCCGCGAGCCGTCGACCAGGCCCCGCTCCACCCGCACCGGAGAGACCTGCTCGCGCGGCGCCAGCGAATCGCGTTGCCGGCACGGACCGGACGCATCGAAGACCAGCAGCCACGCGAACAGCGGCGCGACCGCCAGCGCGACCTGCGCGGCGGCGCCGAGAGCGCGGCCGAGCAGAATCTCGCCGGCACGCGCATGGGAGAGACGCCATGCGTCGAGCTGTCCCGCCCGCCGGTCGCGGCCGACCGCGTGCGCGCCGGCGAGAAGCGCGGCTCCGCTCGCCAGCCAGCACAGCAAAGTGAGCCGCCGCTCGAACCGCAGCGGCGCCGCTGCGACTTCGGGCAGCACCTCGATGCCGGTCACGGCGAACGCGGCGAGCAACGCCAGCGCCAGCGCCAGCGCACGGACCCAGGACGACTCGCGCGCCGTCGCCCACGCCAGCGCCGCCACCCGCCGCAGCGCGCCGGTCATCGACCGCCCCGCGCCTGCCGCAGCAATGCGGCGAAGCTGCGCCGCGCGCCCGTCTCATCGCGCAGCAGCTGCGCCGGCGTGCCGTCGGCGACGATCCGTCCGCCCGCCAGCACCGTCAGCCGGTCGCCGCCGATCGCGCCGTCGAGCAGAACATGCGACGAGAGGACGATGGTCGCGCCGCGGCGCGCCCGCGCGGCGAGCCGTTCGAGCAGCCGCTCGGCCGACTCGGGATCGACGCCATCGAGCGGCTCGTCCAGCAGGAGCAGCTCCGCGCCGGTCGCCAGCACCTGCGCCGTCGCGGCCCGCCGCCGCTCGCCCTTCGACAGGGACGTGAAGCGGCGCCGGCGGAGCGCGACCAGGTCGGTCTCCTGCAACGCTGCCTCGACCCGCTCGGCGCGCGCCGCGCGGCTGCCGCCGTGCAAAGCCGCCGCGAGCCCGGCGAGTTCCTCGACGGTGGCCGCCCATTCCGCGCCGCTCGCCTCCGGCAGCCACGCGACGCGACCGCGCAGTTCGGCGGCGCCGGCCGGAAAGCCGAGCAGTTCAACCGCTCCGCTCGACGGCGCCGCCACCCCGGCCAGCAGTCGCAGCAGCGTGCTCTTGCCCGCGCCGTTGGCGCCGGCGAGCAGGTGCAGCGCGCCGCGCGGCACGGTCAACGACACGTCCTCCAGCGCCGACCGCGGGCGCGACCACGGGAAGCGGCGCCACGACCAGCACACCCGATCGGCGCGGATCGCCGGCGGAGCAGGCAGCGTCGCGCTCACCGCGTCCGCAGTTCCAGCACGAAGTCGCGGAAACGTGGCAGGTCGCGCAGCGAGTCGAGGTCGGGGTCGACGTTCATCTGCTGCAGGAGGACCCGGAAGCCGGCCTTGTCGCAGGCGACCAGCTGATCGATCGCCTCCTCGGCGCGACCGAGTCGGGCCAGCGAGCACGCCTGGTTGTAGCGGCAGATCAGCGCGAGGTCGGGGCGGGCGGTCAGCGCGACGGCCGCCTCGAAGTCGGTCAGCGCGTCGGCGTAGCTCTGGAGCAGGTGGCGGGCGACGCCGCGATGGAAGCGGACCTCGGCGCTGGTCGGGTCGACCGCGGCGGCGACGTTCAGCACACGGATCGCGGTGGCGCAGTCCTCGTCCTCGATCAGCCGTTGCGCGACCACGATCCAGTCCGCTGCCGGCGCACGCTCGGGCGGCGCGTCGGCGACGATCGGCTCGTCGCTCGCGTCCTGCTCGGCCGCTGCGTCGCCGCGCGGCTCGGTCGCGGCGGGCGCCGCCTCCGCGCGGGCGCCATCCGGTTCGACGTCGAGCGCCGGCGTTCCGCGCGCGAGCAGGACGGCGAGGTCGTTGCGCATCCGCGCCAGCTCGGCGCGCAGCTCGGCCTGCTGCACCACCACCGTCTCGAGCGCGACGTTGGAGCGATCGGGCGCGGGCGGCGGCTGGGGCGCCGGCGCTCGGCACGCAGCCGCCGTCGCGCACGCCGCGGAGAGTGCGAACAACACGGGTCGTTGCAACGCCATCGCGGCTCTCCTGCCTCTGCTCCCCCCGTATGCTCGCCCCTTGGGTGCGCGGCTGCAATCGCGCGCCCGCTTCGCCCCGAAGACGGCAGGCTGCAGGAGCCCCCGATGGCCGACCACGACCGTCCGCGCCCCGCCTCCCCCATGGCTTCCCCGTGCCGGCACGCCGGCCCCGAGCGCCGCCGCCGTTCGCCGCGCCCCCTCGTCGCCGCGCTGCTCCTCGCCACGGCGGTCGCCGGCTGCATCACCGATCGGGTGACCGGCGAGCGGCGCTTCGCGCCCATGCAATGGTCGAACGCCGAGGAGCAGCAGCAGGGCGACGCGGCGGCGCCGAACTTCGAGCAGCAGTTCGGTGGACCGTTCCCCGACGCGGCGGCACAGGCCTGGCTCGGCTCGATCGTCACCGAGATGACGCGCCACTCGGTGCGCAAGGACGACTTCGCCTGGAAGTTCCAGATCCTCGATTCGGCGGCGCCGAACGCCTTCGCGCTGCCCGGCGGCTACGTCTACATCACCCGCGGACTGCTCGAGAACCTCGGTTCCGAGGCCGAGTTCGTCGCCATCCTCGGCCACGAGCTCGGCCACGTCGAGCACCAGCACTCGATGCTGCAGCAGAATCGCGCGCTGGCGACCCAGATCGGCCTCGTGCTGCTCGGTGTCGGCGAGGAGCTGCTGAAGAAGGACCCCGACCAGCCGGCCTACGTCTCGACGCTGGCGACCTACGCCGCGCCCGTGGCGCTGCTCAAGTTCAGCCGCGACCAGGAGAGCGAGTCCGACGTCCGCGGCGTCCACTTCGCCCATGCCATGGGCTACGACCCGCGCGAGATGAAGAAGACGTTCGAGTACTTCGCCCGGCTCGAGGCCGAGGCGGGCAACGCGACCTTCTCCTGGCTGCGCACCCACCCGACCAACTCCACCCGGATCGCCGACATCGACGCGACCATCCGCCGCGTCTGCCCCGAGGTGATGGGCAAGCCGTCCGCCGCGTTCCGCTCGCCGCCCGGTCCGAGCGACCGCTTCACCCAGATGGTCGCCCGGCTGCGGCAGGAGGCGCCCGCGCGGCAGAAGGTGGCGCAGGCGCAGGCGCTGCTCGAGGACGGCGACGCGGCGAAGCTCGGCAAGGCGCGGCAGCTCGCGGACGCGGCGCGCAAGGCGTTGCCCGACGATCCGGCGTGCGCGACGCTGGCGGGCGAGATCCAGTTTGCGGAGGGCCGCGGCGACAAGGGGCGCGCCGCGTTCACCGCGGCGCGGTCGCTGCAGCAGAAGGCGACGCCCGGCAAGGAGCACTGGAAGCCGGTCTTCTTCCTCGGCCTGCTCGATCTCGATGCGGGCAAGCCGGCGGCGGCGGTGCCGTCGCTGACGCGGGCGACGCAGCTCTTCCCCGACCAGCCGATGGCGCACTACTACCTCGGCCAGGCGGCGGAACAGTCCGGCCGGAAGGACGTCGCGAAAGCGGCGTACGCGCGCACGGCGGAGCTGGCTCCGGAAGGCAGCCCGCTGCGTGACAAGGCGCTGCAGCGGCACGGGGCGCTCGGACTGCGACCGGCGCCGGCGCAGACGCGCTGACCGGCGCCGCGCCGCTCACCCGGTCGCGTCCGCTCCGCAGCACTTCTTCCACTTCTTCCCCGAGCCGCACGGGCACGGGTCGTTGCGGCCGAGCTTGCTGCCGGGCCGGGTGATCGGCGCGGTCGGCGCCGCCACCGCGCTGCCACCCAGCGCGCGCAGCGCCGCCGGGAAGCGCGGCGCCAGCTCGTCCAGCAGCGAATCGAGCTTCCAGGAGTTCGCGTTGGGGTGCCGCTCGTAGGCGAACGCCAGCAGGGCGCGCACCACTTCCGGGGCCGTGCGGGCATGCGGATCGCCGACGGCGAGGCGGCGAGGCAGGCGCTGGAGCAGCGCCTCGCGCAGGTGCTCCTCATCGAGCAGGTCGATGCGCTCCCCGATCTCCCGCGAGCAGACGTCGAGGAACTCGCGCGCGATCGCGCCGGTCGCGGCGCGTTCGGCCGCGAACGGTGCGCCATGCGGCGAGGAGAGGAATTCGGCGACCTCGGCCCGGATGCGAGCATCGCCGACGCCGGGATGCGGGGGGCTCATCGCGGGAATTCTCCGGGAGTCGCGGAACCAGCGCGCCAGGTGCGCGTTACGTTCTGCGTCCGCGGAGATTACGCAGCGGTGGCAGGATTGGACGCGAACGCATGAGCGAGCAGGTCGCTGCCAGCGTCTGGATCGGCACGCGCGAGGGGCTGCTGCGCTGGCAGGCGGGCGCCGTCACGCCCGTCGCCGCCGACGTCGCGATCACGTCGCTGTCGCGGCTGCCCGGCGGTCGCATCGCGGCGGGCCTCGCCACCGGCGAACTGCTGCTGCTCGGCCGTGATGGCCGCGAGCT
>VGYY01000247.1 GCA_016872815.1 Planctomycetota bacterium
CGCCTGCGCGACGAACGCCGGCGCGGCCGCGGGCAGTCGCGGCGCCGGGAGACCCGTCGCGAGCAGCAGGAGCGCCGGGAGCGACATGGCCGCGCGACGCGGTGCAATCGGGTTCATCGGGCTCGATCTCCTCCGCACGCCGCGCTGCCGGTGGTGCAGGCGGGAACGCGCCGGGCCCCCTTCGTTCCTTGGCGCAGAAGCGCGGGATGGTAACGCGTGCGGGCTACCATCCCCGCCCCCATGAATTCCCGCGTCGAACGCTCACCGAACCCGCGCGCGCTGCTGCCGCCGCTGGCCCTGGCCGGCGGCGCGCGGCAGGTGGTCGATGCAGCGGGATCGCTGCTGTTCAGCGGCGAGTCGGCGACGGCGACGCACGTGGCGGGCGCGACCTTCGTCCTCACCGGAGACGCGGCGGGCAGCGCGGACGGATGGCTGTTCTGGCCGCCGCGGCCGGCGGCGCTGATCGCCTGGCATGACGGCGGGCCGTGGCGAGCGCTCGATGGCGACGCCGTCCTGGTCACCGCCGGCCGCGCGCTGGTCGTCGATCCGGTCAGCGGCGCAGCGGTCGCGGTCGAGCACGACGACGACGGGCCGCTCGAACTCGCCAGCGCCGTCGGCGTCGATCCGCTCCGGTTGCGGGCGACGAAGTCGGCGCGCGTGACGCTGCTCGCGGAGGTCGGGTCGGCGGCGGCGTGGCTGCGGACGGCGACGGCCACGGCGGCGGCGGCGGAACTCGAGCGGCGCATCGCCGCGGCAGTGCGGCTCGGGCTCGCGGTGGAGAACGTCGCACCGGGGCACGTGGTGGTGCGTTGGCGCGCCGACGCCGCGGCGAGCGCAGAGGAGCAGGAGGAGCTGGCCAAGGTCGCGGCGTCGCGGCACAGCGGGACGTGGGTGTGGCTGGCGGGACCGGCGGCAACGGAACTGCCGGCCGCGCTGCACCGACTCGTCGGCGAAGGGCCGCCGGTCGCGAGCGCCGGATGGCGCGTGTGGGCGCCGGTCGGGCGCGGGCGCGTCGCGCAACGGCTCAGTGCCGGTGACGCGGTGGCGACCGCGCCGACGGCGGACGAGCGCAGGGGAGTGGCGCAACAGGCCGAGGCGTGGCTCGCGGCGCACGCGGAGCAGGCGACCGCGGCGGCGGGACGAACGCTGCGGGTCGCCGTCGTGGCCGACGGCGAGAAGTTCCGGCACGAGGCAGACGGCGGCGAGCGGGTGGTGGTGGCGACCGGCGGCGCGGAAGCCGTGCCGACGATCGGCAAGCGCGTCGCGACGCGCGAGGCGTTCACCGTGACGGCTGACGACTGGCCGGCGGGGCCGCGGAGCCAGCTAGTGCTGGAGCGGACGACGTGCCGCGAGGACTGCGGGGCGCTGCTGCGGCTCGAACTGGACGACGAGGACCTCGGCCCGTGGCGGCTCGGGTCGGGCGGCAGCAGCAGCGGCGTGCAGCTCGACTACTTCGCGATTCCGGCCGATCTGCTGGCCGGACGCGAGCGCTGCCGGATCACGGCGCATTACGTGACCGCAGGCGACCACGTCGCACTGCGCTGGCGTTTCCTCGCCGAAGAGGAGCCGGCGGGAAGCTGGCTCACCGATCTCGAGATCGCACCGGCGGTCGTCCGTGCCGAGGCCTGCCGAAGGGTCGACAACGCCAGCGGACGGATCGGCCGGCGCTGGTCGCTCGCTCCGGGCGTCACCCAGTTCGTGACGGTGCCGCGCGGCTACGCACGGCTGGTCGGTCGCGTCGCCGCGAGCGCGGAGGCCGGGAGCGCCGGCGCAACGGGCGGATTGCAGCTCGAGATCCGGCCGCAGGCCGACCCGCGTGGCGCCACCCTCGGCGAGAGCTCACCGCCCGACGGCATCACCGCCACCGTTCGACCCGGCGACGTCCTCGACCTCGCGCTCCCTACCGCGCCGGTCGAACTGCGCCTCACCGGCTGCGGTCCGTTCCCGATCACCCTGGTCGACCCCCAGCTCCTGCGCCGCTGACCGCCGCCAGCACGGCTGCAGGCGCGCGGGCGTGATGGCCCCGTGATGCGGCGGGTGGCGTCGAGAGGCGCGGCTACTCGAGGGCCTTGGTCATGGCGCGGGTCCACACCTCGCCGCGCTTCAGCTGCCCGACGACGCCGCGCCCCTCCTTGATCACGATGGTCCGATCGACGCCGAACGGCCCCTCGAGCACCTCTTCCTTGCCGCCGGTCCAGCGCACCGTGATCCGATCGACCTGCTCGAGCGGGCCGAGCCCGATGTGGACGCGCGGGTCGTTCTGGCTGATGAACGAGCCCTGCCCGGTCTTCCAGCGGCAATGGCGCTTGCCACCGGCCTCGACCACCACGCGCGAGCCGTAGGCATCGCGGTTGATCGTCGTCCCCAGCAGTTCGATGCGCAGGAAGTGCCCCTTCTGCTCCGTTTCGTTGCGCAGCAGCAAGGCGCGCTTGTCCATCTGGAACAGCGCGATGTCGATGTCGCCGTCCTCGTCGTAGTCCGCGAAACCGGCGCCGCGGCAATTGCGCTTCACGTCGAAATCGGATCCGGCCGCCTTTGCGACGTCGCTGAACTTCACCGAACCGTCGCGCCGGTAGAACAGCACCGGCTGCTCGTAGTCCTGGACACGCGGCCGCTCCATCGCGACCTGCGGGAAGACGTGGCCGTTGAACGCGACGAGGTCCTCGTCGCCGTCGAGGTCGAAGTCGTAGAAGCCGGTCCCCCAACCGACGAACGCCATCGCGCTGCGCACCTTCTCGGTCGGGTTCGGGTTCTCGTCCCAGTAGTTGTCGCCCTGCGACAGGTAGAGGTCGTTGGTCTGCGCCGCGAAGTTGGTGATGAAGAAGTCGGGGATCAGGTCGTCGTTCAGGTCGGCCAGCGCGACCCCCATGCACGCCTTGTTGTCGCCGTCGTGATCGACCGCGAGCCCGCTGTCGGAGCCGCAGGGCGTGAACTTCGCCGGCTTCACCTGACGGTAGTGGTGGTTCGGCGTCATGTCGTTGGCGACGAAGATGTCGATCGCGTCGTCGCCGTTCAGGTCGACCATGTAGATGGTGAAGCCGTATTCCTTCTCGTTGACGCGCAGACCACCGTCCTTGGAGATCTCGGTGAAGACGCCGCCGTCGTTGCGGTAGAGGCGATCGGCGGCGCCCGTCAGCCCCTGCGGGCCCATCATCACCTTCATGTTCCGCATGGTCTTGTTGAACGCCGGCCACGGCGCCTTGCGGTTCAGGACGATGTAGGCCGCGACGTAGAGGTCGAGGTCGCCGTCGTTGTCGATGTCACCCCAGCCCGAGCCGGGGGTCGCGGTGTCGGCGTCGAACGTCACCCCCATCGCCTCGGCGACGTCGGTGAAGGTGCCGTCGCCGTTGTTGCGGTAGAGGAAGTTCGGACCGAAGTTGGCCACGTAGAGGTCGCTGTCGCCGTCGTTGTCGTAGTCGGCGGCGGTCGCCGAGATGCTCCAGCGGTCGTCCTTCAGTCCCGCCTGCTCCGTCACATCCTCGAAGGTGCCGTCGCCCTTGTTGCGGAAGAGCTTGTCGGAGACGCTGTTCGTCGCCTTGCCGAGGAATGCCTCGAAGGTCGAGCCGTTCGGGATGAACAGGTCGAGCCAGCCGTCGCCGTCGTAGTCGAACCAGCACATGCCCGAGCCGAGCGTGTCGATCAGCCGCGGCTTGTCGGGTGCTCCCGAGAGGTTCAGGCACTCGATCCCGGCAGCGGCCGAGACCTCCTTGAAGGTGATCGTCGGCCAATCGGCTCGCACCCACTCCTGCGCCGGACTGGACGGCGTCGCTGCAGCGGCCGGCTTCTCCGCCGCGTCGTCCGCCGCGGCCGGCGCTGCCTCCTTCACCTCCGGCTCGCTCGCGGGCGCCGCGGCCGGAGCTGGCGTCTCCTGGAGCGGCGCGGACGGCTCCGTCATGGCCGGCAGCGCCGCCAGCGGCGCCAGTCGGATCAGCGTGGAGAGCAGCAAAGCAACCCCCTCGGCAAGACTGCATCTTGCGCCAGTGTCGGCCCATGGCGCGGTCGGCGGATGATAGAGCCGATCTTCGACCTCGCCGGGCACGCGGCTCGACGGGTGCGCAGCGGCAGGAGGCTTCGACGCGGCGGCTCGAGAACAAGGTTCCCGCGCTTCCCCGGCGCGCCGCGAATCGCGGCCGGCGGCGACGGTCGACACCGGGGGCGCTTCGGCGCGCGCGTCACTCCGCGGGCAGCGCCCCGGCACCGAGCGCCACCGGCCAGCGCCACCACGCCCGCGCCGCATTGACGCTCGCCCCGCCGCCCGCCTCGACCAGTTGCACCCGCAGCACCACGCGATCGATCAGCTCGTTGGCGGCGAGGAATCCGGCCAGGCGCACCAGCGCCGCCTCCGCCTGCTCGGGGGTGAGCCGCGTCGCCACCCGCACGTCGAGCGGCGAGCGGCGCGGCCGCGCCAGCTCGGTGAAGAGCAGATGCTCGCCCAGCAGTCGCCCGCGCTCGACCACCACCTCGCGCGCGAAGCCCAGCGCCAACGCGGCGGCGACGGCCGGATCGCCCTCCGCGGCGCCCCACGGATCGAAGCGACACCAGCGGTCGCGCGTCGACCGCAGCAGGTCGTCGGCCAGCTCCACCGGACCGAAGGCGAGCCGCTCGCGCTCGATCCCGGCGATGAGCAGAGCATGCGCCGGGTGGTCGGCCGGCAGCGGCGCCGGCGCGTCGACCGCGGTCGGCTCGACCCGCGCGCCCGGTGCGGCGAGCCAGTTCGCGACCGTCGCGTCGGATGGCAGCGGGCCGGTGAGCGTGCCCCGCCATTCGATGCACGCGGCACCGCGCTCGCGGGCCGTCACGCGCGGCGCGATGCGGGGCACCGCCAGGGCGAAGCGGACGGAGTCGGCGCCGCCTCCCGCCGCAGTGGTTGCCGCCGGCTCGGCCCGGAAATGGAGCAAGCTGGCGACATCGAGGTGATCGCGCAGTTCGAGTCGCATGGCGGCCCAGCCGAACGCGGGCGGCCGGCCGGGACTCGGGAATCCATCGAACAGGACGGTCCGCCGGCCGGCGACCTCGCGCGCCACGATCAGTCGCGGGGTCGGCGGCGCGGCGCCGCGCGGAAGGCCGGGCGCGTCGTCGGCGAGCGTCGCAACGGCCACGTCGAGCCATGCCGACGCCGGCAGGCGCGGCAACCCGATCGTCAGTTCGGCCCCGGCGGTGATGCGGAACGCCTGGCGCACCTCGCCGACCACCTCGACCGGCTCGGCGGCCACGGCGGTGAGGACCTGCTCCACCGGCCACTCGGCTGCGTGCGGCCGGATCAGGAACGCCGGCGGCACCGCCGGGCGCGACTGCGCCGCGCGCCCGCCATCGGCATCACCGCAACCGCTGAGCGCGGCGCCACCCGCCGCCAACACGATCGCGCCGCACCACCCCCGCCACATTCGCCAGCGGCGCCCGCCGTCAGCTGCGGAAAGACGGCGCGGCGCCGCCGTTCCGACGCGGGTGAGCATGGCGCAGGCGACGGACGGCGGGCGGGTCATGGCGGCTTCAGCAGGAGCTCTTCGACGACGGCGCCCTCGGCCAGCACCGCGTGGGCGATCGCATCAGCGACCTGCTCGGGACGCAGCATCGACTCGCGGCGGATGCCGAGGCGGGCGAGGTCGAGCCCGCAGGCGTCCCACGCCTGCGTGTCGACCTGGCCCGGCAGCACCTGGATCACGCGGATCGCGTGGCCGCGCAGTTCCTCCCGCAAGGCGTCGCCGAAGCCGCAGAGGCCGTACTTCGTCGCGCAGTACGCGGTCGACCCGGCGAAGCCGCGCTTCCCCGCTTCCGACGAGACGTTCACGATCGCGCGTGCGACCCGCCCGGCCACCGCCGGCCGCCGCAGCATCGCGCGCACCACCGCGCGCGTCGCGAAGAACGGCCCGCTCAGGTTGGTCGCGAGCAGCGCCTCCCACGTCGCCCGGTCGAGCTCGACCAGCGGCTTCACCTTGAACAGTCCGGCGTTGTTCACCAGCACGTCGAGCCGCCCGAACTCGCGCTCGACCTGCTCGATCGCGGCATCGACCGCCGCCTCTTCGGTGACATCGACCGCCAGCGGCAGCGCCCGCCCGCCCGCCGCCGCCACCGCGCGCGCCACCTCCGCCAGTTCGCCGCGGCTGCGCGCCAGCAACGCGACCGCCGCCCCCTCG
>VGYY01000248.1 GCA_016872815.1 Planctomycetota bacterium
GCTGGCGGCCATCGTCGGCGCGCTCGAGCGCGGGCAGAGCCCGTGGGCGCCGCTGCTGCGCGCCGTGTGGCGCTCGGTCGACCCCGGGCTCGTCGCGGCGCCGGCGCGCGCGCCGCAGATGGACGCGAAGAGTTTCACGGGAGGCTGCGGATGAACGACTTCGTGCTCTTCGGCGTGCTGCCGTACGTCGCGACCGTGATCTTCCTGGTCGTCACGATCCAGCGCTACCGCCAACGCAAGTTCACCTACTCGAGCCTCTCCTCGCAGTTCCTCGAGAACCGCCAGCACTTCTTCGGCTCGGTGCCGTTCCACTACGGACTGCTGGTGGTGCTGGCCGTCCACGCGCTGGCGCTGGTCGCGCCCGGCTGGGTCCTGTGGTGGAACTCCGATCCGGTCCGCCTGTGGGCCGGCGAGCTGATCGTGCTGGCGTTCGCGGTGCTGACGCTGGTGGGGCTGGTCAACATCGCCGTGCGCCGCGCGACCCACTCGTTGGCGCGGCGCGTGACCTCGGTCGGCGACTGGGTGGTCTACGCGCTGCTGCTGGTGCAGGTCGTGACCGGCATCGGCATCGCCACGCTGCACGGCTGGGGCTCGGCGTGGTTCGCCACGTCGGCGACGCCGTGGCTCTGGTCGCTGGCGCGCATGGAGCCCGACGTCTCCTTCATCGCGCCGCTGCCGTGGGTGGTGAAGCTCCACTTCGCCAACGCGTTCCTGCTGATCGCGTTCTTCCCGTTCACCCGGCTGGTGCACGTGCTGGTGATGCCGAACCAGTACCTCTGGCGCCGCACGCAGGTGGTGGTGTGGAACTGGGACCGCTCGAAGATCCGTCGCGCGGACGGCGCGTGACCGACCCGGAGGCGATGCGATGCTCGCGCGCAACCTGCGCCTGCTGATCGTGCTCGGGACGCTCCTGTGCGGCGGTGCGATGATCCGCGCCGGCGACTTCCGCACGACCGGCGACCACACCGGCTTCGCGCCGGCGCAGCCGATCGCCTTCTCCCACCGCCTCCACGCCGGCGAGATGGGGATCGACTGCCGCTACTGCCACGTCGGCGCCGAGCAGAGTCGCCACGCCGGGATCCCCGAGGCGAGCATCTGCATGAACTGCCACGCCACGGTGGCGGCGCGGCGCGATGCGGTGGTGGCCGAACGGATGGCGGCGGAGAAGGCGGGACGCGAGCCGCGCCCGGTGGTGTCGGCGGAGATCGCGAAGCTCTGGCGCGCGCAGGGCCTGAACGAGCGGCTCGAGCGCGACCCGGCGATCACGCCAAAGCCCATCGAGTGGGTGCGCGTCCACCAGCTGCCCGACTTCGTCTACTTCGACCACCGGCCGCACGTGCTGGGAGGCGTCGCCTGCGAGAGCTGCCACGGGCCGGTGCAGTCGATGGACCGCGTCCGGCAGTTCGCCAGCCTCTCGATGGGCTGGTGCATCGACTGCCATCGCACCCGGCAGGTCGCGCTGCCGACCGCCGCGCCGCCGGGCCATGGAGTGCCGGGCCACGCTCCGGCGGCGGTGCTCACCGATTGCGCGACGTGCCACTTCTGACCGCGGACGCGAGGCGACGGAGCCACGGCCCATGAACGGCGACCGACACGAGCGACCCTGGCGCAGCGCGGCGGAACGCGACGGCACCTTCGTCCCGTTCGACCCGAACGAGGCGATGCGCCGCGAGTTCCTCGAGCTGCCGGAAGCGCTGGCGGCGCCGTCGCGCCGCAGCTTCCTCAAGCTGGCCGGCTTCGGCGCGCTGGCCGCCACCGCCGCCTGCAGCCGCGCGCCGATCGAGAAGGCGATCCCGCTGCTGCTTCGGCCCGAGCAGATCGTGCCGGGCAAGGCGTACTGGATCGCGACGACGTGCGGCGGCTGCAACGCCGGCTGCGGCATGCTCGCGCGTTGTCGCGACGGTCGGCCGATCAAGCTCGAGGGGAGCAAGGCGCACCCGATCGGCGGCGGCGGATTGTGCGCAACCGGACAGGCGCAGGTGCTGTCGCTCTACGACGAGCGGCGCCTCGACGGACCGCGCCTCGACGGCCGGGCGGCGAGCTGGGAGGCGATCGATGCCGCGATCGCCGCCGAGCTGGCGGCGGCGAGAGCGGGCGCCGGCCGCGTGCGCCTGTTGACCGGCAGCGAGAGCTCGCCGAGCACGCGGGCGGCGATCGCGAAGTTCCTCGCCGGCTGGCGGGACGGGCGGCACGTCGAATGGGATGCCGACTCACGCTCGGCGGCCCTGGCCGCGCACGCGGCCACTCACGGCGTGCGCGCGCTGCCGCGCTTGCGGCTCGACCAGGCGCGGGTGATCGCGGCGTTCGACGACGACTTCCTCGGCACCGGCGTCTCGCCGGTGGAGCACGCGGCGGCGCGACGCGCAGCGCGAGATGCCGACCAGCCCGAGCGCTTCGCGCTGCACGTGCAGTTCGAGGCGCGGATGACGCTGACCGGCAGCCGTGCCGATCGGCGGGTCAAGGTGGCGCCGTGGGAGACGGCGGCGGCGCTGTGCGAGTTGGCGCGCCTGGTCGCGGAACGGTCAGGCCGGCCGCTGCCGTTCGCGGCGCTGCCGCTGGCAGGGACCGCGGCCGCGCTCTCGGCGCCGCTCGAGCGCATCGCCGGCGAACTGTGGGCGGCACGCGGCGCGGCAGTGGTGCTGTGCGGCGTGAACGACCTCGCGGTGCAGAAACTCGTCAACCTGGTGAACGAGCAACTCGGCGCGTACGGGACGACGCTCGACCTGACGGCGCCGGTGCAGCAGCGGCGCGGCGACGACGCGGCGCTGCTCGCCCTGCGGCGCGAACTCGAAGCTGGCGCGGTCGACGTGCTGATCGTGGCGGGCTGCGACCCGGCCGCCGACCTGCCCGACGCCGCCGCGTTCGCCGCCGCAGCGAAGCAGGTCCCGTTGCTGGTCGCCTGCACCACGCACGACGACGCCACTGCGGCGCTGGCGCGCGCCGTCCTGCCGCTGCCGCACTTCCTCGAGGCGTGGCACGACCAGGAGCCGGTGGCCGGGCTGCTCACGTTCTCGCAGCCGACGGTGCCGGCGCTGCGCTCGACTCGCACGCTGCGCCGCACGCTGGCGCTCTGGTCGGGCGACGCGCGGGACGATCGCGAGCTGGTGGCCGCCGCTTACGCCGCCGAGGTGAACGCCCGCGGCGCCGCTGCGGACGCAGCGGGCTTCGAGCGGGCGCTCCATGACGGATTCGTGCAGTTCCCGGTCGGCGGACGCGCGGGGACGTCCGGGGTCGTCGCCGTGCCGCGCTTCTCCGCCGCGGCAGTCGCCCTGCCGCCGCCGATCGCGGCGCCGCCGGCCAGCACGCTCGGGCTGGTGCTGCATCGCAAGGTGGCGCTGCTCGACGGACGCCATGCGCAGAATCCCTGGCTGCAGGAGCTGCCCGATCCGGTCAGCAAGGTGGTGTGGGACAACTACGCCGCGTTCGCGCCGGCGACCGCGAAGCGGCTCGGGATCGCGACCGGCGACGTCGTTCGACTGGCTGCGGTCGAGGGCGGCGTGACGGTCGAACTGCCGGCGCTGGTGCAGCCGGGGCAGCACGGCGAGGTGGTGGCGGTGGCGCTCGGCTACGGGCGCAAGGGAACCGAGCGGTTCGAGAAGCTCGGGCCGGAGTGGCTCGAAGGGCGGGCGACGGTGGCGCCGGGCGGGCGGGTTGGCGTGGCGGCCGAGCCGTTGCTGGCCGTCGACGGCGAGCTGTTGCGCGGCGACGTGCGCGCGATCAAGGTCACGCGCACCGGTCGCCGGCACGAATTGGCCTGCACCCAGGATCACCACTCACTGACCGTGCCGGAGCACCTGGCACCCGCAGGAGGCGTGACGCGCGACGCGGTGCAAGTGCTGTCGCTCGCGGCGCTGGTCGAGCCGGGCGCCGGCGGCGGCCACGGCGGCCACGGCGGCCACGCGGCCGCCAGCGCCGAGCTCTGGCCGGACGATCACGGCAAGGCCGGTCCGCGCTGGGGCATGGCGATCGACCTCGCCGCCTGCACCGGCTGCTCGGCCTGCGTGGTCGGCTGCCAGGCGGAGAACAACGTGCCGGTGGTGGGGCGCGACGAGGTGCGCCGCCATCGCGAGATGAGCTGGATCCGGATCGACCGCTACTGGCAGGGCGATCCCGAGGCGCCGACCGCGCATCACCAGCCGATGATGTGCCAGCAGTGCGGCCACGCGCCGTGCGAGACGGTCTGCCCGGTGCTGGCGACGGTGCACTCGAGCGACGGACTGAACCAGCAGGTCTACAACCGCTGCGTCGGCACGCGCTACTGCGCCAACAACTGCCCCTACAAGGTGCGCCGCTTCAACTGGTTCGACTACTCGCGCGACGATGCGCACGCGAACCTGGCGCTGAATCCCGACGTGACCGTGCGCAGCCGCGGCGTGATGGAGAAGTGCAGCTTCTGCGTGCAGCGGATCCTCGAGTCGAGGTTGCTCGCCCGCGCGGAGGGACGCGTGCTGCAGGACGGCGACATCGAGCCGGCCTGCCAGCAGAGCTGCCCGGCGCAGGCGATCGTCTTCGGCGACCTCGCCGATCCGAAAAGCAGGGTGGCGCGCCTGGCGCGGGCGGATCGCTCCTACGCGGTCCTCGCGGAGCTCAATGTCCAGCCGGCCGTGAGTTATCTCGCGGACGTGCGCGATGACCGGGAGGCGCGCGATGCATGAGGCCCCGCTGATCCTCGGCGCCAAGCGGATCGGACAGGTCACGGAAGACGTGTGCGGACCGATCGAGCGTGGCGTCACCGGCCGCTGGCGCCGCGCGTTCGCCGTCGCCCTCGCCTTCCTGCTGCTCGGCGTGGTCGCGGTCGCCTACCAGATCAAGGTCGGCATCGGGACCTGGGGGCTCGATCGCACCGTCGGCTGGGCGTTCGACATCACCAACTTCGTCTTCTGGGTCGGCATCGGCCACGCCGGCACGCTGATCTCGGCCGTGCTGCTGCTGTTCCGCCAGAAGTGGCGCACCTCGATCAACCGCTCGGCCGAGGCGATGACGATCTTCGCCGTCTGCTGCGCCGGACTGTTCCCGGTGATCCACATGGGGCGCCCGTGGCTCGCGTTCTGGGTCTTCCCGTATCCCAACGACCGCGGTCCGCTGTGGGTGAACTTCCGCTCGCCGCTCCTGTGGGACGTCTTCGCGATCGGCACCTACTTCACCATCTCGCTGGTCTTCTGGTACATCGGGCTGATCCCCGACCTCGCCACGCTGCGCGATCGCGCCACCGGCCTGAAGCGGCGCCTCTATGGCTGGTTCTCCCTGGGATGGAACGGTTCTGCGCGCACCTGGTCGCGCTACGAAGTCGCCTGCACCCTGCTCGCCGCGCTGGCGACGCCGCTGGTGGTGAGCGTCCACAGCGTCGTCAGCACCGACTTCGCCACCTCGGTGATCCCGGGCTGGCACGCGACCATCTTCCCGCCCTACTTCGTGATCGGCGCGGTCTTCTCCGGTTTCGCCATGGTGCTGACGCTGATGCTGATCGCGCGCCGCGTGATGCGCTTCGAGCACTACATCACCGCCCGCCACGTCGGCGCGATGTGCAAGGTGCTGGTGTTCACCGGCAGCATCGTCGGGCTCGCCTACCTGACCGAGCTGTTCACCGCGTGGTACTCAGGCAACCCCTACGAGCGCTTCACCTTCCTGAACCGCGCCTTCGGGCCGAAGGGCTGGGCCTACTGGGTGATGGTCGGCTGCAACGTGGTCGTGCCGCAGCTCCTCTGGTTCCGCCGGGTGCGCGAGGACCTGCGTCTGGTCTTCGTGCTGACGCTGCTGGTCAACGTCGGCATGTGGTTCGAGCGCTTCGTGATCATCACGACCTCGCTCGAGCGCGACTTCCTGCCGTCGGCGTGGACGAGCTACGCGCCGTCGCTGGTCGAGTACGCCACGCTGCTCGGCAGCTTCGGCCTGTTCTTCACGCTCTTCCTGCTCTTCTGCCGCTGGCTGCCGATGATCGCCATCTCGGAGGTGAAAGGGGTGCTGCCCGGCGCGGATCACGCGGGTCATGACGGTCACGGGGCGGCGGGCGAACTGCAGGGGGCGCCGCCGGCGGCCGCGCCGGCAGCGC
>VGYY01000249.1 GCA_016872815.1 Planctomycetota bacterium
CGCCAGCGCAGCGCCGCCGGCGGATCGCGCGCTTCGAGTTTCGCGAGCGCCACCTCCGCCTCGGCCGCCTTGCCGGCGCGGGACAGGACCTCGGCATGGAGCAGCAGCGCCTCGCCGTCGTCCTTCGCGCGCGCGGCGAGACGCCCCGCCTCGCGCAACGCGTCGCCGAGGCGACCGCGCGCCAGCTCGAGCCGCACGCGCAGCGGCGCGCGGCGCGGATCGTCGGCGGGGAGCGGCAGCGACTCGACCGCCTTGATCGCGGCGTCGAGCGGCTCACCACGGGCCAGCAGGCAGCGCGCGGCCAGCAGCTGCAACTCGGCGGAGGGCGACGCTGGGGCCGCCTGCAGCGGCGCGAGGCGCGCCAGCGCCTCCTCGTCGCGACCGAGCTGGTGGAGCGCCTGCGCGGACAGCTGGACCAGCGCCGGATCGACGGCGGCAGATGCCGCGGAGGCCGCCGCGAGCGCCGCGTCGCAGGCCGCCAGCGTCGCGTGCTCGCGACCGGCGGCCAGGAGCTCGGCCGGGTCGCTGCCCGCGGCGGCGGCGGCGAACGGGAGCGCAGCCAGCAGCCACGACGCGACGCCGGCCATCACGTCTCCTCCCACCCCGCGCGCGCCATCCGCCGCTTCAGCTGCGCGATGCGGCGGCGGGCCGCGTCGGCCAGATGGTCGGGCGCGACCTCGAGCGCCAGCTCGGCGTGCCGCAGCGCCGCCGAGAGGTCGCCTTCCTCCTGCTCGATCCGCTTCGAGAGCTCGAGGCGGGCGCGGAAGGAGTCGGGATCGAGCTCCAGCGCCGCCTCGATCGCCGCGCGGTCCTTGCCGCGCGCGAGCTCCACGTCGGCCGCATGGGCGCGTTCGTCCGGTTCCTGCGGGCTCTCCATCCGGAAGGCGAGCTCGGCGGCCAGCGCCGGCAGCGCCACCACATCGAGCAGGTTGTGGCGCAGCACGGCGTTGCGCAGCGCGCTGCCGCCCTGCTCGGAGAGCTCGTGCCACGCCAGCGGCGAGGCGGAGCCGGGGAGGTCGCCGACCCGCTCGTAGCGGAGCAGCTCGCGCTCGAAGGTCTGCAGCTTCTGGTCGCCGAACTTCTTCTTCAGCAGCTTGCCGGCCATGCGGTGGAGGTCGAAGTGGCGGGCCGGGAAGGCGGCGACGCGGCCGTGCGCGGCGGCGCGCTCCTTCGTCATCGGCAGGTCGAACCCCTTGCCGGAGAAGGTGAAGAGCTCGCGCGCATCAGCCAGCTCGGCCAGCAGCTCCTCGAGCAGCGCCGCCTCGCCGTCGGCGGCGCGCGCCAGCCGCTGCGTGACGACCAGCTCGCCGCCGCGGATCCGAGCCGTGCCCGCCAGAAAGAGGCAGGGGCCGCCGCGCGGATGGCGGCCGACCTCGAGGTCGAGGAACAGCGCCCGCTCCCACTCGACCGCCGCGTCGTCGCGCAGCCCGGCGAGGCGCGCCAGCTCCGGCCCGCCGCGCCGCGCCACCTCGCGCACCGCCCACGGGCCATGCCGCCAGTCGGCCGCGAAGCGCGAGATCCACTCCGAGAAGCCGTCACGCTCCGCCACCGCCGGCGACGGCAGGTCGGCCGGCCAGGGTGCCGGCAATTCGTCGGCGATGAAGACGGGCTCGGTCATGCGCGCGAGGCTATCGCAACCTGCGGAGGTCGTGCGCGGAACGGCAAGTTCGTCCGCTGCGCGTGGCGCGACTCAAGGGAGCGGGGAGAAGGGGACGAAGCGCGAAGCATCGCGCGGGGCTTCCCGATGGCTCGACGGCTCCTTCCACTCGCCTGGTCGCTCCTGCCGCTGGCGGGCTGCGCCGGAGCGTCGCCCGGTGTCGGCAACGCCGCGCCGGGAGCGTCGGCCATGGTCGCGGCCGGCGTGCCGCTGCCGGCGGCGGCGCTGCCGCGTCCGGGCGAGCGGCTCGAGTTCGCGGTGGAGCTGGCGGGGTTGCCGGTCGGCTCGGCCGCGCTGGCGACGGCCCGCCTGAGCGATGGCTGGCAGATCGAGCTGAGCGGCGCCACCAATGCGATCGTCGACCTCTTCTGCACCGTCCGCGGCTTCGCCAGCGCGCGCCTCGACGACGCCCTCGCCTCGCGCAGCTTCGCGCTGTGGCTCGACGAGGACGGCGAACGCAGCGCCCGGTCGCTGGCCTACGACGAGGTGCCGACGATCTGGTATCGCGCCCCCGGCGCGGACGGCTGGATGGCCGAGCTGACGCAGTACCGCTCGCCGCAGGATCCGCTCGCGCTGCTGCAGCGGCTGCGCGCGCTCGATCCGGCCGAGGGTGCGCGCGACTTCGAGGTGGCGATGACGCTGCGGTCGTTCTGCTACCGCGTCCGCTTCCTCGGCCGCGAGGATCTCGACGTCGGCGCCGGCGACTTCGCAAAGGCGCTGCGCTGGCGCGTCGAGGTCCACCCGTACGAGCAGCTCGACGCCACGACGACGCTCGGCCCGCTGCTCGGCTTCTACGAGGTCGCGATCTCGGCCGACGCGAGCCGGCTGCCGCTGCGGGTGACGCGCGAGTTCGGCTTCGGGCAGGTGGCGCTCGAGCTGACCGGCGCGGCGCTGGCGCCCGCGTCGACGCCGGCGCTGGCGGCGATCAGCGACCCGCCAGCTGCAGCAGTCGCTCGAGAGTGATGCGCGGGACGGCCATCCAGACGTCGTCCGGCAGCGCGGGCTCGAACCGGCACCACAGCCCGCCGTCGTCGGTGTCGGGACCGGTCCCCACCAGCAGGCGCGCCTCGCGGTCGGCGGTCGCCAGGTGCAGCTCGAAGGCGAGCTTCGCGAACGGATCGACCGCGCCCGGCGCCGCCAGCACCGACTCGCGCCGCGCATAGCGCAGGCACGGCGCGCCTAGCACGGCATTGGCCTCGGCGGTGAGCGTGGCGACCGCCCCGAGTTCGGTGTCGCGGCCGGCGGCCGGCGGACGGTTGGTGTCCTCGCGCACCGCCTCGACCAGCACCCCGCCCGGTTTCACCAGCGTCCAGCGCAGGAGCCGCGGCGCCCATTCGTCCTTCGGCAGGAAGACCGGGTCACGGTAGAGCTCGAGGTCGAGGTCGAGCAGTTCGCCGAGCCTCCCCTTCATCGCGAACAGCTCCCCCGGTTGCCGCGGGTCGCGCACCAGCGTGCGCCCGTCGGCGCGCGCGACCTCGAACGTCGCCGACGGCAGCACCGGCGGCGCGTGCCACATCAGGGTGAGGGTGGCCTCGGGCTTGAACGGCGTGTCGCCCGGCAGGAATTCCGCCACCTCGACCTGGTCGAGCTCGGCGATCACCTGGCCGAAGGAGTTGCGGCCCTTGCCGGGGTTGGCGCGCGCGCGGAACGGCCGCTCGATCCACCACGCGCCGTTCGGGTGCTGCTCCTGCCGCTCGACCAGCCAGCGCGGCGTGCCGTCGGGCGCGTCGCAGCGCAACGAGACCGCGATGCTCTCGATCCGCGTCCACAGGCGGCGCGGCCGCAGCGTGTCGACCCGCAGATCGAGCAGCGCGTCGACCCCCTTCTGGTCCACCGTGAAGTAGAGGTCGGGGTTGCGCTGCTCGCAGCGGGCGGTGTAGCCCTGCCCCTCGAGCAGCTTGCCGATGGCGAGGACGCGCGTGGCCTCGCCGGCGCTGACGGTCACGATCGCCTGCGGCCGGTCGGGCAGCCCGGTCACGTCGTGCACCTGCTGCGTGCGCTTGGCGGCGATGAAGTCGCCGATCTTCAGCAGCGACAGGCGCTGGGCGATGCTGGCGCACGCCTGCGGATCGGCCATCAGCGAGCGCGGCTGCAGGATGCGCCAGTCGCGCAGGCCGCCGGCGCGCACCGCGCGGACCACCTCGATCTCGGCCTCGGGATCGAGCGGGATGCGCTGGATCTCGAACTCGGTGATGGTGTCGGCCTCGAGCGGGAAGACGCGCTTGTCGCGCCACTCGCGGAGGTTCTGCTCGAGGACGTTCGGCACCTGCTTGCCGCTGCGGAAGATCGCCTCGCCGTCGGTCGTGGCGAGGATCTCGTTGCCGGTCGGGTCGTCGTTGCCGTAGCGGACGGCGATCTCGCGGCCGCCGCCGCGGACGGTGGCGGCCATGCGCGGCGCGACCAGGCCGGCGCGCAGCAGGTCGTCGGCGCCGCCGGCGAGCGGCTCGCGCCAGCTGTCGCGCAGCGCGCCGAGCAGCGTGCGGACGCTGGTCGGGTCGGCGACGTCGCGCAGCGGGAACGGATCGGCGGAGGTGGCCTGCTCGTCGCCGTAGCGCACGTCGACGCCGCCGCCGGGTCGCCGTTCGAGGCGCATGCGCACGCCCGAGAGCAGGAGCACGTCGATCTGCTCCCACTGGCCGAGGAGCTCGGCGTCGATCAGCGGCGCCCGCCCCGCCGGCGGCGCCGGCGGATCGCCGAGGAAGCGGATGGCCAGCCACGCGAGCACGCCGAGGAGCAGGACCACCAGCGTCGTGCGCAGCTTCATTGCGATCAGTTCCGACGGGCGAAGGCGACGACGATGCCGGCCAGCAGCGCCAGCGCCGGGATCGCCACCACGACGTAGAGGAAGATGGTGCGGAACTCGGCCGGCGTCAGGTCGACGCGATTCAGGTCGAACGGCCGCGGCGCGATCGAGATCAGCTGCTCGCGCGAGGCGAGCCAGTCGATCGCGTTCAGCGCGAGGTCGCGATTGCCGACGCCGGCGGCGACGTTCGGATCGTCGAAGACGCTGGCGGTGCCGACGACCACGGCGCGACCGCCCGCGTCGCGCCGCTCCACCGCGACCGCCAGCACGTAGGGGCCGGCCTTCTGCTCGCTGCCGGGATCGAAGGCGCGGTTGCGCCGCCCGCCGGCGTCGGCGAGGTCGAGCCACGCGTCCTTGCCGCTCCAGGCGATCGGCTCGACCGCGATGTCCGACTGCTCCTTGCGGCCGAACGGCCGCAGCGCCGCGACATCGAGCCAGTGGAGCCGCAGCTGCTTGGTGCGCAGCGGCTGCACGATCGCGTGGGTCGAGGAGTAGTCGAGGCTGAAGAACTCGTTCGGCTCCGAGCGGACCTCGCCGACCTTCGCCTCCTGGCAGACCGGATGGGGCTGCCGCGCCACGCCGAACACCTCGTCGAGCAGCGGGAAGTCGAGCGCGTTGGTCGCCGCGGGCGACAGGAGCACCAGCAGCCGGCCGCCCTCGCGCGCGTAGCGGACCAGGGCCGCGACCTCGGCATCGGGGATCGACTTCAGCGGGTCGGCCACCACCAGCACGTCGCAGCGCTCGCGGGTGAGCGGCGCCCCGCCGGTGAGGTCGACCGCCTCGAGCCGGTAGTTCTGGCCGATCAGCGCGCGCGCGAACAGGCTCAGCCCGAAGTTGCCGGCGGCGTCGCGGCCGGCGACCTCCGGGCTGCGCTCGCCGTGGCCGACCAGGAAGCCGACCGTCGCCGCGCGCTCCTCGCTGACCGACAGCAGCGCCTTGACCAGCGCCTCCTCGTCGCGGAAGCCGTGCAGCACGGCCTGCTGCAGCTGCTCCGAGCTGCGGGTGCCGGCGTCGTATTCGGCGAGGTCGGCCATCCGCAGCACGCGCCGGCGATCGCCGCGTTCCACCACCGCGAGGTTGACCGCCGGCTCGCCGAGCTTGCGCGACAGCTCGCCGATGCGGGTGAGGTGGCCGGTCTGGTTGGGATCGAACGCGTGCAGCCGGATCGCCCCCTTGCTCTGCAGCTCGAACTCGCGCACCAGGTCGTTCAGGTGGACCCGGATCGCGTGGATCACCCGGTCCATGCCGGGCGAGAAGCCGCCCGACTCGTTGTAGGGCGACGGCCGGAAGCAGGTGTAGACGTCGATCGGGCCCTCGAGCTCGGCCAGCACCTTCTGCGTGCGCTCGGCCAGCGTGAACGTCTGGCGCGAAGTGAGGTCGAGGCGGGTGCGGATCTCCGGCCGGAAGCAGAGGTAGATCAGCAGTCCGCCCACCAGCGGCGCCAGCAGCGACGCCAGCGCCACGTTCGCGCCGATCGCGAACTTGCGGCCGGTGGTGAAGGTCGCTCGCCCGTTCAGCGCCACCGCT
>VGYY01000250.1 GCA_016872815.1 Planctomycetota bacterium
TGCCGCAATCAGCCCCTGCGCCCCCGCCGGCGGCGCCGCGCGCAGCAACCACGGCAGCTCGTCGCGCAGCGCGGCGACGACACGCGGCGCCGGGTCGAACCACGCGTCGAGCACGTCCGCCGCGACGACGCCCGCGCGCCGCGCCGGACGGCGCAAATCGACGCCGATCGCCGCGAAGGAGGCGCCGCCGTGGAAGCAGTTGGGCAGCACGACCGCCGGCCGCAGCGCGGACGTTCGCACGGGGGACTTCCGCAGCGACGGCCAATCGTCGTTCGAACTCATGGCACGACCGTTTCGCAACTTGCACGCCGAGAGGCGCGCGCCCGGCGCCGCGAACCGCGCTTCGCGGGCGGTCAGACCGCGTGATTCATGTGCCCCGCCACGAGGTGACCTGGCACACGAGTCGTACGGGCTACCCGCCGCGCTTCTTCTCGATCGCGGCGATCAAGGTGTCGAAGCTCTTCGCGAACGCCGCGACGCCGTCGTCTTGGAGCTTCTGGCAGACGGCGCCGAGGTCGACGTCGTGGTGGTGGAGCGCCTTCAGCGTCTCGAGCGCCTCGCCCTGCTTCTCGAGCAGCGTGGTCGACCGCGCCGCGCCGTGGTGGAGGAACGCGTCGAGCGTCGCCGGCGGCATCGTGTTGACCGTGTCGGGGCCGAACAGGTTCTCGACGTAGATCAGGTCGTCGTAGGCCGGATTCTTCGTGCTGGTCGAGGCCCACAGCATCCGCTGCACCCGCGCCCCCTTGGCGCGGCAATCGTCGAACTCCTTGCCGAAGAGCTCGCGGAAGCGCGCGTACGCCGCCTTGCAGTTCGCGACCGCCGCCTTGCCGCGCAGCGCGAGCCGCTCCGCCGCGACCGGTGCCGCCGCCCCCTTCGCGCTCGCCTCCAGTTGCGCGTCGATGGCCGAATCGACGCGGCTGACGAAGAAGCTCGCCACGCTGGCGAGCGTGTGGACCGCGAATCCCTTCTTCATGCGCTGGCGGAGCGCCGCGATCCACGCCTGCGCGATCGCCTCGTATTGCTCGAGCGAGAAGAGGAGCGTCACGTTGACGTTGACGCCCCCTTCGGTCAGCAGGCGGAACGCCTCGACGCCCGCCTTGGTGCCCGGCACCTTGATCATCACGTTCTGCCGGCCGCACTCCTTGAAGAGGCGCTTGCCCTCCTGCAGCGTCGCATTCGCGTCGGCGGCGAAGCGCGGCAGCACCTCGAGCGAGACGTAGCCGTCCTTGCCCTGCGTCCGCTCCCACACCGGCTTCAGCGCGTCGGCCGCCGCCTGCACGTCGGCGATCGTCAGCCGGTCGTAGATCTGCTCCGCGGAGAGCCCCTGCGCCGCGAGCACCCGGATCTCGGCGTCGTACTCGCCGCCCGACTCGACCGCCTTCTGGAAGATCGTCGGGTTGGTCGTGATGCCGGTGATGACGCCGTCCGTGACCAGCTTCGCGATCGCGCCGGACGCGAGGAGTCCGCGCGAGATGTTGTCGTACCAGAGGCTCTGCCCGAGGCCCCGCGCCAGCGCCGCACGATCGATCGGCATGTTCCTGCTCCCGGCTTGCACGGGGCGAACCATAGCCACGTCGCTCACCGCCGCCGCGTCCACTCCGCGTGGCGATACTTCGTCGCGACCAGTTTCGCCGCGGACGCCCGTTCGTCCGCCGTGGCCGCGCCGGCTGCGAGCTCGATGCCGAACTCCGTCGCCAGCTCGCAGCGGAGCGCATCCGCCATCTCCGCGAACGGAACGACCCGCCCGAGCAGCTCGCCGACGCTGACGGCACCGGGCGTCAGCGGATTGCGCCCGAGCGGCAACGAGCCATGGTGCATGACCCGGCGCCCGATCCGCCGCTGCGCCGAGCCGAGCAGCTTGCGCCCTGAGGCCACCAGGTCGACTGCGCTCGACTTGTGGAAGCAGAGCCATCGATCGCCCAGCTCATCGCTCGGAAGCGGCACATCGCCGCGCGGCCGGCTCGCCGCCCCGAGCCGCGCCAGGGCCCGCTCGAATGCGGCGTGCACCCGGCGGTAGCCGGCCGCCACGTCTGCGGTGAAGAACGCGCCCGGCGCGCCCTCCGGCAGCACGTCATCCGCGATGCAGAAGGTCAGTTCGTCGCGATGCGCGATCGCGCCGCCGCCGGTCGGCCGCCGAACCACGACGAAACCGGCCGCCTCGAACGGCGCGCGATCGATCGCGGCGTATTCCTGGAAATAGCCGAGCGAGAGTCCCGGCGGCGACCAGCCGTAGACGCGCACCGTCGCCCCGCCGCCGTGCAGCAGCACTTCGTCGAACGCGAGGTTCCACGCCGGATCACTGGGTCCGTCGACGAGCCAGCGGACCGGACGCGCCGGCACGCTCACCCCTTGCGCGGCAACTCGAACGCCGCGGCTGCCACCGCCTCGTTGACGAAGCGCGGGAACGTCACGTCGATCAGATCATCGATCGCGCGGTCGCGCACCTTCGGATCGTCGAGCTGCGCACGGTTGCCGCTGGTGAACCAGCGATCGACATGGAACGCGTACCAGCCGGCCCGCTCCGGGACCGAATCACGCCACACCGGCCCGAGGATCTGCCCTTCACGCCCGGCGTAGAACGCCTCGTCGGCGAACGAATGACCGGTCAGGAAGTTGAGGTAGTCCGACTCCTGCAGCGCGGAGCGCAGCTTGTTGCGGACGATGGGCGCGACCGCTCCCGACTTCACGTCGGCGCTGTCCGGGAATTTCCCTTCG
This sequence comes from Planctomycetota bacterium, assembly GCA_016872815.1. GTDB lineage: Bacteria > Planctomycetota > B15-G4 > B15-G4 > SIAN01 > SIAN01. Next base: position 2,716 of record VGYY01000250.1, read on the forward strand.
GCGCGGGCCACTGCGGCGAAGCTGCGCGTCCCCGCCGCGACTTCGGCGAGCAGCGCATCGATCTTCTCGCGCCCGCTCGCGCGATCGGTCGCCGGCACGAACAGGATCTGCCCGATGCACGTTCCAGACTCGAAGAAGACGCGGCCCGCCATGTCGTAGTGCTGCTTCAGCTTGTCATCGTTCAGGTTGGCCAGCGTCAGGTCGCGGAACGACTGCTTGCGGCGGAACACTTCGCGGTAATGCCAGATGCTGTTGTAGCCATACGCCTGCAGGATCTGATCCGACGAGATCAGCGATCCCTCGTACTTCTTGCGCCACTCCGAGAGCCTCTTCTCGGCGTCGACTTCCGACAGCAATGCACCGGTCTTCTTCAGCTTCACATCGGTCGCGCGCAGGTTCACCAGCTCGCGCAGGGCGACACGCTTCGCCGCATCCTCGAGCCGACTGCCGAGCAGCGCGAGCAGGTCCTTCATCGCGAGCGTCTCGCCGCCGCAGGCGATCGCCACTTCCGGCTCGTCGTGCCGGCCTGCGCGCACCTCGACGCCGGAGAGCAGCTTCTTGCGGAAGCTCGCGATCAATCCGCTGCGCATCAGCGGGTGCAACCCGTGCCCGCGCGCATAGTTGAGCTTCAACGTCTCCGCGGTCCGCGGGTCCATCAGCTCCCAGGTCTTGTCGGGGATGAACGACAGATCGGCCGGAGGCGCCAGCGCAGGCGTGGCCTGCTTCTTCGCATCGTCGTTCTTCGGCGCGCCCTCGTCCGCGTCATCCGCAGCGCCGGCGCCACCGGTGGCATCGGTGTCCGCCGGTTTCTTCGCTGCCTCTTCCTCGAGCTGCTTGGTCAGTTCGCGCTGACGCTTCACCCAGTCCTCCGGCGGGTCGGGCAGGAAGAAGCGCTCGAACTCGAGCTGCTGGCGCTGGAGTTCGACGTACCGCTCCCAGCCGATGCCCTCGAGGATCGCCTTCTCGTACTGCTCCGGCGTCATGCCGCGCATCTGCGGCACCACCTGCTTGTCGGCCTCGAACTTCGCCTTCACCTCTTCCTCGGTGACGGTGGTCGACGGCACCGGCTTGCCGGTCGCCGCCAGTTCCGCCTTGACGCGCCGGAGCATCACGCCAGTCAGGAACTGCTCGATCTCGTTGGCACCGAAACTGAGAGCCACCTGACGCGCCAGGTCGGCCTGCGTGATCGGTGCGCCATCGATCAGCAGCAGCGGCTCGGCCGCCAGATCGACCGCCGTGAGGTCGAGGTCGAAGTGCGAGCTCGCGCGCGTGACGCCGCCGGCCATCTCGCCGCGGTACTTGTGCACGTCGGCGATCGGCATGTTCGCGGTCGGCGGGCGATTGGTCCGCACCGGTGGCCGTGCCGGCGCTGGCGGCGTCCCTTCGTCCCCGGCCGGCTTCGCCGGCGGCGCCGGTTCCTGCACGATGCCGCTGGTCGCAGCCGCGGCGATCGCCATCGGCATGCAGAGCCCCGCGAGGAACCACCCATGCATCCACGTCTTCCGCTGCCGCATCGCGTTCTCCGATCCATCCAGTCTCAGGATCAACCCGGCACCACCGCACTCACCGGCAGCTTCTTGCACGCGCCGCTCCGCTCTCGAAGCATGCCGCGATCGTCGCCGTCACCAGCTTCGAGCCGCTGCCGACCCGCAACTGACCGCGTCACCCTCAGGGAATGCCGCCCACCCCGAGGCGCCAACGCCCCCCCGGTCAGGTTCAGCGCCGGCCGCCACCGCATGGGCTCCCCGCTTAGATGCGTGGCTGCGTGGAGCCTAACCCGATGGGCACTCCGTCATCGTTTCGCCGGTACCTCCACCTCTCCATCGTTGCAGCCTCACAGTGGGGCTCGCACGCCTCCCCCGCGTCGCCGCGCTGGCGCATGCGGCAACGGCGTCCCTCGTGCTTGACCGACTCGCGCGGCCTTCTCCCCCGGGAGGTTGCGCAGCCAACCCATCGTCCCCGGAGGAGCCGGCCGCGCCGCGATGGAGGGTGGATGAGTGCGTGCCTACCGCACGCATCGCACGCGTGGCACCCCGGGAGAATGGCCCAACTCGCACTCGCAACCCACCGGGGCGGGACCGTACCGTCACGTGCTGCTGTCGCCGCGGCTCCACTTCCAGCCGAGACCACTCTCCCCGATGACTGCTCCCTCTGCGCGTCCGGCCTGGCATGCCCCCGCGCTGGGCGCGTTCGTCGCCACGGTGCTCGGCCGGGAAGCCGACATTGGCGGGCGCTTCACCGCAGCCCTGCGCGCCGGCGCCCCGATCGCAGAACTCACCGAAGTCGCGCTGATGGCACATCTCTTCTGCGGCTTCCCCCGCGCCATCCAGGGCCTGCGCGCACTGGATGGCGCTCTTGGCTGCAGCGACCTGCCAACGCCGCACACGCCGAATACGGGAGCGCCCAATCGCGGTGCCATCAGTCCCGCCAACCCAATCGCCGGCAAGCCTGGCATCGATGCCGCAGAGGGCGCTTCGGCCCGAACCACCGTCGGACCGGCTGACACGGCTCAGGATTGCCCCACCGCCGATTCAGGCGGCCCCGCAGGTGCCCCCGTCACCCGCCGCATGGCGGATCGAGCCAATGGCGAGCGCCTCTTCCGCCAGATCTACGGCGAGACCGCCGACGCGGTCCTCCATCGGCTCGCGAAACCAGCCCCGACGTTCGTCGACGCCGTCCTCGAGGACGCCTATGGCCGCATCCTCTCGCGACCAGGGATGGCCCCGGCCGATCGTGAGTGGTTCGCCATCGCAGCGCTGGCGGCACTTGACTGTCCGCCACAACTCAAGAGTCACCTGCTCGGTGCAGTCCGCCTGGGAGTGCCACTGGCCGATCTCGCCGCTCTGCCGGACCTGCTTCGTTCTGAGCTGACCAGTTCCGCCCTCGCGGCGCTCACCACTCTGCTTTCCGAACTTCGCGGCCCCCAATGAACCAGAGTCCTGACTCGGAAGTTCGCGTCAACATTCCCGGCGCCCCTCGCGCATGGCTTCGTCGGACCTCCTCATCAACCCTCGAAGTTGAAGTCGTCGGTCCTCTTCGCCGGGCGGAAAGCTCGCCGTCGACTCCTTTCGCGACCGCCTGAGTCAGGACACGAGCCGGTCTTGTTCATGAGCACCGTCGCGAGGCGACGGGATGTTGGCGCAGGACCAGAGAGAAAAACGAGGCTCCGACGATGCGGGTCCAGCGACCCGCTGAGGAAGGAGCGCCGTTCTCCGACGATGTCATGCGCGGACAAACCAAGCCGGAGCAAGGGCTCATGAACAAGA
>VGYY01000251.1 GCA_016872815.1 Planctomycetota bacterium
GCGACCTCCCGCGCGCCGTCGCGCCGCCGGGTGCCCGGCTCGTTGAACGCGACGTGGCCGTTGCGACCGATGCCGAGGAACGCGAGCTCGGCGCCGCCGGCCGCCGCCAGCGCCTGCGCGTGGCGCGCGATCTCGCCGGCCGGATCGCTCGCGGCCCCGTCGATCAGCGCATCCCGGCCTGGCGCGCGGCGCAACGGTTCGAGGAGTTCGCGCCGCAGCAGGGCGGCGAAGCTGCGCGGATCGTCGGGGCCGCAGCCGACGTACTCGTCGAGCTGGAAGAACCGGCAGCGATCCAGCCCGAGCGTCCCGGCGCGGGCGCGGCGGAGCATCTCGCCGTAGAGCAGCAGCGGCGTCCGGCCGGCCGGCAGGATGATCGCGGCATCCGGACGGCGCACCAGCGTCGCGGCCAGCAAGTCGGTGGCGGCGGAGGCGACGGCGGCAGCGGTCGGCAGCGTGACGAGGCGCATGAAAGTGCGCCGCAGAGTAACGCGCGTGCGAGCGTGTCCGCCGCCGCTCCAGCGAAGACCGGGGTCCGGCCCGGCAGGTCGGCGCATCCGCCGCCTGCCGGGTCCGGCCACCGGTTCCCTTCCCCACGGCCGCCGCAGCGCGCCGCAAGACCCCCTTCGACCCGATCGCGTGGTCCGCTTGAGCGGCGTCTCCGCTGCGAAAGCCGGCGCACGCGCGCGAACGGTGCCGGGCGCTCGCTCATCCGCTAGAGCGCGCACGAACCGGCGACGTCACGCGCGCCGGAACGTCGCGTGGTCGCGCGGTCGCGCTGCCGCCGCCGCCGGGGAAGGCGGCATGATCCGCTGCCATGCGGCCGGAGCTCATCGACACCCATTGCCACCTCTATCTCGACGCGGGCGGCTCCGAGGCGCAACTCGCCGCCTGGGAACGCGCGCGCGGCGCCGGCGTGGCGCAGGCGGTGATTCCTGCCATCGACGTTGCCAGCTCACGCGCGGTGGTGGCGCTGGCCGATCCGGCGCGCGGACTCTTCGCCGCGGTCGGCATCCATCCGAACGACACGGTTGCGGTGGCGGAGTCCGACCATGTCGCCATCGCCGAACTGGCCGCCGCTCCCGGCGTGGTGGCGATCGGCGAGAGCGGACTCGACTGCTATCGCGACCGCGCTGCCCTGCCGCGGCAGGTCGAGTCGCTGCGCCGCCATGCCGAACTGGCCCTGGCGCGTGACCTGCCGTTGATCCTCCACGTCCGGCAAGCCTTCGCGCCGACGGCGGAGGTGCTGGCGCCGTTCGCCGCGCGCGGCCTGCGGGCGGTGATGCACTGCTTCGATGGCGGTCCGGGGGACCTCGAGCCTTGGCTCGCGTGGGGTTTCCTGATCTCGTTCAGCGGGATCGTGACCTATCCGAAGCGCGACGACCTGCGTGCCGCGGCGCGCGTCGTGCCGGCCGATCGCGTCGTGGTCGAGACCGACGCGCCGTTCCTCGCGCCGGTGCCGAAGCGCGGCCGGCCGAACGAGCCGGCCTTCCTGCTCCACACCGCCGAGGCCGTCGCCGCGGCGCGGGGCGAGCCGCTCACCGAGTTCGCGGCGCGCTCGACCGCGAACGCGCGGCGGCTGTTCCGGCTGCCGGCGGCGGCGCGCTGAGCGGCGGGCGGCGCCGCGCTACCGCCCGCGGATCTCCAGCACCGACGCATTCGCGCGCGGCAGCGACTTCTTCAGCAGCGCGTTCACGTCGGCGAGCGTCACGCCGTCGTACCACTTCGGCAGTTCGGCCAGCTCCTCGAGCAGCGCCGGCTCGTACCTCGCGCGATGGAGCTCCGTGACCCAGAAGTCGAGGTCGCGGGCGCGCTCGACGGCATTGCTGGCGCGGGCGGTGCGGACGCGATCGAGTTCGACCTTGGAGGCGCCGCTCCGCGCCAGCTCGTCCGCCGTCTTCAGCGTCGCTTCCTTGGTCACGGCGAACTTGCCCGTCTCGACCTCGAGGTCGACGACGAAACGGCCGACTCCCGCCAGCGCCGGATCGCCCCAGGCGAAGGCCCGCGGCGAGTAGGTCGTGCCGAGCTTCTCGCGCACCTCGGCGCGGATGCGGTCCTGCACCACGTCGCCGGCCAGTTCGAGCAGCCGCTCATGCGCGGCGGTGCGGGCATCCGCCGCCGGCCAGGCGACCTGCAGTCGGGTGATCTTCGGTTCGAGGTCGATCGCGCCGCGCACCTCGTCGACGCCCGACTTGAACGGCGGTGCGGCGCGCCGCGACTCCGGCAGCGGGACGCCCGGCCCGCGCGCCGGAAGCGGGGCCAGCACCGCCAGCGCCTGCTTCGTCATCGTCTCGAGCGGGAGTTCGCCGACCACGATCAGTTCGACCGGCCCGGCGAACTCGGCATCGAGGAACGCCGCGACCTCGTCGGCGGTGACCGTCGCCGCCGCCGGCGTGGGGGGCAGTCGTCGCTCGTCCCCATTGGCGACCGCGCGGTCGAAGGCGAGGCGCGCGCTGCCGGCGGTCGGTCGGTCGGTCGTGACCACGTGGGCGCCGAGGTTCTTCTTCAGTTGCTCGAAGGCAGGTTTCGGGTCGACGCGGTCGGTGAGGAACGCGGCCACCGTCTCCAGCACGCGCCGCAGGCCGCGCTCGCCGCCGCGTCCCGCCGAATGGCCGGAGAGCAGGGTCGCGGTGCCGCCGAGTTCGCACCTCAGCAGGCCGCCGGCCGCGGCGAGCGCCGCGTCGAGGTCGGCGCGCTTCAACCTGGCGACGCCGGCCTCGATCACCACCTTGGCCGCCAGCTTGGCCGCGTCGCAGCGCGCCGCATCCAGACCGAGCAGGCCGTGGCCGAGCCGCGCCGCCACCTCGAACCGCCCGCCGCTGCCGTCGATCTGCTTCACCGTCGCGGTGATGCCGTTGCCGAGGTCGATCCGTTCGGCGCGCAGCCGCGGCAGCGCCGTGCGCGCGGCGGGCGTCGGCGGCGTCGCCGGATCGGCGACCGCATAGATGAAGGGCGCCTCGGCCGGTGCCGTGGCGCCCGGCTGGTCCGCCGCCCGCGGTTTCCTCGTCTCCCGCGGCGGCGCCAGCGGCGAGAGGTCGTCGCGCACGATCGGCTTCACGTCGAGGTTCGTGCGCTGCGCCTCCTTCCAGGCGTCGTCGAACAGCTCCTGCGCCGAATCGCCGAGGTCGAGCTCGCCGAGTCCCACCAGATGGAGCTTGCCGCGACGCCACTCCTCGGCGAACGCCGCGAGCCCGCGCGCGCGGTCCGCCTCCGCCGCCAGCGTGCGCCAGAGCTCGAGCTCGGCGCCGCGCTCCATCGGCACCTCGCGTTTCTTCGCCGCCGCCAGCAACTGCTCGACCAGCGCGTCCGTGGCGCGCGGACGCGCCGGCTCGCTCGGCGTGCAGCGGTCGATCATGCGCTCGCGCGCGGCCTGCCACTCCTCGTCGGTGGCGCCGCGCTCGAGCAGCCGGCGCAGCTCGCGTTCGGCGAACTGCAGCGCCTGCGTCCAGTGCCCGAGGTCGGTCTGCAGTCGCACCGAGATGCCGTGCAGGACGCCTTCCAAGAGCAGCGAATCGCCGAAATGGGAGCGATCGCCGGAACGCACGTCGGCCACCACGAAGGGGCGCGGCACCATGGTGTTGAGCCGTTCCTCGAGCACGTCGCAGGCGAGCGAGAGCTCCATCTGCGCGGCCCGGTGGCGGCGGTCGTCGGGCAGCGCCGTGCCGGCGCGCACCGAGCCGGCGTGGAGCACCACGCCGCTGCCGCCCGGTTCCGTGTAGCGGGTGGCGGTGAACGCCAGCGATTCGCGTCCGTCGCTCGGCGGCTCCTCCGCCTCGCCGCGCCCCTTCGCGTCGGCGAACGCGGCATCGAGCAGCGGCATCGGGTCCATCCCGTTCAGGTCGCCGACCAGCACGAACGTGCAGCGCTCGGGGCGGTACCAGCGATCCCAGAACGACTTCACCAGCTTCTGGTCGAACTTCGCGCGCACCGGCTGCTCGCCGATCGGCAGGCGGCGCGGGTAGCGGCTGCCGGACAGCAGCGCCGCGAGTCGTTGCGTGAAGCGGTCCATCCCGCGGCCACCGCGGGCGGTGTCCTCGGCGTCGACGACGCCCTTCTCGGCGGCGATCTCGCGCGGATCGAGCTTGAGCCCGTCGATCACATCGCGGAACCACGTGAGCGCCGTCTTCAACCGGGCCGGGTCGGCACCGGGAAGGTCGAGCTTGTAGACCGTCTCGTCGAAGCCGGTGTGGGCGTTGATGTGGCTCCCGAAGCGGATTCCCTGCTTCTGGAACTCCTGGATCAGCGTGCCCGCCTTGAAGTTCCGCGAGCCGTTGAACGCCATGTGCTCGAGGAAGTGCGCCACCCCGAGCTCGTCGGCGCGCTCGTACAGGCTGCCGCAGTCGACGAACAGGCGCAGGGCCAGCGCCTGGCGCGGCTCGGCCGAGTCGGCCCAGACGTAGCGCATGCCGTTCTTCCAGCCGCCGAAATGGAGCCGCGGGTCGGGCTTCAGGTCGGAGGATTCGTGCTCCCACGGCTTCGCCGCGGCCACGTACGCGGAGGCCGGCTTCCTCGCCGCTCCCTGCGGGAGGACGGTGGCCAGGGCGACGGCGGCGATCAGCAGAAAACGCATGGACGCTCCGGCGTGGCTCGAGGAGGGCGTACCATCCCGTGCCGATGGAAGCGAATCCAGCCCGCGACGGCATCCAGCTCCAGTCGCGCACGCTCTCGCATTATCTGGTCACGCGCAAGGTCGCCGAGTTGGTCGGCGCCATGGAGCGGCTGCACTCGTTCCGGCGCGAGTGGCTGGTGGAGCTGCCGAGTTTCCGCCTGCCGGCGACGTGGAGAACGCTGCTCGCCGCCTTGCGCACCGCCGAGGCGGCGACGCCGTGGGACGTCGTGCTGCTCGAGGATCGCAGCGACGAGGTGAACGCGGTGGCGGTGCGCGGTGCGGGGTTGCAGCGCGAGGTGCTGCGGCTGCAGGTGGCGGCGCGCGCCGTGACCGCCTGGCTCTACGGCGCGACTGCCGACTGCGGCGCGGCGGCCGATGTGCTCTGCCGCGCGCTGACGGGCGTCGCCCGCAGCGACGAGCCGGGCAGCGTCCCGGTCCGCTTCTGGCACCAGGGGAGCGACGGCACCGCGGTCGACAGCCTGCGCCGCATCCACTGCCCGCGCTTCGCCGAGATCGCCGACAACTATCCCGGCGTGCGCGGGTCGCTCGAGCGCCTGGTCGTGCTGGCGTCGCCCTGGGAGCATGGCCGGCTGATCTTCTGGCATGGTCCGCCCGGCACCGGCAAGACTTGGGCGCTGCGCGCGCTGATCCGCGAGTGGAGCGCGCTGTCGCCCGAGGTCATCACCGATCCCGAGCCGTTCTTCGCCAGCAACGCCTACCTGCAGCAGGTGCTGCTGGCCGATCCGCCGAGCCAGCCGAGCAGCGAAGGGCGCTACGTCACCGAGGAGGAGCGGCCGCGCCTCTTCATCCTCGAGGACGCTCCACAGCTGGTGTTGCAGGAATCGCGCGGCGCGCTCGGCTCGCGCATCGGCAACCTGCTGTCGATGACCGACGGCATCCTCGGCCAGGGGCTGCGCGCGATCTTCCTGATCACCACCAACGAGAAGGTGAGCCGCGTCGATCCGGCGATCCGCCGGCCCGGCCGCTGCCTGCAGGAGCTCGAGCTGCCCGGGTTCAGCGCCGAGCAGGCGCGCTCGTGGCTCGAGGCGCGGGGGTTGTCCGAGGTGGCGCGGCTGCAGGTCGAGGGCGATCGGTCGCTGGCCGAGCTCTACGAGCTGTTCCACCGCGGCACCCACACGCCGCGTCCGGTCGAGACACGGATGGGCTTCTCGGCGCGGGAGCGGTGATGGGACGCGGCGGACGGCACGGCCAGCCGGGGCGCAAGGGTCGGCACGGCGTGGACGGTCCCGCCGTCGAGCTGGCCCTGCTCGCGATCGACGCCTGCTGCGGCGCGCTGTTGCTCGTCACGGCGTCGCGCCGCTCGCGTCCGCGCGGCGCGGCGGCGAAGGCGGCGAAGGCGCTGGTGCCATTGC
>VGYY01000252.1 GCA_016872815.1 Planctomycetota bacterium
CCAATGTGCTGGTCTACGCCGGCATCGGCGCCGGCGCGGCCAGCGCGGCGCTGCTGGCGCAGCTCGGCCTGTCGACGCGGGCGATCTTCGTCGTCGCCGGCGTGGCGCTGCTGGCGGGTGGCGCGGCAGCGACCGTGCGTGCGCCGCAGGCGCTGGTGCGCCTCGTGCTGTTCCTGCTGACGCACACGGTCTACCGGCTGCGCGTCCACGGCCGTGCGCACGTGCCGGAGTCGGGCGGCGCGTTGCTGGTGCCGAACCACGTCTCCTTCATCGACGGGCTGCTGGTCATCGCCAGCCTCGATCGGCCGGTCCGCTTCCTGGTCGACGCGAGCTTCTTCGAGCGGCCGCTGCTCGGCCGTGCTCTCCAGTGGTTCGGCGCGATCCCGATCAGCTCGGCGGGCGGCCCGAAGATGATCCTGCGGGCATTCCGCGACGCCGGTCGGCACCTCGACGACGGCCACCTGGTCTGCATCTTCGCGGAGGGCCAGATCACCCGGAACGGGCTGCTGAATCCGTTCCGCCGCGGCCTCGAGCGCATCGTCAAGGGGCGCAGCGCGCCGATCGTGCCGGTCCATCTCGATGGCGTGTGGGGGAGCATCTTCAGCTACTCCGGCGGTCGCTTCGTCCGCAAGCTGCCCGAACGAGTGCCCTATCCGGTGCAGGTCAGCTTCGGCCCGCCGCTGCCGTCGACGACGCCGATCCACGCGGTGCGCCGCGCGGTGATGGAGCTCGGCAGCGAGGCGTGGTGCGCGCGCCGGCCGTCGCGCCGGCCGCTCCACCACGCGTTCCTCGCGCAGGTCCGGCGCGCGCCGTGGCGGCTGCTGTTCGCCGACGCGAAGACGAAGAAGGTGTCGCGTCTGCGCGCCGCGGCGGGCGCCATCGCGCTGGCGCGCGCGCTGCGCCAACCGCTCGGCGACGCCCGCAACGTCGGCATCCTGCTGCCGTCGTCGATCGGCGCGGCGCTCTGCAACCTGGCGCTCGCTCTGTCGGGCCGCACCAGCGTCAACCTCAACTTCACGGCCGGCAAGGCGGCGCTCGATTCGGCCGCGCGGCAGGCCGGGCTGCGCCACGTGCTGACCAGCGCGGAGTTCCTGGCGAAGGCGAAGGTCGATCTGCCCGAGGGCGCGCAACCGCTGTTCGTCGACGAGTTGCTGGCGCGGTTGCCGGCCGGCGAGCGGATCCGGGGGGCGCTGCTGGCGCTGTTCGCGCCGAAGCGCTGGATCGAGCAGGCGTGCGGCGCGGCGCGGCCGGTCACGCCGGACGACCTGGTGACGGTGCTCTTCAGCAGCGGTTCCACCGGCGAGCCGAAGGGCGTGATGCTCTCGCACTTCAACGTCGACGCCAACGTCGCCGCGCTGGTGCAGTCATTTCGCACCACGAGCGACGACCGACTGCTCGGCATCCTGCCGCTGTTCCACTCGTTCGGTTTCACCGCGACCCTCTGGTTCCCCGCCTGCCAGGGGCTCTCGACGGTGTTCCACCCGAACCCGATCGACGCGGCGGCGGTGGGGGCGCTGGTCGAGCGCCACCGGGTGACCTTCCTGCTGGCGACGCCGACGCTGTTGTCGATCTGGATGCGGCGCGTGACGCCGGCGCAGTTCGGCAGCCTGCGGCTGGTGCTGACCGGCGCGGAGAAGCTGTCGGAGGCGGCGGCCAACGCGTTCCACGACCAGTTCGGCATCCGGCCGCTCGAGGGGTACGGCGCCACCGAATGCGCGCCGCTCATCGCCGCCAGCACGCATGACTTCCGCGCGCCGGGCTTCTGGCAGCCGGGCTGGCGCCGCGGCAGCGTCGGCCAGCCGGCGCCAGGCGTCGCGCTGCGCATCGTCCACCCGGAGACGTTCGCGCTGCTCGATCCCGGAGAGGAGGGGCTCCTGCTGGTGCGCGGCCCCAACGTGATGGAGGGTTACCTCGGCCGGCCCGACCTGACCGAGAAGGCGCTCCGCGACGGCTGGTACGTGACTGGCGATCTCGCGCGCCTCGATGGCGACGGTTTCCTCACGCTGACCGATCGCCTCGCCCGCTTCTCGAAGATCGGCGGCGAGATGGTGCCGCACGGCCGGATCGAGGAGGAGTTGCACAAGGCGGCCGGCGCCGTCACGCCGACCTTCGCCGTCACTGCGCTGCCCGACGCGAAGAAGGGCGAGCGTCTCGCGGTGATCCACACGACGGCACCGGAGCGGGTGCCGGAGTTGCTGGCGAAGCTGGCGGCCGCCGGGCTGCCGAATCTCTTCCTGCCGCGGGCGGACCACTTCGTGCAGGTCGCCGCGCTGCCGCTGCTCGGTACCGGGAAGATGGATCTGCGCGGCGTGAAGAAGCTGGCGGAGGCGGCGCTCACGGATGCGGCGGCGGAGCCAGCGGTGGCCGCCACGGCCCCCGGCACCGGCCGCCCCGTGACCGGCGGCGCTACGCCGTCGTAACGTCTGCGCGTCCGCGGGCCCTTCGGCGCCGGAGGGGGTGGCGGCACGCTGGTTGCCGGTGGTCCCCCGACGGGCCGTGCGCCGTCCCCGCGGTCTGCCCGGCCCCGATCAAGACGAGCGAACCATGCGCCCATCCGCCAAGACCAACTCCAGCATCGCCCTGGCGATCACCATGTCGACCTTCGTGGGCGTGCTGCTGAGCTGCTCGGTGACCCGGCCGCCGACGCCCGCGTCGCCGGAGCCGGCCGCCGCCCGCTTCCCGGCGGTCGCGCCGCCGCTCGCCGACGTGGCCAACGCCTACGTGCTCGCCGGACAGCGTGCGCTGCCGGTGCGCAAGGGCGAGGACGTCCACGGCCTGCACAACCTGTTCCAGCTCTCCGCCAACGTCTGGTCGGGCAGCGAGCCGGACGGCGAGGCGGCGTTCGAGGAGCTGGCGCGGCTCGGCGTGAAGACGGCGATCTCGGTCGACGGCAAGCGGCCCGACGCGGAGCTCGCGGCGAAGCACGGCTTGCGCTACGTCCACGTGCCGATCGAGTACAAGGGGCTCACCGACGAGGAGTTGCTGCAGCTCGCCAAGACGTTCCGCGAGTGCGAGCCGCCGTTCTACCTGCACTGCTTCCACGGCAGGCACCGCGGTCCGGCGGCGGCGGCGGTCGGCCGCCTGGTGCTGGACGGCGCGGCGCGCGAGCAGGTCATCGCCGAGATGCGGCAGTGGTGCGGCACTGCGTCGGACTACGAGGGGCTCTTTCGCGACCTCGTGCTGAAGCCGATGCCGACGGCGGACGCCAGCCGCGATTACGTGTTCGATTTCCCGGCGCAGCGCAGCTTCGGCGGGTTCCGCGAGGCGATGGTCGACGCGGCGCGCCGCCACGACGCGCTGAAGAAGCTCGAGAAGCGCGACTTCGCCATCGACCCGGCCCACCCCGACATTGATGCGCTCGAGTCGGCGAAGCAGTTGGCCGACACCTTCGCGATCAGCGGCACGCTGGCCGAGATCTTCGACCGACCGGCCGATTTCCACGGCTGGATGGAGGTCTCCAAGGTCGAGACCGTGGCGCTGCGCGACGCGCTCCAGCGGCTGCGTGGCGGCGACGCCACCGCGCTCGCCCCGGCCCGCCGGGCGTACGCCGCCATGACCAAGGCGTGCATCGACTGCCACCAGCAGTACCGGAACCACTGAGCGCACCGGAACAACCGTTCCTGGAACAGTTGTCCGGAACAACCGTTCCTGGATCAGTTGTTCCGGTTCGGGGGCCGCTTTCGTCACCGGTGGCTCGTCGCCGCGGTCCCGTCGCGTAACGTGCCGTCCCTTCGCGGATGAAGGGACGGTGCGCCATGAGCGGACGGATCGAGAGCCGGTGGGTCGACGCCGAGACGGTCGGCCTTAGCGAGGAGCAGCTGCTGATCTACCGGTCGCAGCGGCTCGGCAGCGACCTGCGCATCACCAATTACGGCGGCGGCAACACCTCGGCGAAGGTGCGCATGGCCGATCCGCTCACCGGCGAGCGAGTCGAGGTGCTCTGGGTGAAGGGGTCGGGCGGCGACATCGCCAGCGCCGGCCTCGACGGCTACGCGACGCTCTACCTCGACAAGGTGCTCGCGCTCGAGCGGCGCTACCGCGGCAGGGAGCACGAGGACGAGATCCCCGGCCTCTATCCGCACTGCACCTTCAACCTGAATCCGCGCGCCGCGTCGATCGACACGCCGCTGCACGCGTTCGTCCCGTTCCGGCACGTCGACCACATGCATCCCGACGCCGTGATCGCCATCGCGACGGCGGCCGACGGCGAGGCGGTCACGCGCGAGGTCTGGGGCGGCCGGGTCGGCTGGATCGGGTGGCAGCGGCCGGGCTTCGACCTCGGGCTGAAGATCCGCGCCGCGCTGCGAGCGAATCCGCAGCTCGAGGGGTGCGTGCTGCAGAACCACGGCCTGATCCACTGGGCCGACAGCTCGAAGGCGTGCTACGAGCGGGCGCTCGCGCTGGTGAACGCGGCGATCGCCTGGCTCGAGCGCAAGCCGGCGCACCTCTTCGGCGGGCCGAAGGTCAGCGCCCGCACCCACGAGGAGCGGCGCGCCTTCGTCGCCGCTCTCGCGCCCGAACTGCGCGGCAGGCTCTCGCGCCAGCAGCGCAAGGTCGGCCACCTCGACGACTCGCGCGAGGTGCTCGACTTCGTCTCGAGCCAGTGGTGCGAGCGGCTCGCCGCGATCGGCACCAGCTGCCCCGATCACTTCCTGCGCACCAAGATCTGGCCGCTGCGGGTCGAGCTCGACGCGACGACGACGCCGCAGCAACTGGTGGCGCGGCTCGATCCGCTGCTCGACGGCTACGTGGCGAAGTACCGCGCCTACTGGGAGGCGTGCCGGAAGCCCGACTCGCCGGCCCTGCGCGACCCGTTCCCGGTGGTGCTGATGCTGCCGGGCATCGGCATGGTGAGCTACGCCAAGGACAAGGCCTTCGCGCGCCAGGCGAGCGAGTTCTGGGTCAACGCGATCCACGTGATGGACGGCGCCGAGCGGTTCGGCGGCTATCGCGGCCTGCCTGATGCCGAGGCCTTCTCGATCGAGTACTGGCTGCTCGAGGAAGCGAAGCTGAAGCGCCTCCCGCCGGAGCGGCCGCTGTCGCGGCGGATCGCGCTGATCACCGGCGGGGCAGGCGGCATCGGCAAGGCGAGCGCGCGGCGGCTGCTGCAGGAGGGGGCGGTGGCGCTCTTGGCCGACGTCGATGCGGCGGCGCTCGACGCGGCGGTCGCGGAGCTGGCGAAGGAGTTCGGGCGCGACGCGGTGCGGGCGGTGGTGGCCGACGTGCGCGACGAGGCGAGCGTGAACGCGGCGGTGGAACGGGTGCTGGTCGAGTACGGCGGGCTCGACCTCGCGGTGCTGTGCGCCGGGCTGGCGTCGGCGGCGCCGGTGGAGGAGACGACGCTCGAGCTGTGGCGGAAGAACCTCGACGTGCTGGCGACCGGCTACTTCCTGTTCGGGCGCGAGGCGTTCCGGGTGATGAAGCGGCAGGGGCTCGGCGGGTCGATCGTGGTGATCGCCAGCAAGAACGCGCTGGCGGCATCGCCGAATGCGTCGGCCTACTGCACGGCGAAGGCGGCCGAGCTGCATCTCGCCCGCTGCCTCGCCCTCGAGGGAGCGGCGCACGGGATCCGCGTGAACACGGTCAATCCCGATGCCGTGCTGCGCGGCAGCAAGATCTGGCAGGGCAGCTGGCGGACCGAGCGGGCGGCGGCCTACGGCGTCGGCGAGCAGGAGCTCGAGGAGCTCTACCGCAAGCGCAGCCTGCTGCAGCAGAACGTCTACCCCGAGGACGTCGCCGAGGCGGTGGCGTGGTTCGCCGGCGAGAAGAGCGCGAAGTCGACCGGCAACCTGCTCAACGTCGACGCCGGCAACAAGGAGGCGTTCCCACGGTGAGCAGCGGGGCGGGCGCCGGCGGCGCGGCGGGCGGCGGCGGCTGGCGCCCCGATCCGGGCGCGCCGGCG
>VGYY01000253.1 GCA_016872815.1 Planctomycetota bacterium
GTCCCGTCCGGCGCGATCAGCTCGATGCGCGTCGACTTGCCGCGCAGGTGCATGTGCGGCGTCATCCGGCGGATCCAGCTCTCGGCCGGGAACTCGAACTCGTAGCGCACCTCATGCGCCGCGGCTCCCGCCGGGATCAGGAGCTTCCCGCCGACATCGAGGATCCGCGAACGGACACGCTCCTTCGGCGGCTCCTTCGCGAACCGGAAGCCGATCTTGGTCTGCTCCTGGTGCGGCAGGCCGTCCGGCGTGTAGTGCAGGTCGAATTCGATCACGCCGCCGGGTCGCAGCAGCAGCGCGCGCCCGGGCTCGAAGACGGTCGGCTCGCTGCCCGGCAGATAGAAGTCGATGAACTCCTGACCGCCCTTGTCGGGATAGCTCACGCGCGCCAGCACGTGGTGGCAGATGGTCGGATGGTCGCAGCGGATCTGGATCGCCTCGACCCAGCGCGGCTCGACCAGGCCGGTCGGCGCCTTGATCTTCAGGTAGTCGACGACTCCCGACGGCGGGATCGCGACCGGCTCGGGTATGGCCACGACCAGATCGGGCTCGCCGATCCGCCATCCGCTCGGCGGGACGAACGGTGGCAACTCGGCCGCCGCCTCGCCGACCGGGCAGCCGGCGGCCAGCCACTGCAGCAGATCACGCTTCTCGTCCGGACGCAGGCTGCGGTCGTGCCGCAGCGGCGCACTCTCCGGCGACGCGACCCACGGCGGCATCACGTCGGCGACGATCGCCTCCCGGATCATCGCCGCGGCACCGGTGAAGTCGTCCACCGAGGCGAGCTCGAACGGGCCCGGCCCGCCCTTCCAGTGGCACGTCTCGCACCGCGCCCGCGCGATCGCGGCGATCCGCCCATGCCAGGTCACCGCCGACGGCTCGTCGCCGGTCGCGGCTCCGACCGCGGACAGCACGGCAAGAAAAGCAGCGCTCGACCCGACCATGCAGGACGCCTCGCGATCACCGCGTTGACGGCTGCAAGATACCCTTCGACCCGGGTGACGCGCGTGGAGGAGAGGCCGCGATGAGCCGTTCTTTCCGACCGTCGCCGGGTTGCCGCGCCAGGCCGGTGGGCAACGGCGCGCGCCAGTTTCCGCGCGCGGCGATCGCGCTGTCGGTGCTGGCGGCCGGCGTCGCGGCGCCGGGCGCAAGCTGGTCGAGGCCATCGATGGCGATCTGGCCGCGCTCCTGCGGCTGACGCCGTCGGCGCGCTCGAAGCGGTGCGTCGAGCTCGCGCGGCAGCGTGCCGTCGGCTCGATCGAGGCCTGGAAGCGGTTTCGCAATCCCGAGCTCGCGGCACTGGCGATCGCCTGCCTCGACCACGCCGACTGGCACGTCGTCCATCGCGCCCTGCACTGGCTCTCCGCCCTCGACGCCCGCGGCGACCACCGCCATCGGCTGGCCGCTGCTTCAGTTCGGCCGCGAGGAGGTCGCCCGCATCACCCTGCAACCGTTCGGCAAGCCGCGGCGCGAAGGCGCGCTGTACCACACCGGCATCGACGTCGGCGCCTGCCGCGATGGCAGCGGTTACTACGCGCCGGCCGACGGCGTCGTCCGGCTCGTCGACTCGGGCGGCACCGCCGGCACCCGCTTCGTGGTCGAGTTCGTCCTGCCGGCACCGGCGCACACCGGCGGCGACGAGGCCCGCGCCGGCGCTGACGCCGAGGTCCGCATCAACGCCATCTGCATGCACGCCAGCGCCCGCGTCTTCGTCGCCGCCGGCGAGAGCGTCGTCTGCCACCAACTCCTCGGCACGATGGGCGACAGCTACTCGTTCGAGAACGGCGGCCACTTCGCCCACCGGCACTTCGGCTTCTACCCCGGCCCGTTCCAGGCCGACCACAATCACGGCTATCAGCCCGCGACCATGGGGCTCGACGACTGGCTCGATCCGGCGCTCGTCCTCCCGCGCTGGATCGGCAGCGCGCCGCCGAAGTGACCCACGCGCCGGCGCGCGCCGGCGCGCGCCTCGATCAGCGCCGCGGCTTGCCCGCTCGCGCCGCACGCTTCGCGGCTTCGGCGCGCTCGACCTCGGAAAGGGCGTGGCGCGCCAGCGCTTCGAGCCCCGACTCGCTCGATCCGGCCATCTCGACCAGCGCCGCCGTCATCAACGTGCGATCGAGCCGGCAGAGCGCGTCGACCGCGGCGCGCCGCACGCCCGCGTCCGGATCGGCGAGCCGCGGCAGCAGCCCCGGCAGCGCCAGCCGGCTGCGCGTCGCGCCGAGGTCGGCGACCGCGCGTGCCCGCTCGCGCGGCGCGGCGTCGGCCAGTTCCGGCCCCAGCCGGCGGATCCAGTCCTGCACGAGTCGCGGATCGCCCTGCTGCTCGAGCGCGCGCGCCGCGGCCACGGCGGTCTTCTTCTCCCCTGCGGCGTACCAGCGATCGAGCGCCTCCGCGACTCCGAGCGCCTCCGCCTGCGCCCTCGGCAGCCCGCCCATCGCCTTCAGCGCCGCCTCGATCTGCGCCACCGGTGGTGCCGCGTCGGCCGCCACGCCGACCCACCCATCGACCAGCGCCAGCAGCGCCTCCGGCATCGACTTCGCCAGCGCCTGCATCACCCGTTGCGTGAGGCGCGGGTCGGGGACGGTCAGCAGCAGCGCCGCGAGTTCGAGGCCACGTTCGAGCGCTGCCGTGCCCTGATCGAGCTCCTGCCACGCCACCAGCAGTTCCGGCGCCAACGCCGCGAGGTCGGATTCGTCCGCTCTGAACGCGGTCACGCCGTCCGCGTCCGGAGCGGCGTCGGCCAGCGCCGCCACGAGGTCGACGTCCTCCGCCGCTGCGGGTTCCGGCAGCGGCGCCAGGGGTTCGCGGGCGACCGCCAGTGCCGCCGGCGCGAAGGGCGACCCGCCGGCCGCCGGATCCGCTGCGCCAGCACCTGGCCAGCGGCCGGACGAAGCTGCCACCGCGTCGGCGTTCGTCGCGGTGACAGTCGCGGGGCCGCCATCGTCTCGCGCCGTCACGAGCAGCGCGCTCGGGGCGCGCTCGACCGTGACGCGACCGCCGACGAAGCCGCAGACGGCGCCGGCCGCTGCCCCGACCAGCCACGGCAGCCGCTGCGACCGACGGTCGACCATCCCGCGAACTCCCCGGCGCCCTGCGCTCATGTGCGTCACGCACCGCAGCGCGCGCTGCGCTACGCTGTCCTCCCTCCATCCGCTCGTCAAGAGGCGCCGCACCACGGAGTCGCCCGCGTGAAGACCGACGCCATCGTCCTCACCGCCCTGTTCCTGCTCGGGATCGGCGCGACCGTCGCGGCCGCGCTCGCGCCCAGCCGTCAGGAGGCGCCGGCCGCCGCAGCCAAAGCCGAGGCCGCACCCGTTCGCGTCGAACGCGACCGGCGTGCCGCCGATGCGCTGGGCTGGCGGCTGTCGACCCAGGCGTGGACCTTCCGCGATCGCACCGCCTTCGAGGTGGTCGACGTCGCCGCGCGTCTCGGGCTCGGCTGGATCGAGTTCTTCCCCGGCCAGACGCTGCGCCCCGACCAGCCCGACCTGAAGCTCAATGAGAACCTCCCCGCCGAGCAGCTCGCGGAGTTTCGCGCCAAGCTCGAGTCGGCCGGCGTGAAAGCGGGCGGCTTCGGCGTGGTCGGCTTCGACAACGATGAAGTCGCCGGCCGCAAGCTGTTCGCGTTCCTCAAGGCGCTCGGCGTCGAGAATTGCGCCGCCGAGCCGCGGCCCGACGCGCTCGACCTGCTCGAGCGGCTGGCCGACGAGTACGAGATCAACGTCGCCTTCCACAACCATCCCAAGCCGTCGCTCTACTGGTCGCCCGACGCGGTGCTGAGGGCGGTCGGCACGCGCGGCCGCCGGCTTGGCTCCTGCTCCGACACCGGCCACTGGACACGTTCCGGGCTGAAGCCGGTCGACTGCCTGAAGCAGCTCGAGGGCCGCGTGTTCGAGTTGCACTTCAAGGACCTCGACGATTTCGGCAAGCACGACGCGCTCGACATCCCCTGGGGCAGCGGCCACAGCGATGCGCTCGGCATCCTGAAGGAGCTGAAGCGGCAGGGCTTCCAGGGGCTGATCCACGTCGAGTACGAGAACGGCAGCGGCCCCGAGCTCGAGGCCAACGTGGCGCGCTGCATCCGCTGGTTCGACGCGACCGCCCGCGACCTGCTGGACGGCAAGCACTCGCAGTGAACGACGGCGGCGGCGAGACGTCCGACGGCGAACTGCTCTTCTCCGGCCGGTTCGGACGCGCGGCAGTCGCCACCCGCATCGTCGCCGCGACGCGCCCGTCGACGCCTGAACTCGAGCGCGAGATCGAGCAGCGCTGGCAGGCCGCCGTCGCGGCGGCGGCGCGCGACGGGCGCGACCTGTGGGACGGCGCGCTGCTGCGCTTCGTCGCGGCCGAAGCGCGCCGAGACGGGGCGACGACGCAAGTGCGGCTCGATGTCGCGCCCGGCCGCTACCGCGAATTCGCCGCCACCAACCTGGCCCCCGACCTGCGCCCCGCCGATCGCGGCGGCCGCTTCCCCTGGCACTCCTTCGGCAACGCCATCGGCACCTCGGCCCTGGTCGTGACCGGGGATGGCGCAGTCGTGGTCGGCCGGCGCAGCGATCGCGTGTTCGGCCTGCCGGGTCACGTGCACGCGTTCGGCGGCATGCTCGAACCGGCCGACTGGGCGGACGACGCGACCCACGTCGACGTCTTCGCCAGCATGGAGCGCGAGCTCGCCGAGGAAGTCGGGGTGGCGCCCGGCGAGTGGAGCGATCTCGTGCTGCTCGGCCTGCTGCGCGAGCCGCAGCTCGACCAGCCCGAGCTCCTGTTCGCCGCCACGACCGCCCTCGACCGCGCCGAACTCCGGCGTCGATCCGAGCACGCCCCGTCCCGCGCCGAGCACGCGGCGCTGATCGAGCTGCCGCGCGCCGCGGCGGCGCGGGCCGACGCGCTGTCGGCGCTGGCGCGCGTCAGCGCCGTGACCCGCGTCGCGTCACGCCTCCTCGGCGACGTCTGAACCGGCACGAACGAGGTGGCGCGTGCCGCGCCCGGTCAATCGCCACCGGCCTTCTTGCCGTCGGCGGCGCGGTCCGCGGATGACGGCTTCGTCGCCGGCGACCGCCGCGGCGTGAAGAAGACCACGTGCTGCCACGGCAGTTCGTCGTATTCGCGCACGACGTCCCAGCCGTTGGCATCGAGCTCCCGCTTCAGCTGCACCTTGGTCATCTTGTGGTCGAGCTTGATCGGGACCTCGGGATCCTCGAGCCGGAACTCGACGATCACCGCCTGCCCCTTCGGCTTGAGCGCGCGCGCCAGCGCCTTCAGCACCGCCTCGGGGTCGGACAGCTCGTGGTAGACGTCGACCAGCAGCGCGAGGTCGATCGCGCCGTCGGGCAGTTTCGGATCGGTCTCGGTCGACAGCACCGGCACCACCCGCGGCCAGAGCGCGCGGCGCGCGGCCGTGCGCGCCCCCTCCTCTTCCAGCAGTTCGAGCATCTCCGGCTGGATGTCGGTGGCGTAGACCTTGCCCTTCGCGCCGACCCGCTCGGCCAGAGCGAAGGTGTAGAAGCCGTTGCCGCAGCCGAAGTCGCACGTAGTGATGCCCGGCTCGATCGCCAGCGCCTCGAGCAGCATGCTGCAGCGCTCCTCCTTCTCGCGGCTGGCGCGCATCAACCAGGGTCCGCCCTCCCAGCTCATCGTCGGCGCGATCGGGCGCCCCATGTAGAGCTTGCGCGGCGGCTCGCCCGGCGGAACCGGCGCGACCGGTGGCGGCCCCGCCTGCGGCAGGACGGCGGCGAGCGCTGGCCACCACGGCAGCGCGAACAGCGCCGTCGCGAGGAGCGCGCAGCTACGCCGTGCGCCGCCGCGCGGCCGGCGTCCGGTCGGCAGCGCGGCGCTCATCGCGGCCGCCC
>VGYY01000254.1 GCA_016872815.1 Planctomycetota bacterium
CGGCATGGCGGCCGTGGCCGCCCGGTCCGCGTGAGCGCGGCGGCTCGTCGCCGCCGCCCGCTGCCTGCCGCTCGCGCGCCAGCGCCGCCTCACGCTCCGACTGCAACTTCGCGAACTCGAGCAGCTCTTCGC
The DNA here is from genome assembly GCA_016872815.1 of Planctomycetota bacterium. Classification (GTDB taxonomy): domain Bacteria; phylum Planctomycetota; class B15-G4; order B15-G4; family SIAN01; genus SIAN01. The sequence goes on from VGYY01000254.1 coordinate 133, forward strand.
GCTTCACGTGCACCGACGGAATGCGCTGCTTGATCACCGCCTCGATCGAGCGCAGTGAAGAGAGGTCTTCAATGGTGGCGAAGGTCGACGCCACGCCGTCACGATGGGCGCGGGCGGTGCGGCCGATGCGATGGAGATAGTCCTCGCCGGTCGGCGGCACGTCGTAGTTGACCACGCGCGCGATGCCGTCGACGTCGAGCCCGCGCGAGGCGAGGTCGGTCGCCACCAGCACCTGCACCGTGCCGTCGCGGAACTGCTGCATCGCCCGCGTCCGCTCTTCCTGCGTGCGGTCGGCGTGCAGCGCCGCCACCCGGCGTGCGCCGCGCCGGAGCTCGCGATCGAGCTCGTCGGCGCCGCGCTTGGTCCGGCAGAAGACGATGACCTGCCCCTCCTCGGTCTGGAGCAGCCACTTCATCAGCAGCACCTTCTCCCGCGGCGTGCAGGTGTAGAGTTCCTGCTTGCAGCGGTCGACGGCGGTCATGCGCAGCCCGACCGAGACCTCGACCGGCTCGCGCATGTACATCCGCGCGATCGCCTGGATGCCGGACGGCATCGTCGCCGTGAACAGCAGCGTCTGCCGCTCCTTCGGCAGGCGGCGGATGATCGCCTCGATCTGCTCCGCGAACCCCATGTCGAGCAGGCGGTCGGCCTCGTCGAGGACGAGGACCTGCACGTTGCGCGCGTCGAGGTTGCCGCGCTCCATCTGGTCGTACACGCGGCCCGGCGTGCCGACCACCATCGCCGGCTGGCTGGCCAGGGCGCGGTTCTGCTCGGCGAACCCCTCGCCGCCGATCACCGAAGCGGCGCGGAAGCCCTTGCTCCGCCCCATCTGCTGCACGCACTGGAAGGTCTGCAGCGTGAGCTCGCGCGTGGGCGACAGCACCAGCGCGCGCAGCCCGCCTTCCGCCGGCATGCGCTCGATGATCGGCAGGCAGAACGCGGCGGTCTTGCCGGTGCCGGTCTGGGCGATGCCGATCACGTCGCGCCCCGACAGTGCCACCGGGATCGCCGCAGCCTGGATCGGCGTCGGCGTCACGAAGTTGAGCGCCGCGAGGTCGGCGAGGATCGGCGCCGACAGGCCGAGCGACGGGAAGTCGGTGGCGGGCGGCGTGACCGGCGCCGCCGATTCGGCCGGAGTTCCGGTGGTCGGGCCGGCGAGCGCACCAGCGGGGGTCGCCGGTGTCGCCGACGCGGCGAGAGGATCAGCGGGCACGTTCACAGGGGTGTCGTTCAACGGTTCACAACCTCAGGGAAGACCCATTCGCGGCGGGCGGCGTGCAGGCGGCGGCGAGATGCCGGAGCGCTGCGCGGCTGCATGACGTCGACGACGGGCGCCAGCGAACTGCGGGCGATGCCGGCAAGACATGCCCGCAGGCAATGCGCACTCGCTCGCGCGGCCCCACGGGGGCCGAGTCGACGCAACGGCGAGCGGGCGCCAAGCCCGTCGCAAGCCCAAGCGAACGAAACCAAGACGGCGCACAGCGTACGTCGCCCCGGGGGGGATTCAATGGCGCAGCCGCCGGCCCGCTGCGGTCCCGTCCCCGGCCGCAGTCGCGGCACCGGTCACGGCGCGCCCGGCCAGCGCACGGTGACGATGCGCTCCACCACCGGCACGCCGAACTTGACCGGGATGGTGGTCTCGAACGGCGCCTTCAGATCGCTGGCCACCACGACGAACACGAGCCGCGTCTGCACCAGCCAGCTCTTCGGGTTGGCCAGCGGCCACGGCGCCTTCGGCTCGTCGATCATGTCGACCAGGTCGAGCTTGGTCCGGTCGATCCGGTCCAGATCGATCTCGTCGAGGATCGTCGCCGGCACCTCGGCCTCGAGCGCGAAGGCCTGGCCGAGCAGCAACTCGAACTGGACGCCGGCCGCGGGCGCCAGCTCGAGCACGCGCGGCTGGGTGAACGGCACGCGCCGGATCGCGATCTCCGCGGTGTGTTCCACCTGCTTGTTGCCGTCCTTGTCGGTCACGCCGACCCCACCCTCGATGGTCTCGGGCTCGGTGCCGTGGACGGTGACCCGCACCTTCACGCTGCGGCCGACCGGCGCGCCGGCGTACTCGGCGGAGAGGCACTCGCAGGTCGAGTAGAGCCGCGGCGTGGACCAGTCGACGTCACGCAGCGCGTGGAGCTCGATCTCGCGCACGACCGCCTCGCCGACGGCGACGTCGAGGAACTCGCTTTCCGGCGGAACGAACTCGAAGGTGTCGTTCTTCGCCGGCGTCGGCGTTCCGGGCGGCGGCGCGGCTTGCGGCGCCACGCCGGAAGGCGGCGCCGCCGGCACCGCTGGCGGCGGGTCGGCGCCGCAACCGGCCGGCAGGAGGCCGAGCCAAAGGACAAAAGTCCCGGCGCGCAGCGGTCGATGAGCCATGCCGGAAGGGTATCGGCCGCCGGACGTCCGCCGGAAGAGGCGGGTCCCGCGCGACCGGACGGAGAGACCGCCATGAGCAACGCCCCGCTGCGCCGCGGCATCGCCGCCCTGGCCCTCGGTTTCACCGCCGTCACCTTGCTGGCGTTCCGCCCATCCGCGGCATCGCAGGAGCCGCCGCAGGTGCTCGAGCGGCCGCTGCCGGAGCGAGTGGCGGCACTGGAACAGCTCGCGATCGAGCAGGCGGCCGAGCTGGCGCGCCTGCGCCGCCTGACCAGCGGAGTCGCCGCCGGCGTCGCCGAACTGGCGACGGCCGCCGATCAGGCCGCCGCCGGAGGGTTTGCCGCCGCCGGCGCCAATCCGGCCGCGCGGCAGGCGCTGCTCGATGGCATCACGGCGCTGCACGCACAGGTCCGCCGGGCGCAGGCGCCGCCGGTGGCGCCCGCTGCCGATCGCTGAGGCGGCCGCGCCGGCGCCGCGCGCGCTCAGCCGTCGCTCGCCCCCTCGAGGAATCGCGACAGGTCGAGCTGAAGCCCTTCGAGCAGGAGGGTCCGCCCGGCACGCCGACCCTGACCGTACCAGCTGCTCGCCGACGCGGCCGTCGCATACGCGCGCCCATCCGCCCCGGAGAGTTCGACCGCGTCGATCTCGTTCCAACCGGGCGACAGCTTCGTGTCCAGCACCACGCGCACGCGGCTCACCGCGCCGCCGCCGCTCCAGTCGATCGCGAACGGGCCGCACTCGCGCGGTGAGGCGGCGCCGCTCCAGACGGTGCGCCACTGCCCGCCCTGCTCGACCAGCACCTCGGTGATGGCGCCGGGGCTGCAGGTCTGCGTGATGGTGACCCGGTCGGCCCGCAACGGGGGGGCGTAGACCAGCTCGAGCCACTCGGCGCCGCCATCGATGGTGGCCGGCGCCCACGACTTCGGGTCGTCGCTGGTCAGCGTGGCGACGTCGGGCGCGCCGGTCGCCTGCAGCGGGTGGTAACTCGGGACCGTCGACTGCTCGGCGAGCGCGGCCGCCAGTCGCTCCCGCACCTCGTCGTCGGGCTCGCGCCCGTGCCACTCCTCCGCCAGCGCCGCGAACGGCGCCCCGCGCTGCCCGCCGATCGACGCGGCCGCGACCAGGCGTGGCTCTCGGTCGCCGAGCCGCGACGCGAGCTCGAACGCGCGCAGCGTCGCCTCGGGATCGGCACCGGAGAAACGGGCGAGCAGCTCGCGCTGCGTCGCCGCGTCGCGGGCGCGCTCGAGCAGCCGCAGGAGGATCCGCTCCGCGTGCCCGCCAGCCAGCCTGACGATCGCATCGAACGCCGCCGTACGCACCTCGGCCGGCGCGAGCGCGAGCGCCAGCGTCTCGAGCAGCTCGGCCGTGCGCCCGTCGCCGATGTTCGCCAGCACGCCGAGCGCGGCGAGCTCGCCGGCCATGAAGCCGCCGTCGTGAAGCAACGCGACCAGCGTGTCGATCGTGTCGGCGTCCCCGCGAAAGCTGCCGCCCCCGAACATCGCGATCGCCTGCAGCCGCAACGCCTCCACCGCCGCCCGGTCGCGCACGATCGCCTGCAGTTCCGCGCGCAGCGACCACGCGTACGCGGCGACCGCCATGCGGAAGAACTCGGAGCCCTCGCCGCCGCCCGCGAAGGAAGCGACCCACTCGGCGAGCAGGCGACGCGGGTCGAGGCTGGCCATGACGTCGTCGCCGGCGCCGGCGCCGCCAACGGTCGCCCGCGTGCCGCCCGACTCGGCCGCGATGCGACCGGTGGCCGGCGCCGCCTCGCGCACCGCTTCCGGCGCCGCGAAGCGGCTCTGGCCGAGGTCGATCGCGGCCAACTGCCGCTCGAGCCGCACCACGGCGGCACGCAGGGCGGCGAGTTCGGCATCAGCCGCCGCCTGAGGCTCGCGGCGCCACGTCCCCGTCGCCAGCCAGCCGCCGGCGGCACCGCCCAGCAGAACCAGCAGCGCCACGCCGATGGCTGCAGCCTGTCGCATTCGCCAACTCCCATCCGCGCCGTGCCGCGGGCAAACTGCGGCGCATGATGCCAACGCTGCCGTTCCTCGTCTGTTTGATCGCGCCGCGCGGAGAGCTGGCGGTCGCCAACGAGAGGCTCCGCCGCGATCTGGTGCTCGATCCGCAACGGGGCATCGTCTCGACCCGACTGGTCGCTGCCGATGGCGCGGTGGCGCTGACCGGCGAGGAATTTCGCATCCGCCTTGCCGACGGCCGCGAGTTGACGCCCGCCGCGCTGCCGCACTGCACGCTGCACCCGCTGCCGGCGGACCGGGGCGCGCGCGGCGCGCTGGCGCGCTACCGCAGCGCTGACGGGCCGCACGTGGTCGAGGTCGCGTGGATCGCGCCGACCGACGTTCCGTGGCTGCTGAAGCAGGTGCGACTGGCCGCCAGCGGCGAGAGCGACCGGGTCGAGTGGCTCGCCATCGAGCAGTTCACCCTCACCGACGGCTCGTTCACCGGCGGCGGCTGCGGCGCGCCGGCCCGCGCCGACAACGGGCTCCTGCTGCTGCCCGATCATCCCGGACTCGAATGCGCCGTCGATGGCGGCCGCCTTGCCATCCGCGACCATGTCGCGGCCGCCGTCACGCCGACCGCGTGGAGCGCCACCGTCACGCTCGCGCTCGATCGCCACGCGACCGTCCTGCCGGAGCGGATCGCAAGCTATGCGGCCGAACGCGCGGCGGAGGGCGCCCATGCCGCCATCCGCCGCATCGACGCCGCCTGGTCGCTCACCGATGCCGACCTCGCGCCGGCGGCCGACGGCCCGCGGACGCTGCCCGCCGAGGCGTTGCGCGGCGCGGCGGCAGCGATCGCGGCCGCGCTGCGCACTGCGGCCGACGACCCGGCGCGCATCGTGCTCCTGACGCCGAGTTCCTGGCTCGCGGGCGATCGCTGGTTCACCTCGACGCTGGCGCCCGGCGCATTCGGCCGCGCGCTGCAGGAGCTCCGCAGCGCCCCCACCGCCGTGGCACTCACCGTGCCGTTCGCCGACGCGGCGGGCGCGCCGTTCGCGCTCGATTCCGACGAACAGCTGCGCGCGGCGCGCAAGGCGCTGGTCGCGCTGCTGTCGGCGGACGGCAGAGTGGCGGCGCCCCGCTGGTTCGTCGATCTGCTGCCGTCGACGGCAGCGATCGACCCGCGCCGCGCCGCGCAACGGGTCGACGGCTGGATCGCGCTCCTCGCGACGCAGCGCAAGCTGGCGCCCGAAGCGCGCCTCGCGCTGGTGGGCGCGACCCCGCTCGCGCCGTCGTGGCGCCGCTTCGGCGACCACCTCACAACCGGCGCGGACGAGCAGTCGCTGCTGGCAGCATGGCCCACGGCGGCCGATCGCAGCGCGCGG
>VGYY01000255.1 GCA_016872815.1 Planctomycetota bacterium
GCCGCCATCACGAGATCTGGAAGCGGCTGAACCGCCTCTCCGACAGCGTCGCCTCGGCCAGCGCGCCGGACGAGCAGGAGCGGCGCTCGACGCTGCGCGAACTGGCCGAACTGAATCCGCGTGACGTCGACCGGCGGGTCGAGCTCGCCGTGCTGGAACTCAAGCTCGGCGATCCGGCGGCGGCGCAGCGGCAGTGCGACGCGCTGCTCGCGTTGCGGCCCGGATTCGCGCCCTGGCTGCGCTTGCGCGAGCAGGCGGCGGCCGCAGCGCGTGCCGTCGGCGCAGGAGGCGGATGATGGGCAGCGGCGCGGCGCGATGGGCGGCGCTGGCGGCGCTGGCGGTGCCGACGGTCGCCGGCGGCGCCCGCGCGGGCGAGCCGGACGGGCCGTGGTTCGTCGAGCGACCCGACAGCGGCGTCGACTTCGTCCATCGCCGGTTCATGACCACCGGCAAGAAGTACCTGTGCGAGACCGCCGGCGCCGGCATCGGCCTGCTCGACTATGACGGCGACGGGCGCCTCGACCTCTACTGCGTGCAGAGCTGCGCGCTGCCCGGCTACGACGGGGCGCCGGAGGTCGCGGTGGATCGGCTGTATCGCAACCTCGGCGGCTTCCGCTTCGAGCCGGTGGCGCCGGTGGTGAAGGTGCGGGTGCGCGGCAGCGACGGCGTCGAGCAGGTGATGGAGAAACCGCTCGGGCTCGGCGACGCGCGCTACGGCATGGGCGTCACCTGCCCCGACGTCGACAACGACGGCGATCCCGACCTGTTCGTCGCCAACGTCGGCCGCGACGCCCTCTATCGCAACGAGGGCGACGGCACGTTCACCGACGTGACCGAGAGGGCGGGCATCGTCGACGATGGGTGGAGCACCGCGGCGGGCTGGGCCGACCTCGACGGCGACGGCGATCTCGATCTCTACCTCGCCAATTACGCGAAGATCGACTACGCCACCTACAAGCCGTGCACCACGCGCAACCGCGTCAGCTACTGCCATCCCGACACGCTCGAGTCGGCGCCCGACCGGCTCTGGCGCAACGACGGCGACTTCCGCTTCACCGAGGTCACCGCGGAGGCCGGGATCGTCGAGCCGGACGAGGGGGGCAAGGGGCTCGCGGTGATCCCGTTCGACCACGACGGCGACGGGCGGCTCGACCTGTTCATCGCCAACGACGCCGACGAGAACTATCTCTGGATGAATCGCGGCGGGATGAAGTTCGAGGAGGAGGCGGGGTTCTGGTGCGTCGACGTCAGCGGACGCGGCGCGTCGCAGAGCTGCATGGGGACCGACCTCGCCGACGTCGACGGCGACCTCGATCTCGACCTCTTCGCCGCCAACTTCGGCAAGGAGCCGAACGTCCTCTACGTGCGCGGGAAGGACGGCGTCTACGACGACCGCAGCTACCCGAGCGGGCTCGGCGAGCCGAGCTACCTGTTCACCGGCTTCGGCGCCCGCTTCCTCGACTACGACCGCGACGGCGACCCGGACCTGGTGGTGGTGAACGGCCACATCGTCGATGACGCCGAGGAGTTCGATCCGACCCAGACGTTCAAGCAGGTGCCGCACCTCTACGCGAACAACGGCAGCGGCCAGTTCAAGTCGGTCGGGAGCTCCCTGTCGCCCTTCTTCTCGACGCCACGGGTCGGTCGCGGGCTGGTCAGCGGCGACCTCGACGAGGACGGCGATCTCGACCTGGTGGTGCTCGACAACGACGGGCCGCTGGTGCTGCTCGAGAATCGCGGGACGCCCGCCGGCGGCTGGATCAGCTTTGCGCTGGTCGGCACGAAGAGCCCGCGTGACGCGATCGGCGCGGTGGTCACGATCGAGTGCGCCGGCAAGCGCCAGGCGCAACCGCTGGTCGGCAGCAGTTCCTACCTGAGCTGGAGCGACCTGCGCCTCTTCTTCGGCCTCGGCGCCGTGCCGGCGGATGCCACGGTCAGCGCCACCATCCGCTGGCCATCCGGACTCGTCCAGTCGCTCGAGCGCCTCGCCGCCGCGCGCGTCCATCGCATCGTCGAGCCGCGCTGACGCCCGGTCCGCTGCCGCCGTCCGGCGACGGCGAGCCGGCCCCGCTCGAGCGGGCGGACCCGGTCGGGTCCGCCGAACGACCCCTTGTCCTGGCGCGGAATTTCGCGATCACGGCCCAAGGGAGCGTTCCGGCCAGGCTTGGCGTGCCGACGAACTCACTGCGAGCGCCGTCAGCAGGGTTGCGCAACGAAGCCCGGGACGCAGAGCACCCGGAAGGGGGCAGCGATCCTGCTAAAGGACGCTAGTTCAGGCCGCGATCGGCGAGCCCGTCCTCATCCCAGCTCAGGTGATGGCCGATCTCGTGCAGCAGGGTGATCTTCAGTTCCTCGCGCAGTTCGTCCCGGTCGCCGACCACCAGCTCGACGTTGCGCTGGAACACGTCGATGCGGTCGAGATCGCCCGGCACGGCGGCGTCGCCCTTCTCGAGCACGTTCGTCCCGCGATAGAGGCCGAGCACCAGCGGATCGACGTCGGGGCTCGCGTGGATCCGCGGGTCGGGCAGCGGGCGCAGCGAGAGGTCGACGTCCTGCAGCGTGCGGCGCACGTCGCGTGGCAACGCCGAGAGCACCTCCTCGAGGACCCGCTGCACCTCGTCGACCGGCAGCCGGACCGGCTCGGGGTACTCGTCGGGATTCTCGCGGGCCGCCTTGGCCAGCAACTGGTCGGCCTCGGCGTGCTCGCCGCGGAAATCGGCCAGCAGCCCGAGGTAGCGGAGCTGCCCGGCGCGTGTCGCCGGCTTCGGCTTGTGGCGGAGCAGCAGCTTCGACGCCTCGTCGAAGCGCCAGGCATGGAACAGCGCTCGCGCCTCCCAGAAGTCGAGCTCCGGGTCGCGCGCGTCGATCCGCCGGATCGTGCCGTACTCGCGCAGCGCGGCGGCGATGTCGCCGAGCTCGAAGTGGCTGGCGGCCAGCAGGTGGTGGGTGTCGACGCGGAGATCGAGCTGTTTCTTCTTCAGCTCCTCGTGCCGGTCGAGGAGCTTCTGGGCGGAGCGGGCCAGCTCGAGCGCCTCCTCCGGCTGCCCTTCGTCGAGCCGCGCGTCGACCTCGTCGAGCAGCGCGGCTACCCGGTCATGGATCTCCTGCTCATCTGCGTGCTCGTGCGCCATTCCGGGTCCTCGGTTGCCGGGGGAATGGTAGCCCACGGGCGCCGGGCCCGCCGGTGCCGCGATCGAGCCTCAAGACTCACCCCGTCGGTGGGCGAAACGGTCGGGGTGGACGTCGGCAGGCGAGGGAGAGTCCCGTGGCGCGCAGCCCCCGTTGGCGTGAACTCGATCCGCAGAAGCTCTCTCCCGAGGCAAGGCGCCTCAAGGAGGGGTTGCTGGCCCGCGTGATCGGCCAGGAGCCGGCGGTCGACGCATTGACGACGATCCACCAGATCTGGCGCAGCGGACTGGCCGACCCCAATCGGCCGATCGCGAGCTTCCTCCTGCTCGGACCGACCGGGACCGGCAAGACGCGCATGGTGGAGGCGCTGGCCGAGCTGCTCTTCAACGACCGGCGCGCGATGTTGAAGGTCGACTGCGCCGAGTTCAGCCACAGCCACGAGATCGCCCGGCTGATCGGCTCCCCGCCGGGCTACCTCGGCCACCGCGACACGCCGCCCTACCTGAGCCAGGAGAACCTCGACCGCCATCAGACGCGCGAGAACCCGGTCACGCTGCTGCTGTTCGACGAGATCGAGAAGGCGAACGACGCGCTCTGGATGCTGCTGCTCGGGATCCTCGACAAGGGGACCCTGACGCTCGGCACCAACGAGCAGGTCGACCTGACGCGCTGCCTGATCTTCATGACCAGCAACGTCGGCGCCGACCACTTCGACCGGATGCACGACTCTCCGCTCGGTTTCCAGCGCGGCGCCGCCGCGGCCCCGCCCGACATGGCGCAGGTGAGCGATTCGGTGCTGGAGGCGACGCGGCGCATCTTCAGCCCGGAGTTCCTGAATCGCATCGATCGCCGCATCGTGTTCAACTCGCTCGGTGCCGTCGAGTTCAAGCGCATCCTCGAACTCGAACTCGGTTACGTCCGCCAGCGCGTGCGCAAGCGGCTCGACGTCGACCTGAAGGCGACGCCGGCGGCGCGCAAGTGGCTGCTCGAGAAGGGCACCAACCCGCGCTACGGCGCACGGCCGCTGCGCGGCCTGCTCGAGAGCGAGGTGCTGTTCGCGGTGGCCAACCTGATCGGATCCGGGCAGGTGGTCGAGGGCGACGCGGTGCAGGTCGACGTCCGCCGCGACGGCGGCGGGCTGGTCTTCCGTGCGCAGCATGCGAGCCTCGCGGCGGCCGCCTCGCGCGGCGGCGGCGCGACGGTGGGGGGCGGCCCGACCGGGTCCGCGCTCCATCCGGTGGTCGAATCGCTCGCGGCGGGCCGCGATCTCCTTCCTGCAGGCTCGCACTGACGGCAGGGCGGTGCCCCCGGCCGCCGGGACGAAGTTCAGCGTCAGGACACTAGACTCCCGCGCTCCCACTGACAGGAGGTCGAGAGAAACCATGAAGTCGAATCTGCGTCCGTTCGTGCGGCCGTTGGCCGCGCTCGCCATCGCCGTGGTCGCACTGTCCGGCGCCGCCATCGCGCTGCAGCAGGATCCGGCCGCGCCGGCCGCGCCGGTCGCACCGGCCGCCAAGGCCGAGGTCGTCGTGCCGTTCATCGGCAACGCCACCTGCCCGATGCAGGCGGGCAAGAAGGTGAACCCGGGCAAGTACGTGACGCACGAGAAGCAGCGCGCCTACTACTGCTGCGGCAAGTGCCAGGGTGCGGCGAAGGCCGACCCGAAGGCGGCGCTCGCGGCCGCCTATCCGGCGGCGAAGGCGGTCGGCAACAAGAAGTGCCCGGTGTCGGGCCACGCGATCGAGGCCGGCAAGGCCAAGAGCGTGACCTTCATGGGCCACGCGATCGACCTCTGCTGCGGCGACTGCGAAGCGAGCTTCGCCAAGAACCCGTACGTGCTCGCGGTCTGCGCGATCTACGGCTGCGAGGATCTCGGCAACGCCAAGTGCCCGGTGATGGACGAGGAGTCGAACGACGAGGACCTCGTGATCTACAAGGGCAAGCTCGTGCGGCTCTGCTGCGCCGATTGCGTGACCACCGAGTTCAAGACCGACCCCGACAAGTTCCTGGCGAAGGCGTCGGCGAAGTGACCGCCGGCGCGCGCCCGGCCGGCGGAAGCGCGCCGCGTCGGACCGCGTGAATCCGTCCGCCGTGGCGGCTCCGGACGTCGAATTCTACCGCGCACCGATCGACGGCTCGCGCTGCCTGCGCAGCGCGGGCCGTCTGCGCCGTCTCCGCCTGCCGCTGCCCGCCGATCCGCCGCCGGCCGAGCCGGCCGCCGGCTGCTTCCTCTGCCATCCCGAGCGCGATCGATTCGATCGTGGGCCGTGGCCGCGCGAGGGCGGCGCCTTGCGCGTGCTCGGCAACGCCCATCCGTTCGCCGAGCGGACGCTGCTGGTCGCTCCGGCCGGCGAAACGCACCACCGCGCGACGCCGGCGTCGCTCGCGCCGGACCTGCTCGCCGAATTGCTGCGGCTGCCGTTCGATGAGCAGTTCCTGGCGGCCCACGAGCTCGCCGATCACGCGGTCGCGGCCTTCGTGAACGTCGGACGGCGGGCCGCGCAGTCGAAGGGCCACCCGCACCTGCAACTGGTCGGCTTCCGGCAGGAGCGCGGCCCGCTCGACGCAAGCGACGCCGCGGCGATCGGCGCCGACCTGGCTGCGGCGACCAGCGAAGCGCGCCGCCTTCCGCTCGGCGACAGCGGGACGGCCGTCGTGCCGCGCCAGCCGGCCCTGACCGGCGAGGCGTGGCTCGAGCTGCCGGAGGCCACCGC
>VGYY01000256.1 GCA_016872815.1 Planctomycetota bacterium
GCGGCGCGGGCGACTGACGCCGGCGCGCCCTGCCGGGCGGGGGGCGCCGCCGCGGGGGGCGCCCCGGAGGTTGCACCCGGGCAGCGGAGCCGTATCGTCCCGCGGTTCTGCATGGCACCGGAGGATGCACGCGCCAAAGTCCTGACCATCGATGGCCCCGCGGGCGTGGGGAAGAGCTCCGTCGCGCGGCGGGTTGCGGCGCGCCTCTGTTTCTTCCACCTCGACACCGGGGCGATGTACCGGGCAGTGACGTTGGCGGCGTTGCGCGCTGGTCTCGTCGGTCCGGACGCGATCGATGCGGCACGGCTGGCGCCGGTGCTGGCGCACTGGGTGACCGCCCGACGCATGCGCGTCGGCGAGGGAGGCAAGGTCTGGCTCGGCGACGAGGACGTGTCGGACGAGGTGCGCAGCGCGGCAGTGACCGCGCTGGTCAGCCCCGTCTCGGCCGTGCCGTCGGTGCGGGCCGCGCTGGTGGAATGGCAGCGGTCGCTGGCGGCGGAGCAGTTGGCGCTCCGCGCCGGAGTGGTGGTCGAGGGGCGCGACGCCGGCTCGTACATCTTCCCGACCGCCCGCTGGCGCTTCTATCTCGACGCCTCGCTGCTCGAGCGGGCGCGTCGGCGGCTGCGCCAGCACTCGGCTGCGCAGGTCGTCTCGCACGACGCTTCGCACGAGCTGACCGTCGCCATGGAGCGCCTGGCCCAGCGCGACCGCATCGATCGCGAGCGTCCGCTGGCGCCGCTGTGCGTGCCCGACGGCGCGACGGTGCTCGACACGACCCACCGCGACCTCGACCAGGTCGTGGCGGCGATCTGCGCCGAGGTGGCGGCGGAATCGGGCGGCGCCGCGCCGCCGGGAGCCGCGCCATGAAGTGGTGGGGCGTCCTGTTCAACGACCTGTTCAAGTGCGTGACGTGGACCTACTTCCGGACGCGGCATGCGCTCAAGGTCGAGGGGCGCCACCACTGCCCCCGATCCGGCGGGCTGCTGGTCGTGGCCAACCATGTCTCGCTGCTCGACCCGCCGCTGCTCGGTTCGGCGCTGCCGCGGCCGCTGGTCTACACGCCGCGGGCGACGCTGAAGAAAAGCCTGATCTACCGCGTGCTCACGGCGCCGCTCGACCTCGAGCACGTCGAGCGCGACGGCCGTGACATCGGCGCGACGCGCCGACTGGTCGAGCGGCTCAGGTCGGGCGACGCGGTCGCGCTCTTCCCCGAGCAGACGCGCAGCGGCGACGGCTGCCTCAATCCGCTCACGCCCGGCTTCGCCCTGCTCGCAGGGCTGGCCGGCGTGCCGGTGCTGCCGGTGGTGATCGACGGGGCGTTCGAGGCGTGGCCGCGGGGGCAGAAGCGGCCGCGCGGCGGGATGCCGATCACGGTGCGGGTCGGTGCGCCGTTGTCGGCGGACGGTTCGGATCGCAAGGAGATGGTCGCCCGCGTGCAGCGGGCGTTCCGCGAGCTTGGTGCGCGGGAACGCGCGCCGGGCGGCGGCTGACGCGTCGCCGCGACGCGCGGCGGTTTCGCCTCCCGCTCGGGAGGGCCGCTGCGCGCAGCGACGCGGAGACCTGACAACCCGCGACCAGGCGAGCCGGGCGACCGGCCTGCGGGGTCGCGACGCGAAGGGCCGGGCGGCCGCGAGGCAACCCGGCGAAGGTGGACGGAATGGTGAAGGATCTGGTGCGCCGCTTCGGTGGCGGCGACGACGAAGCGAACGCGGAAGTCGACCGCGTGCTGCTCGGCACCTCGAAGGAAGCGCTGGACAAGCGCTACGAGGACTCGGTCAAGACGTTCCAGGCGGACACGATCATCACGGGCCGCGTGCTCCGCGTGATCGGCACCGAGGTCGTGATCGACATCGGCTACAAGTCGGAAGGCGTCATCCCGGTCGAGGAGTTCGAGGACGCGAGCAAGCTCGCTCCTGGCGAATCGATCGAAGTGCTCCTCGAGCTGATCGAGGACGACACCGGGCTGATGATCCTCAGCAAGCGCAAGGCGGATCGCCAGCGCGGCTGGGAGCGCGTCATCTCCACCTACAAGGAGGGGGATGTCGTCAAGGGCCTCGTGGTCAAGAAGATCAAGGGCGGCCTGCTCGTCGACATCGGCGTGCCGGTGTTCCTGCCGGCGTCGCAGGTGTCGATCCGGCGCACCGGCGACATCGGCGAGCTGATCGGCAAGGACATCGAGTGCAAGATCATCAAGATCGACGAAGCGCGCATGAACATCGTCGTGTCGCGCCGCAAGCTGATCGAGGAGCAGCGTGAGCGCGCCCGCACCGACCTGCTGACCAGGCTCGAGGTGGGCCAGGTGCGTCGCGGCGTGGTGAAGAACCTCGCCGACTTCGGCGCCTTCGTCGACCTCGGCGGCATCGACGGCCTGCTCCACATCACGGACATGAGCTGGGGCCGCATCCAGCATCCGTCCGAGATGCTGAAGATCGAGCAGGAGATCGAGGTCAAGGTGCTGCGCTTCGATCGCGAGCGCAACCGCATCGCGCTCGGCCTGAAGCAGCTGACCCCGTCGCCGTGGGAGGGCATCGAGGGCCGCTATCCGGTGGCGTCGCGCCACAAGGGCCAGGTGGTCAACCTCATGCCGTACGGCGCCTTCGTCAAGCTCGAGGACGGCGTCGAGGGCCTCGTGCACGTCTCCGAGATGTCGTGGACGCGCCGCGTGAACCACCCGTCCGAGGTGGTGAACATCGGCGACGAGGTCGAGGTGGTGGTGCTCGACATCAACCACAACAAGCAGGAGATCAGCCTCGGGATGAAGCAGACCGAGTCGAATCCGTGGTCGATGGTCGAGGGCAACTACCCGGTCGGCACGGTCATCGAGGGCCAGGTCCGCAACCTGACCAACTACGGCGCCTTCGTCGAACTCGAGGAAGGCATCGACGGCCTGCTGCACGTCTCCGACATGTCGTGGACCAAGAAGATCAACCATCCGTCCGAGATGCTGAAGATGGCGGACACGGTGAAGGCCGTGGTCCTCTCGGTCGACGCCGACAAGAAGCGGGTCGCGCTCGGCTTGAAGCAGCTGCAGGAAGACCCGTGGAAGCACGCGATCCCGCGCCGCTTCTCGGTCGGCGACTGCCTCTCGGGCGCGGTCACCAAGAGCACCAACTTCGGCGTGTTCGTCGAGCTCGAGGACGGGCTCGAGGGTCTGCTCCACATCTCCGAGCTCGGGCCGAAGAAGATCCACAGCCCCGAAGAGGTGGTGCGGGTCGGCGACAAGGTGCAGGTCCGCATCCTCAAGGTCGATCCCGAGGAGCGGAAGATCGGCCTGACGCTCATCCAGGTCGAGGAGCGGGCGCCGGAGCCGCCGCCGTCGGCGAATCCGCCCGAGGGAGCGGCGCCGGCAGGCGACGCGGCGCCGGCCGACGCGCCGGCGAGCTGACGGCGATTGCGGGCGGAGCAGGAATCCGCGGAGGATCGGTGATGGCGCTCGCGAATCATGGAGTGCGCGTGCGGTCGTGGTCGATCCCGGGGTTCCTGCTCGCGGCCCTCGCCGGATGCGCCGGACACTCGCCGTCCCCGGTCCCCCTCGAGGGGGCCGGGGACGGTCCGCGTTCCGGCGACGGCGCGATGGCGGAGAACCCGTTCGGTGGGGGGCGGCCGACGCATGCCGAGCGGATCGCCGCCTACTTTGCCGAGCGCGGCCTCGCGTTCCGCGCCAGCGCGGAGTCGCCGTGGGTCGCGCTGGACGGAACGCCGGCGCTGCGGATCGAGGTGAGCAACGGCGGCGCACTGCCGGTCACGATCGTGCTGTCGCGCGACCTTGGCGTCTGGCCGTTCACGCGGGAGGAGCGCGGCTGCCTTGTCGTCGAGTCGACGGCGACCTGGGCCTCGTGGCGCCACGGCGTGCAGGTGGCGATCGAGACCGTGCGGGTCGATCAGGCGGCGGACGTGGTGGTACCGGTCGGCGGCAGCGCCAGCCTGCGGATCGAGCTGCCGCTCGCGCTCCCGGCCGGGGCGGAGGCGGTGGTGGCGCGCGTCGCGCCACAGCTCCATCCGCTGGCGATCCGCTGCGGTGACGAGCCGGAGCGGGTGATCTCGATCGAGCTGCCGCCGATCGAGCTGCGATTCGGGCCGGCGGCGGTCGCGCATGCGGCGGCCGGCGACGAGGTGCCGTTCGAGCGCGCGCTCGCGGAGCTGCCCGAGCACCTGATCGCGGCCGCGCTGCACCACGGCGAAGCGGCGAAGGTGCCGACGATCGATCGGCTGATCGTGTCGTTGCCGGGTCCCGACCGGCGCGGCCGGCGGGCGCGGTGTGTCGCGCTCGAATGGCTGACCGGCCAGCGGCACGGGGAGAGCGTCGAACGGTGGCGCGGCTGGTGGGAAGCGCAAGGCGCGCCGGCACCGGCGGCCGCGGCGACCGGCGGGGAGCGGGAACGATGACCGATGCGGCGGACGTCCCGGCGAGCCAGGATCCGGCGCTGGAGCGCGAGGTCGAGCGGCAGTGTGCGGTGCTGCTGCGTGGCGTGGTCGATTGCGTCAGCGCGGACGACCTGCGCCGGCGCCTGCGGGTCGCGCTGCGCGACGGGCGGCCGCTGCGGGTCAAGCTCGGCTTCGACCCGACCTCGGCCGACCTCCATCTCGGTCACGCGGTCGTGCTGCGCAAGTTGCGCCAGTTCCAGGATCTCGGCCACCATGCCGTGTTCATCGTCGGCGGCGCCACGGCGATGCTGGGCGACCCGTCGGGCAAGGACAAGACCCGCCCGCAGCTGTCGCGCGAGCAGGTCGAAGCCAACGCGCGCACCTATCTCGCGCAGGCGACCAAGGTCGTCGCCGCGCACGAGCGCCAGCTCGGCGGTCGCGCGGGCGAGCTCGAGATCCGCAACAACGCCGACTGGTTCCTCGGCTTCGGTTTCGCCGATTTCATCCGGCTCGCGTCGAAGATGACGGTGGCGCGGATGGTCGAGCGCGACAACTTCACCCAGCGGATGAAGGACGGCCAGCCGATCGGCATCCACGAGTTCCTCTACCCGCTGCTGCAGGGACAGGACTCGGTCGAGGTGAAGGCCGACGTCGAACTCGGCGGCACCGACCAGCTGTTCAACCTGCTGGTCGGCCGCGACCTCCAGGCCGACGCCGGGCAGGCGCCGCAGGTCTGCCTGACCACCCGGGTGCTGCCCGGCCTCGACGGCGTGCAGAAGATGAGCAAGAGCCTCGGCAACTCGATCGGGCTCACGTTCAGCGCCGACGAGGTCTTCGGCAAGGTGATGTCGGTGCCCGACGCCCTGATGGAGGCGTACTACACGCTCCTCACCGACCTCGACGATCCGCAGTGGCGGGGGCTCGCGTCGAGCGATCCGCGCGAGGCGAAGGCGGCGCTGGCGGCGCGGCTCGCCGACTGGTTGCACGGCGCGCCGGCGGGGAGCGAGGCGCGCACCCGCTTCGACCGGCTGTTCCGCGACCGCGAGGTTCCGGTCGACGTCGCTCGGGTGGTGCTGCCGCGCGCGGAAGTGCCGGGCGGTAGGCTCTGGATCGCCGAGCTGCTTTGCCGATTGAAGTTCGCGTCGTCGCGAAGCGAGGCGCGGCGGCTGGTGCTGGGCGGCGGAGTGAAACTGGATGGCGTGGTGGTGGCCGACGAGAAGCACGAAGTCGTCCTGGAGCGGGAGCTGCTGGTCCAGGCCGGCAAGCGGCGCTTCGCCCGCGTGGCGCTCAGCGACTGAACGGGCGCGGGCGTCGCGACCTGTGCTGCGGGCGAGTGCCGTCCCGGGCTGGACCGCGTCCGTCGCGCTGGTCGTGCTGGCGGCACCGGCGGCACCGGCGGCACCCGCGGCCTGGTCGCCCGC
>VGYY01000257.1 GCA_016872815.1 Planctomycetota bacterium
GGCCGCGCCGCCGCGACGGCGCAGCATCTCCTCGAAGTTCCGCCGGATCCGCTCTTCGAGCTCCCGCGCGCGCGCCGCCGCGTCGTCCTCGACCGTGTCGCTCCGGCCGTGCTCACCCGGTTCGGCGGGCCTCCCGCCGCCACCGCGGGTACCGCGCCGCTCGGGCCGGCGCTGCGGGTTGCCGCCGAGCAGCCGGCCGATGCCGCCGAGAAGGGCCAGTCCGAGCAGCAGCGCGAGCTGCGGATTGGCCCGCAGCAAGGCGAGGACTTCCTGGATCAGTTGGTCGAGCGCCACTCGGCGCGTCCTCCCGTCGCGACCGCCGGCTCAGCTGCCGCCCTTGCGCGGCGGCGCCTGCGTCGGCGTGATCTCCCCGCCGGAGAGCGACTGGCGCATGGCGGTGTCGGCCTGCACGTTCTGCATCTTGTAGTAGTCGAGCACGCCGAGCCGGCCGCTGCGGAACGCCTCGGCCAGCGCCGCCGGCACCTGCGCCTCGGCCTCGACCAGCTTCGCGCGGTTCTCCATCACCTTCGCCTGCATCTCCTGCTCGAGCGCGACGGCGGTCGCGCGGCGGCTCTCGGCGTGCGCCTCGGCGACGCGCATGTCGGCCTCGGCCTGGTCGGTCTGCAGCTTGGCGCCGACGTTCTCGCCGACGTCGACGTCGGCGATGTCGATCGACAGGATCTCGAACGCAGTGCCGGCGTCGAGCCCCTTGCCGAGCACCGTCTTGCTGATGCGGTCGGGGTTCTCGAGCACGTCCTTGTAGGAGCCCGACGAGCCGATGGTCGAGACGATGCCCTCGCCGACGCGGGCGATGATCGTCTCCTCGGTCGCGCCGCCGATCAGGCGACCGATGTTGGTCCGGACCGTGACGCGGGCGCGGGCGAGCAACTGGATGCCGTCCTTGGCCACCGCCGCGATCTTCGCGCCCGGCTCCTGCGGGCAGTCGATGATGCGCGGATTGACGCAGGTCTGCACCGCCTCCAGCACGTTGCGGCCGGCGAGGTCGATGCCGGTCGCCGTCTTGTACGGCAGTGCGATCCCGGCGCGGTCGGCGGCGATCAGCGCCCGCACGACGCTGACGACGTTGCCGCCGGCGAGGAAGTGCGCCTGCAGGTCGCGGGTGTCGACGTCGATGCCGGCCTGGATCGCCGAGATGCGCCCCTGCACCATCGTCTCGGGGTTCACCTTGCGCAGCGACATCATGAGCAGGTCGAACAGGCCGATGTTGGCGTTCGACGTCAGGCAGCGGATGTAGAGCCCGAGGTACTTGAACAACACCACCAGCAGCACGAGGCTGAAGATCGCCGCGATCGGGAGGACGACCATGCCGAGCTCGAAGGCGAGCAGCGGCACCGGCCCGATGGCGGCGGTCACGAAGTCGAACGAAGCGTTCATGCGGATTCCCCAGCTTCCACCGTCCGCAGCGGCCGGTTGGCGGCCGCCTCGACGATGACTCGATTGCCTTCGACTCTCACCACCTCGATCGCGGTGCCGGCCTCGAGGTGCATGCCGCGCGTCACGACGTCGACGCGGCGTCCGCCCAGCATGCCGATCCCGACCGGCCGCAGCGCGGTCTCGGCCGTCCCGCGGGCGCCGACGAGGCGCTCGAGCCCGTCCTCGGTGGCGCGGCGTCCGGCGGCGTCCTGGCCGCTCGACGGTCCCCGGAGGATCATCCGGCGACCCATCGGCGTGCGCGGCAGCAGCTTGAGCGACGCCAGCGCCGACAGCGGTGCGAGCAACAGTGCCGCGATCGTGTAGCCGATCAGCGCGTCGCTGCCGCCGGTCTTCGCCGCGAACCAGCCGCCCGTCGACAGCAGGAGCAGCGCGACCAGCGTGAGCAGCCCCGCCGACGGGATCAGCACCTCGAGTCCCACGACGGTCACGCCGGCGATCAGCAGGCCGAGTCCCCACGGTCCGAACTCGAACATCGTCGTTGCTTCCTCGTCGCCCCGGATCCCGCTCGCGGCGCTCAGTGATTCGCGCCGGTCGTCCGCACCACCAGCCGGCCCGCCGCGACGCTGACCACCGTGATCGCCGCGTCGCGCTCGATCAGCGGCCCTTCCGAGACCGCGTCGAGCTCGTGCCCGTCGACGACCACCTTGCCGGCGGGGCGCAGCGGCGTCAGCGCGCGACCCAGCGCGCCGATCGCCGGTCGCCACGCGGGCGCCAGCTCGTCGATCGGTCGCAGCAGGCTCGCGTCCGCCGTCGCGCCACCGGTCGCCGCGCCGCCAACCGGCTTGAGGATCGCCCGGTTCAGCAGCGGGATGCTCGGCAGGAGGTGCCCCAGCGCGATCATCCCGACCACGCTGCCGACCACCGCCAGCGCGATCGAGTTGGCGTTCGACCACCATTCGGCCGAGGCCAGCGGCCGCGCCGGATCGGGCAGCACCGTCTGCTGCGCCGCCAGCACCAGCCCGGCGAGCAGCGACACGACGCCGGCGATCCCCGCCACCAGCATCCCCGGCAGGACGAAGATCTCGACGGCGATCAGCCCGAAGCCGGCTCCCACCAGCAGGAGCTCGGTGATCTCGGCCAGTCCCGCGAGGTACTTGCCGAACATCCAGAGCGCGAGGCAGGTGATGCCGATGATCCCGGGCAGGCCGAAGCCGGGGAGCTTGATCTCGACGAACACCGCCATCAGGCCGGCGATCAGGAGCGCGACGCCCCACGCCTGGAGGAAGCCGGCCAGCCGCTCCGACCAGGACGGCGCGAGCTCGAACACCGTCGCCTGGTGCAGACCGAGCTGCTGCAGCAGGTCGCTGCGCGAGGTGACGAGGCCGTCGATCATCCGCACCTCGTACCACTCCTGCGCGGTCATGCTGAGCACGTCCTCGGCTTCGACCACGGTGCGGATGCGCCGGATCGCGGCTTCGTCGCGCATCTTGGCCAGCTCGACCAGTTCCGGCTCGCGCAGGAAGCGGCGCTCGCCGTCGACCTCGACCTCGATCACCGCCTTCTCGGCGTAGACCATCGCTTCGGCCAGGGCGTCGGGCCGGGCGTGGTGCTGCGCCTTGGCCCGCCAATGGGCGCGGTAGCCGTTGATGATCTTCCTGAAGTACGCCTCGTTGTCGTCGCGGAGCGTCTCGATCCGGTCGACCGGCAGCCCGAAGAACTCGCGGACCATCAGCACCAGCGCCGAGCCCATGCTGGCGCCCGGTCGCATGTAGACCCGTTCACACGAGATCGCGATCAGCGATCCGGCCGACATCGCCTTCTGGGTGACGTAGGCGATGGTGTCGAGCCCATCCGCCCGCTCGATCTCGTCGATCAGCCGGTCCATCAACGCGACGTTGCCGCCCTCGCTGTCGATCTCGAAGATCAGTGCGGCCGCCTGCAGTTCGTGCGCCCGGCGGATGGCGCGGATGGTCAGCGCCACCATCTCCTCAGTGAGCGGGCCGTGGATCGGCACGATCACGACGCGCGCCGGCGCGCCGTCCGCCGCGACGGGGCGCTCCTGCGCGGCGCGCGGCACCGGGTCGAGAGCGTGCGCAGGCAGCGGCGGCGCCAGCAGCGCGGCGATCGCCAGCAACGGTGCGAGGAGCGGGAGCGAGCGGGGCAAGGGGGCGACTCGGCTGGGGCGACTCGACTCAGGCGGAACCGGGAGGGGCGCAGGCTTGAGCACCTGCCGCCGCCGTTTACTGTCCGGTGCACATGAACGCGGCGCATGATACGGGGAACGGGACGGCTGCGATTCGGGCGTGGCGTGCCGGTCGCCTCCGCAATGCAGCGGCCATCGCGCTGGTGGTGCTGCTGCTGCCGCGCTTCCTCTGGTCGTGGGGAGCGACCAGCGCCTTCGACCCGTCGCCGGACGCGCCTTGGCCGGCGCGCTCGCTGCTGGCGGTCGAGGCCTGGCCGGCCGCCGATCTGCCCTATGACAAGTACCCCGAGGGGTGGCACCTGGTCGCCGGGATGGCCGAACACCTGGCGCGGGCGTTCTGGCTCACCGCGGCCGAATCGGCGCACGTCGATGCCGCCCGGCAGCAGTTGGCGAGTGAGGTCGCAGCGCATGCCGGCCGGACCGATTTCGACCCGTCGTCGCGCTTCGTGACGCTCGCCGCGGGCCACGAGACGGCGCACTGGAAGCTGGTCATCGCCGGTCGTTGCGCCACGCTCGTCCTGCTGGTGCTGCTGCTGGCGGCCGCGGGCGAATTGGCGCTGGCGGCGGCCGGGCCGCGCTTCGGCTGGGTCGGCGTGGTGGCGCTGGCGGCGCAGCCGGCGATCGTCCACTACGGGACGACGCTCAACACCGACGTGCCGGCGCTGGCGTGGAGCGCGCTCTCGTGGGCGCTGCTGGTCGCGGGGCGCACGCCGCCGGATGCGCGCCGGGTCGTGCTGGCCGGGATGGCGCTCGGCCTCGCGGCGGCGACCAAGGACCAGTTCGCGGCGATGGCGCCGGGGATCGCCTGGTTCGCGTGGCGGCGCGGCGCGGGACGCGCGGCCGGTCGCCTCCCGCGTCTCGGCTGGCTCGCCCTTGGCGGGGCGCTGGCCTACGTCGCCGCCAGCGGCTGGATCAACGGCGGCGGCGGCGTCCTGCCGGGTCGCACCTTCCGCGACCACGTCGCCCATCTCTTCGGCGCCGGATCGCAGCCGTTCCGCGAGCACACGCTCTCGCCGTCCGGCCTGCTCGGCCTGCTCGACGACACCGGCGAGCGGCTGCTCACCGCCGCCGGCGTGATCGCGACGGCGGGTCTCTTCCTCCTGCCACTCTTCGTCGTGCTGCGCCGGCGCTGGCGCGCGCTGGCGTGGTTGCTGCCGGCGCTGACCTACTTCGCGCTGTTCCTGGCGCCGGCGGGTTACGTCTATCCGCGCTTCACGCTGCCGCTTTGCCTGTCTGCCGCGATCGGTCTGGCGTGGGGCCTCGCCCATGCGCAGGGCGCGCGCACGCGCCAGCGCGTGGTGGTCGCGGCGCTGGCGCTGGCCTTCGCCGCCGCCGAGGCGAGCCAGGTGGTCGATGCCCGCCGTGCCGACGTGCGACCGGCGGCGGTCGCGGCGCTGGCCGAACGGCGCGCGCAGGCGGCGGCGACGCTTCCCGCGGGCGCCGCACCGGAACTCTGCTGGGTCGCCAGCGAGCCGTGGCTGCACGCGCCGTTCCCGCCGATCGCCGCGCCGGCGCGCTACGCCACGCTGGCCGAGCTCGGCGCCGCCGTGAAGCGCGGCGAGCCGGTGGCGCGCTGGCTCTGGCTCGCGGTCGATCCCCATGGCGCGATCGGCGACCCCGGCTGGATCGCCACCATCGAGAAGAAGCTCCGGATGAAGCTCGCCGTGGCGTTCGACCCGGCGCCGCGCGGCCGCCTGGCCAACGATCCCGCCGGCATCCTGCTGCCGAAGGTGTTCCTGTTCGAGCGCGCCGCCGACTGAGAGCGGGCGGTCAATGCAGCGCGAGCGGGCGGCCGTCGAGGTCGGCGGGGAACGGCACGCCGGCCGCGCGCGCGAGCGTGGGCGCGACGTCGACGCTGAAGGCGCGGCCGCTCACCCGGCCCGGCGCGACGCCGGCACCGAGGAACACGAGCGGCACTCGCGTGTCGTCGTTCCACGGCGCGCCATGGGTGGTGGCGATGACCGAGCGCAGCGACGCGAGCTTGCTCGGCGCCGGGTACCAGATCGTGCCGCGCGGCAGCACGAAGAGCAGGTCGCCGGCGCGTTCGCCGTCCGAGGTGGCGCGCAGCAGTTCGCCGAGCCGGTCGTCGGCCGCGAGCGGCTCCTGCAGCTCGGCGTGGCTGCGCGCGTCGACGAAGGGCGGCGTCTCGCGC
>VGYY01000258.1 GCA_016872815.1 Planctomycetota bacterium
GCTCCGCCCGCACGCGCGGCGAGCCGAGGTCGACCACATGGCGCGCGCTTCCCTCCGGATCGTCGAGGCGGAACCGGCCATGCGTCGGCAGCCGGCAGAGGAACCCCGGTCGCAGCGCCGCGAACACCACGTCGTGACGCGCGGCGGCACGCGCGAGCGTCGCGTCGGCGGGCAGCGCGTGCCCGTCCGTGACCACGATCAGCAACGACGGCCGCGACCGCGCATCGAGCAGGCCGCGCAGGGCGCCGTCCGGGTCGGTGCCGCGCGCAGTCGACGGCTCGGCCAGCCAGCGCGTCGCCAGCGCCAGCACCGCCTCGCGGCCGTGGCGTGGCGCGATCCAGTACTCCACCGCCTCGGCGAACGTGAGGAGCCCGACGCGGTCGCCCGACTGCGCCGCCGCCAGCCCGACCAGCAGCAGCAGCTCGGCCGCCGCTTCCCGCCATGGCCGGCCGCCGGGTGCGAGCCGGGTGCTGCGCGAGTCGTCGAGCGCGACCAGCACCGTCTGCTCGCGTTCTTCGTCGAACCGCTTCACCTGCAGGCGACCGGTGCGTGCGGTCACGTTCCAGTCGACGGTGCGCGCATCGTCGCCGACGACGTACTCACGCACCTCCGCGAACTCGACGCCGGCGCCGCGCGCCGCGCTCGACCACGCGCCGCCCAATCCGCAGCGCACCGACCGGCGCGCGCGCACCTCGAGCTCGCGCACCGTCGCCAGCACCCGCGCATCGAGCGGCGGCGCGGCCACCGGCGCGCTCCTCACGGCACCGGAACGGCGCGCAGCAACTCGTCGAGCAGTGCGTCGACGGTGCGACCGGCCGCCTCCGCCTCGAACGAGAGCAGCAGGCGGTGGCGCAGCACGTCGGGCGCCAACGCCTTCACATCGCCCGGAGTGACGTACGCGCGCCCCTCGAGCAGCGCCGCCGCCTTCGCCGCAACCAGCAGCGACAGCGCCGCGCGCGGCGAGGCGCCGAGCCGCAGCTCGCGGCGCGCCGGATCGCGCGTCGCGGCGACCAGGCGCAGGACGTAGTCGCGGATCGCCGGCTCGGCGTGCACGCGGTCGAGCAGGCCGCGCGCCGCGAGCAGCGCCTCACGCGACGCCACCGCGGCGACGTCGCGCGAAGGCGCGCCGCGCCCATGGCGCACGAGGATCTGCTCCTCCTCGTCGCGCGCCGGATAGCCGATGCGGATCTTGAACAGGAAGCGGTCGAGCTCCGCTTCCGGCAGCGGATAGGTGCCATCGTGCTCGATCGGGTTCTGCGTCGCGAAGACGACGAACGGGCGCGGCAGCGGCAGCGACTGCTCGCCGATGGTGACCTGCCGCTCCTGCATCGCCTCGAGCAGCGCGCTCTGCACCTTCGGCGGCGCGCGGTTGATCTCGTCGGCGAGCACCAGCTCCGCGAACAGCGGCCCCTTGCGGACGCTGAAGCTGCCGTCGCCCGGTCGGAACACCTGGGTGCCGATCACGTCCGCCGGCAGCAGGTCCGGGGTGAACTGCACGCGGCGGAATTGCAGGCCGCTCGCCTTCGCCAGCGCGGCGACGGCGAGGCTCTTGCCGAGGCCCGGCACGCCCTCGATCAGTGCGTGACCGTCGGCCAGCAGCGCCACCAGCAGGCGCCGCACCAGCGCCACCTGCCCGACCAGGACCGTGGCGACCTCGCGCTCGATGCGGGCGAACAACTCGCCCGCCGCCGCGATCTCGCGGTCGCTCGCGCCCGCTGCTGCAGCTGTCGTCACCTGACCCTCCGCGCGAGGCGTCCGATCACCGGTTCGCGCCGTCCGCCTGCGCCGAGATCATCTCGCGCCAGCGGCCGGCCAGCGCGCGGATCTCCTCGGGGCTGGCGTCCGTCGCCAGGTGGCCGAGCACGCGCCCGTGCGCCGCCTCCAGCAGCTCGAGCGCGCTGCGCCGGACGAACCAGCGCGCGTCCTCGAGCGCGACGACGAGGAGCGGCTGGAACGAACGGTCGCGGAGGTCACGCCCGTCGGGAACCAGCGCGCCCCCTTCCTTCAATGCGGCCAGGAAGTGGTCGGAATGGCTCGCCCCGGGCGTCGACTCATGCAGAGAACGGAAGCGCCAGATCTCGGTTCCCGGGTCCTTGCAGAACAGGTAGGTCAGCAGCGTGCGCGCCCGGCGGTGGAGCTTCTCGTCCTCGAGGTCGGCGAGCAGGGTCGGCACGGCGTCCATCTCGCCGAGGTCGGCCAGCCCGTAGGCCGCCTCCCGCGACAGGGTCCCGGAATCTTCCTCGAGCAGGCGGCGCAGCCGCGCCGTCGCCAGCGGCCGCGGCAGCCCCTTCACCGCCGCCAGCGCCAACCGCCCGAGCGGATCAGCCGGGCCGCGTTCGCGGACCAGCGCGTCGAGCGCATCGGCGGCGGCGGCGTCCCCGCGGCGCGACAGCCCCTCGAGCGCCGCCGCCGCCAGCGACGACTCGTCGCTGCGGATGTGGAGCACCAGCGCCTCGAGCGCGTCCTCGCGCTGCGACCGTCCGAGCAGCCGCAGCGCCTCGGCCCGCACCGGCAACGGCGCCGTGCGCGCCTGCTCGAGCACGATCGCGCTGCCGCCGTCGCCGCCGCGCTCGGCCAGCAATGCCAGCGCCCGATTGCGCACCTTCTCGTCGGGGTCGGCCTGCGCCAGCTGCGCCAATGCCGCCTCCGCCACCGGGTGGCGGTCGCGCTCGGCCAGGAGCAGCGCCGCCTGCCGCACCAGCGGCCGCGGATCGACCAGGCCGCGCGGCGTCTTGCCCATCCGGTCCATCGCCTGCGCGATCGACTCGAGCGCGGCGCCGCCGCGTGGCGTCAGCGCGTCGACCACGCGGTCGAAGGCATCGTCGCGGCCGGTGGCGACCAGCAGCGCCTCGAGGCTCTTCGCCCGCTGGTCGCCCGGCGGCAACTGCGCCAGCTGCGCCGCCAGCGCCTCGACCTGCGTCGCGCGCACGCTGGCGCCGAGACCATCGAGGCGGGCCAGCACGGCGAAGGCACGCGTCGCGACGTCGAGGTCGTCGCCGGCGATGGCCGCCAGCGCGAGGTCGACCAGCCGCGAGCGGCGCGCCGCCGGCTCGGGATGAGTCGACTGCCAGGCGGCCTCCTCGGCGAAGCGCCGCGGGTAGGTCGCGTCGAACGCGAGCAACAGCTGCCACCAGGCCGCTTCCGCCGCGCGCTCCAGCGCGCGCCCGAGGGTGACCGAGCGCACATCGTCGCCGCGCAGCGCGACGACCTTCTCGCGGCCGCGCGTGGTCACCCGCACGACCAGGTCCTGCTGCTGCAAGGGGAGCAGTTGCCGCGGCAGTTCGCCGCCGAACAACCCCTGTTCTTCCAGCGTCAGCAGCAGCCGGCGCAGCTCCGGGCCGTCGAGCAGCATCGCCCCCGGCCGCCCGCCGGCGGCGACCGGCGCGCGATGACGCTCGCCGCAGAAGAAGAGGTCGCGGACCAGCGCCCCGGTGGCATCGGCCCGATCCACCTCCACCACCGCATCCAGCTGGTCCTCGTCGAGGACGAAGCCGTGCAACTCGCGGCGGCCGGCGAAGCGCGCGTCAGGATGCTGCGCGAACCAGTCGCGCCACGCCGGGATGCTCGGGCCGAGCCGCTCGCCGGTCAGCAGTTCGAGCGTCGCGACGCCGGTACGGAAGCAGAGCTCGAAGTCACCGAAGAAGCGGCCGTGGATCACCACCTCGGCCAGCGCGGGCAGGACCGTCACCTTGACCGCCTCGGCGCGCGCCTCGTCGCGATAGCCGATCATCCCGCAGACGACGCTGGCCGTCGCGCGCAGCAGCGGGTCGCTGGTGCGGACGTTGGCGACGTAGTGGTCGAACAGCGCGTCCGGCAGGCGCGCCGACGCGGTGCGCTGCTCGTGCAGCACCAGCGCGAGCGCTGCGTGGAGGTTGCGCCGCTCGTTCGCGCCGGCGGCCAGCTCCTGCAGCTCCGCGATCAACTGCGGCTCGTCCTGCCACGAGAGGAGCTCGGTCGCCTTGTGCGCCAGCGACGGATCCTTGGCGCCGAGGAACCGCTCGAGCGCCAGCGCCGGCAGCTCCGGCTCGGCCAGCTCGACCAGGAGCTCGAACAGGTCGAGGCGCACGCCGTCGCTGCGGGCGGCGATCAGTGCGTCGCGCAGCGCCGCGCGCGTCGCCGGCGCGGGATCCTGCCGCAGCAGCGCGCGCGCGGCCATGCGGAGCGGCGCCTGCTCGCTCTGGAGGAATCGCAGCGCCAGCGCGTCGGCGCGCGCCGGATCGAGGTCGCGCAGCGCGAGCAGCAGCGGCACGTAGCGGGTGCGCTGGCGCGGATCGGCGAACAGCTTCTCGATCACCGGGAAGCTCTCGACGTCGGCGAGCAGGGTGAGGCCGCGCGCCGCCGCCGACCGTTCGAGCACCGTGCCGTTGGCAAGGCGCGCCCGGAACAGCGGCACCATCTCCGGACCGCGTGCCGCCAGCGCCCGCAACGCCGTCTCCCCGGCCTCGGTGGGCCAGGTGGTGAGCAGCGGCAGCGCCTTGTCGAGCGCCGCCTCCGGCGTGACGTCCGTGGCCTTCGCGTCGCGCCCCGCACGGGCCGGCCGATCAATGTCGAACTCCGGCGCGTCGGGGTCGCGCTTCCGCCCGCCTTGGGAATCCTGGGCAGAAGTGGTGGACGGCGTCCAGGCCGCCACGCCGAACAGCGCGGCGACGACCGCGGGGTACTTCACCATGGGAGAGGGCACCTCGAGGGCCGCGAAGGGCGAGCGAACTACCAGATGGCCTCCGCGCTGGCAACTGGAGCGGTGCCGAAAGGCTTGCCGAGCAGCGACTTGCAAACGCCGGCGGCGACCGCCTCGCGGGCGGCGCCGTGCAGCGCAGGATCGAGCAGCGCCTCGGGATAGAGCCCCGCCGCCGCGCCGTGCTGGCGCAGGCCGAACAGCTCGCCTGGCCCGCGCTCGAGCAGGTCCTGCTCGGCCAGCCGGAACCCGTCGTCTTCGCCGGCAAACGCCGCCAGCCGCGCGGCGGCGGCGGCCGACGGCTCGGCGCTGACCACGAGGCAGGTCGCCGGTGCGCCGCGCCGGCCGACGCGTCCACGCAACTGGTGGAGCTGCGAGAGGCCGAGCCGATCGGCGTCGAGCACGACGACCATCGACGCATCGGGGACATCGAGTCCGACCTCGACCACCACCGTCGCCACCAGCACGCGCACGCGCCCGGCGGCGAACGCGTCGAGCCGCTCCTGCTTCGCCTCAGGCGCCAGCCGACCGTGCAGCAGCGCCACCTCGGCGCGGCCGGCGAGGAGGTCCGCGACCCACGGCGCCACCCGCTCGGCGCTGGCGCGCCGGCGCCCCGACTCGCCGGGTGGCGCGGCGGTGATCGCCGGGCAGACGACGAAGACCTTGCCGCCGGCCGCGACCTCGGCGCGCAATCGTTCCGCCAGCGTCGCGCGCGCCGCTCCGAACAGGAGTTCGGTGCGCACCTGGCGCGGCGGGCCGGGACGCTCGCGCAGGAAACTCGGATCGAGGTGGCCGAAGAGCGTCTGCGCCAGCGTGCGCGGAATCGGGGTCGCCGAGACCAGCAGGAGGTCGGGCGCGACGCCTTTCGCCAGCAGCCGTCCGCGCTGCGCCACGCCGAACTTGTGCTGCTCGTCGACGACCACCGCCGCCAGATCGCGGAAGACGACGCGCTCGGCGAACAGGCGATGGGTCCCGATCACCAGCGGCGCCGCCACCTCGCCCGCGCCGGCGGCGCCGGCGCCCGCCGCAAGCAGCAGCG
>VGYY01000259.1 GCA_016872815.1 Planctomycetota bacterium
CGCGGCATCGGGCGGAGGCGGTCGCGGTGCGCGCGGTGCTGCGCCTCGTGCGCGGGTTGCCGCTGCCGGCGGCCGTGGCGCTCTCCTCCTTCCTCGGCACGCTGATGCGGTACGTGGTGCCGTCGCGGGCGCGCGTCGCCCGCGAGCAGATGGCGGCGGCGCTCGGTCGCACGCCCGACGATCCGGACGTGCGCGCATGGACGCGCCAGTCGTTCCGCCATTTCATCGACCTGGCGCTGGTGCTGCTGCGCGCGCCGGCGCGGGTCGAGCGCGACGGCCCGCAGTCGCTGGTCGCGTTCGAGGGGCGTGAGCGGCTCGATGCCGCGCTCGCGCGCGGCCGTGGCGTCATCCTGCTGACCGGCCACTTCGGCAACTGGGAGCTGTTCGGCCTGACCGCGGCGCTGTTCGGCATCCCGATGGTGGGGGTGGCGCGGCCGCTGAAGAACCGGCTGCTCGACACCGAACTGCTGCGCCTGCGCAGCCGCTTCGGGCAGCGGCTGGTGTCCAAGGAGTCGGCGGCGCTGCCATTCGCGCGCGCGCTGAAGCAGGGCGAGTGCGTCACGCTGCTGAACGACCAGCACGCCGGCAGTCGCGGCCTGCGCGTGCCGTTCTTCCACGCCGATGCGTCGACCTACACGATGGCGGCCGCCCTCGCCCGCCGCTTCGACGCGCCGATCGTCCCGTGGTTCGCGCGCGTCGACGGCCGGCTCCACGTCACCGTCTGCATGGAGGAGCCGCTCTGGTCGCGGCCCGAGCTCGACGCGGAAGAGGACGCCTACCAGCTGACCCGGCGCTTCCACCACCGACTCGAGGCGGCGATCCGGGCAGATCCCGGCCAGTACCTCTGGTTCCATCGGCGCTGGAAGCCCGGCGGGCGCGAGGCCCGGGCGGAGTGGCGCGCGCGGTATGATCCCGCGCCCGCATGACCCTTCCGCTCGACCGGTTGAAGACCTACGCGCTGTCCGAGCGCCCGAGCCTCGTCTCGAAGGAGGGGTTCGCGCGGATCGAGCCGCCGCCTCCGGGCGCCGTCGCGGCGCTGCTCGCCGCATTGCCCGACGTGCTCGGGGCGAAGGCGCTGCGCCGGCTCGCGCGAGCGCTGCTCGACGCGCGGCGCGACCGGGCGCCGGTGCTGTTCGGCATCGGGGCGCACGTGCTCAAGGTCGGCTTGTCGCCGCTGCTGGTCGACCTGATGGAGCGCGGCTTCGTGCAGGGTCTGGCGATGAACGGCGCCGGCGCCATCCACGACGTCGAGCTGGCGCTGATCGGCGCGACGTCGGAGGACGTGGCCTCCGCGCTGAAGGACGGCTCGTTCGGCATGGCGCGCGACACCGCGGAGTTCCTGAACGGCGCGGTGAAGGCCGGCTCGGCCGACGGGCTCGGCTTCGGTGCGGCAGTGGGGCGGGCGATCGACCGCGCCGCGCTCCCGCACCGCGAGCTATCGGTGCTCTGGCAGTGCTTCCGGCGCGGGATCCCCGGTACGGTGCATGTCACGCTCGGCGCCGACATCGTCCACATGCACGGCAGCGCGGACGGCGCCGCGATCGGCGCCGCGAGTCTCGCCGACTTCCGCCGCTTCGCCGAAGCGGTGGCGCAGCTCGAGCGCGGCGCGTACGTGAACGTCGGTTCGGCGGTGACGCTGCCCGAGGTGTTCCTCAAGGCGCTCGCGATCGCGCGCAACCTCGGCGCGACGGTCGAGCGCTTCACCACCGCCAACCTCGACCAGCTGCCGCACTACCGGCCGCGCATGAACGTGCTCGACCGGCCGGCCGGCGGGCAGGCGCTCGACCTGCGCGGCCACCACGAGATCCTGCTGCCGCTGCTGCGCTGGCTGCTGGTCGACCCGCCCGCGGAGTGGCGCTCCGGCGCGGAGGCGCCGCGATGACCGCCCGCCGCCCGCGCCACCCGGTCGCCGCCCCCGAACCGGTGCAGTTGGTGGAGCGGATCGCGTCGCTCCACGGCCGCCGCGTGCTGGTGGCCGGCGACCTGATCCTCGATCGCTATCTGCGCGGTGAGGTGCCGCGGATCTCGCCCGAGGCGCCGGTCCCGGTCTTCCACGTGCGCGGGGAGGAGGAGCGGCCGGGGGGTGCCGCCAACGTCGCCGCCAACGTCGCGAGCCTCGGCGGCGCGCCGCTGCTGATCGGGCTGCGCGGCGCCGACGCGGCCGGCCGGCGGCTGCTGCGCTGCATCACCGAGAGCGGCGTCCCGGCCGACGGCGTGCGCGTCGACCGCTCGCGGCCGACCATCGAGAAGACGCGCGTCCTCGCCCGCCACCAGCAGATGCTGCGGGTCGACCGCGAGGAGGCGCATCCGCTGCCGCCGCTGCTCGAGCGGCGCATCGTCGGGCAGCTCGCCGCGCTGCGCGGCAAGCTCGACGCGGTGATCCTCTCCGACTACGCGAAGGGGCTGCTGACCCGCAAGGTGGTCGAGGCGGCGTGCGCGCTGGCGGCCGAGGTCATCGTCGACCCGAAGGGCCGCGACTTCGCCCGTTACCGCGGCGCGCAGGGGCTCACGCCGAACGCCGGCGAAGCCGAGGCGGCGACCGGGATCGCCACGGCCTCGCTCGAGGGCTGCCGCGGCGCGGCGACGGCGCTGCTGCGCGACGTCGGCCTCGACTGGGTCGTGATCACGCGCGGAGCGCGCGGCATCTACTGGCGCACTCGCCACGGCGATGAGGGCGACGCCCCGACGCGGGCGCGCGGCGTCTTCGACGTGACCGGCGCCGGCGACACCGTGATCGCGGTGCTGGCGCTGGCGCGGGCCGCCGGCTTCGCGCTCGGCGATGCGGTCGAGCTCGCCAACGCGGCGGCCGGGCTGGTGGTCGAGCGGCTCGGTGCGGCCAGCGTCACGCCCGCCGAGCTGGCCGGCGCGCTGACCCATGGCTTCTCGACCGCGACCAAGGTCATGACGCTGTCGGCCGCGGCCGAACTGTCGCGGCAGCTCGCCGCGCAGGGGCGGCGCGTGGTGCTGACCAACGGCTGCTTCGACCTGCTCCACGCCGGCCACGTGCAATCGCTCGAGCACGCCCGCTCGCAGGGGGACGCGCTCTTCGTGGCGGTCAACGACGACGCGTCGGTGCGCCGCGCCAAGGGGGCCGCGCGGCCGGTCCAGTCGCTCGAGCCGCGGCTGCGCACGCTCGCGGCGCTGGCCTGCGTCGACGCGGTCTTCCCGTTCGGCGAGGACACGCCGGCCCGGGTGGTGCCGCGGATCGCGCCGGCGGTGCTGGTGAAGGGCGAGGACTGGCGCGACAAGGGCGTGGTCGGCCGCGACTGGGTCGAGGCGCACGGCGGTCGCGTCGTGCTGGCGCCGATCGTGCCGGGCCATTCGACCAGCGCGATCATCGAGCGCATCCGGAGCGGCGGGGGCGCGCCATGAGCGACCGCGACGGCGCACTCGAACTCGGCGCCATCGTCACGCGGATGCGCGGGGCGTCGATCTGCGTGGTCGGCGACCTCATCGCCGACCTCTACGTCCACACGCGGCCGGCGCGGCTGTCGCGCGAGGCGCCGGTCCTGATCGTCCACCACGAGCGCGAAGAGCTCATCCCGGGCGGCGCCGCCAACACGGCACGCAACCTCGCCGCCCTGGGCGTGAAGGTCTGGCTGGTGGCCGACGTGGGTGCCGACGCTGCCGGCGCCGCGGTCAGCGAGCAGCTCGCGGCTGCCGGCGTCGACGTCAGCGGGATCCTCCGGCGCGACGACCGCCCGACCGTGACCAAGACGCGGGTGTTGGCGGGCGACCCGCATCGGACCAAGCAGCAACTGGTGCGGATCGACAAGGAGCCGCGCCGCGCCGAGACGCGGCCGCGGGTCGCCGAGACGATCGCGCGCCTCGAGCGGGCCGAGCCGCAGGTGGCCGCCTTCCTCGTCTCCGACTACGACTACGACCTGCTGGCGCCGCCGGTCATCGACTGGCTCCGGGCGCGGGCGGCGAAGAAGCCGGTGGTGGTCGATTCGCGCCATCGGTTGCCGCGCTTCGGGGGCGTGGCGGTGATCACGCCCAACGAGGAGGAGGCGGAGGCCGCCGCCGGCCTGCGCATCGAGTCGCGCGAGGACGCGCTCGAGGCGGGGCGCCGGCTGCTGACCCAGCTCGCCGTCGGGGCCGTGCTGCTGACCCGCGGCAAGCACGGGATGATGCTGTTCGCGGCGGGCGTGCCGCCGGTCGAGTATCCGGTGGTGGGGAAGGGCGAGGTGGTCGACGTCTCCGGCGCGGGCGACACCGTGGTGGCGGCGTTCACCGCGGCGCGGCTCGCCGGCGCCGCGCTGCCGGTGGCCGCCTGGATCAGCAACGCCGCTGCGAGCGTCGTGGTGATGAAGGTCGGTGCCGCCATCTGCGTGCCCGAAGAGTTGCAGAAGGCGCTGGCGCTGGCGCCGCTCCCGGCATCCGCAATCCGCTCCGCCGAGGCATGATGGCCGACGCTTGCGCCGGGCGAACCGCAGGATGATCCTCGGTTGCGCTGGCGGAGCCTGACGGCACAGGGGGGAGGAGAACACGATGGGGCAGCTCGTCCGCGACCACGAGGAACTGGCGCGCCGGCTGCGCGGGCTTCGCGACGGCGGCAAGAAGGTGGTGTTCACCAACGGCTGCTTCGACCTGCTGCATGTCGGGCACGTGCGCTGCCTGCAGGACGCGGCGCGCCGCGGCGAGTTCCTCGTCGTCGCCCTGAACAGTGACGCCTCGATCCGCCGACTGAAGGGGCCCGAGCGGCCGCTGCAGAGCGAGGACGAGCGGGCCGAGCTGCTGTGCGCGTTGAACGGCGTCGCCTACGTCACGATCTTCGACGAGGAGACGTGCGGCCCGCTGCTGCGCCTGCTGCGACCGCAGGTCGTCGCCAAGGGCACGGACTACACTTTGGCGACGCTCCCCGAACGGGACGTCGTGGCGGAGATCGGCGCCGAGTTCATCGCCGTCGGCGATCCGAAGGACCATTCGACGATCGACCTGATCGCGCGGATCAAGGAGGGGCGCGGCGCGCCGCTGCGGAAGGGCGCCGGCAAGTCGGGCGCGCGTTCGGCGCGCAAGACGGCAACCGCGCCGAAGGTGACTCCCACCTCGAAGGCGCCGACCCCGCAGAAGGCGGCCATCGCCCCGAAGGCCACCATCGCCCCGAAGGCCACCGTCGCGCCGAAGGCCACCGTCGCGCCGAAGGCCACCGTCGCGCCGAAGGCCACCGTCGCCCCAAGAACGGCCGCGAAGCCGGCGCCGACCAAGTCGGCGCGTCCGGCGCCCAGAGGTGCCGCCGACAAGCCGCTCCCGGCCAAGTCGCCGGCCGGCAAGGCGCTGGCAGCACGCGCCGGCGCGACTAACGGCGTGAAGAGGAACGGCAAGTCCGCGTCGGAGGCGCATGCCTGACGAGCCGCCTCGCGCGCGCTGGCGCGTGGCGGGCGCACCGCTCGATCCGGCGGTGCGCACGCGCTTGCGCCTCGACGCGGTGTGGCCGTGGCCCGACGCGGCCGTCGCCTGCGGGCGCAACGTCGGCCGTGAGGTGCGCCGGATCGAGGGTGCGCCGCCGTTGCTGGTGAAGGCGTTCGTGCGCGGCCACGCCGGCACCGCGCGGCGCGAGGCGCGGATGGTGGAGCTCGCCGCGGCAGCGGGGCTGCTGGTGCCGCGCCGGGTCGCCGAGCTCGTGCGGGACGACGGTGCACGGGCGCTGGTGCTGGCGCCGGTGGCGGGT
>VGYY01000260.1 GCA_016872815.1 Planctomycetota bacterium
CCACGGCCGGCGACACGCTCGCAGCGCCGTTCGTGTTCCCGGTCGAGGAGTGGATCGTCGGCAAGGGGCGCACGTTCGCCGACCGCTTCGACCCGGAGGCGCTCGCGCGGCTGTCGCTGGCGATCGACCTCCACGCGGTCGAGGTCGCGGCGATCCGCGCGCGCACGACGTTCGTCGCCGCCGATCCCGACCTGCTGGTGCCCCCGGAGCAGATCGAGCCGCTGGCGGCGCGCTGCGGCGGACCGGCGCGCTGCGTCCGCCTGCCGTCGCGCCATGGCCACGACGCGTTCCTCAAGGAGACGGCGACGCTGGCGCCGTGGCTGGATGACTGGCTCGCCGAGCCGGCCGCCGCCGCGACGACGGGCGACGCCGTGACGGGCGGTGGCCGATGAG
This sequence comes from Planctomycetota bacterium, assembly GCA_016872815.1. Taxonomy (GTDB): domain Bacteria; phylum Planctomycetota; class B15-G4; order B15-G4; family SIAN01; genus SIAN01. The sequence continues at coordinate 394 of VGYY01000260.1, forward strand.
CCGGCGCGCCGCGACCGTCGCGGCCCGCCACGGGCTGGCGACCGACACGCAGCACGGCGCGGTGGTGCCGCCGCTCCACCTGTCGAGCAACTTCACCTTCACCGGGCTCGGCGGCCGGCGCCGCCACGACTACACGCGCAGCGGCAACCCGACGCGCGACCTGCTGGCCGAGGCGATCGCCGAGCTCGAAGGCGGCGCGAGCGCCGTCGTGACCGCCACCGGAATGGCGGCGATCACGCTGGTGCTGCAGCTGGTGCCGAAGGGCGGCCGCGTGGTCGCGCCCCACGACGGGTACGGCGGCACCTGGCGCCTGCTGCAGGCGTTCGCCCGCAAGGGCGCCTTCGAGGTCCTGCTGGCCGACCTCACCGACCCGGCGGCGCGCGCGGCCGCCCTCGCCACCCGGCCGTCGCTGGTCTGGATCGAGACGCCGAGCAATCCGCTGCTCCGGATCACCGACCTCGCCGCCGCCTGCCGCGAGGCGAAGGCGGTGGGCGCGCTGGTCGCCGTCGACAACACGTTCCTGTCGCCGCTGCTGCAGCAGCCGCTCCGCTTCGGCGCCGACGTCGTGGTCCACTCGACCACCAAGTACCTGAACGGCCACGGCGACGTCGTCGGCGGCGCGGTGGTCGCCGCCGACCGCGCCCGCGGCGATGAACTCGCCTGGTGGGCCAACTGCCTCGGCCTCACCGGCGCGCCGTTCGACAGCTGGCTGACCCTGCGCGGCGTCCGGACGCTGCCGGCGCGCCTGCGCGTGCACGAGGCGAATGCCGCGCGGATCGCCACGTGGCTGGCCGGCCACCCGCTGGTCGCGCGCACGTTCTGGCCCGGCCTGCCGACCCATCCGGGGCACGCGCTGGCGCGCGCGCAGCAGACCGGCTTCGGCGCGATGGTGGCGTTCGAACTGGTCGACTGCGCGGGGGCGGCGGCGGCCTTCGTCGACGGCCTCGCCTGCTTCACGCTGGCGGAGTCGCTCGGCGGCGTCGAGAGCCTGGTCGCCCATCCGGCGACGATGACCCACGCCGCGATGAGCGTCGAAGCGCGCGCCGCAGCCGGGATCAGCGACCGGCTGTTGCGGCTGTCGGTCGGGATCGAGGACGGCGACGATCTCGTCGCCGACCTCGAGTCGGCGCTCGGACGGGTCGCCCGCGCGGCGGAGATCAGCCCGGCGCCGACCCGGGCCGCGGATCGGACGGCGGTCGCGGCGGCGCCGTGAGCAGGCTGCGCGGCCAGCTGTCGGGCAGCGGGATCAGCTTCTCGCCGATGGCGTGAGCCACCTGCTCGAGCGCGTCGAGGAACGCGGCGAAGCGGTCGATACGCGAGCGCGCCAGCACGCGCGAGTCGACCGACGAGCCGCTCCGGATCGCCTGCCCCGCCTGCGCCTCGAGCAGTTCGAGCGCGGGCGCGGGCAGTCGCTGCATCGCCGTGCGCACCCGCGCCATCATCGCCGCCAGATCCTGGGTCGCCCGCAGGTGGCGCATGCGCAGCGTCGCCTCCTCGCAGCCGAAGCGGGTCGCGAGGTCGCCGAACGGGACGTCGTACCATCAGCGCAGCGCGATCAGGTCGCGCTTCTCGGCGGGGAGGAACCAGAAGGTCACGCGTGCCAGCGCCACGTCGCTGCGCCGGTCGGCGGCGTCGGCCGGCGAGGGGGCGCAGTCGATGGCCGGATTCTGCGCGTAGATCGAGTCCTCGAGGAGGAGCGGCACCGCACCACCGTCGCGCTTGTCGGTCTCGAAATGATGGCGATGGTGGTCGGCGATCACGTGGCGCGCCATCGTGCGCAGGAGCCCGCGGAAGCGCTCGAGCGCGCCGTCCTCCGCCGCCGACTCGAAGCAGAGCAGCTTGATCCCGACTTCCTGGACGATGTCGTCGGGCTCGACGCGCGTGCGCAGCTTCGCGCCGAGCCATGGCTCGACCTGCCGCGTCAGCCACGGCAGGTGGAGCGAGATCAGCTCGACGCAGGCCGAACGCGCGCCGGCTCGCCACTGCTGCAGGAGTTCGCGCGTGCGGGCGCCGAGCGCGTCGTCGTCCAGCGCGGAGTCGGCGGCGGCGGCATCGGCGTCCTGGGGCATGGCGCAAACGGAAGCGCCGGCGCCGCACTCCGTCAACGTCCGGGCTTCGCCCCCACCCGGGCGACCTGCAGCGTGTTGGCGCCGCCCGGCGCCAGCGCGTGCCCGCCCACCAGGACCGCGACGTCGCCGCGGGCCAGCCGTCCATCCGCCTCGAGCCGGCGCAGGCCGACCGCGAAGAGGCGGGCGAGATCGCCCTGCCGCGGCAGGAGTCGCGCCGTCACGCCGCGCCAGCAGGCGAGGCGGCGGGCCACGCCCGGGTCGTGGGTCAGCGCCAGGATCGGCACTTCCGGCCGGAAGGTCGCCACGAGCGCGGCGGTGCGTCCCGACTCGGTGAAGGCGAGCAGCGCCTTGGCGCCCGCCTGCTCGGCCAGCGCGACCGCGGCGCCGGCCAGCGCGAAGACGAAGTCGTGCGGCGCGGCAGCGGGCGGAGACGGCGGCGGCAGGTCGATCCGGACGCGGTGCTCGACGTGGCGCGCGATCCGGTCCATCGTCGCCACCGCCGCCACCGGATGGCGGCCGCTCGCGGTCTCGCCCGACAGCATCACCGCGTCGGTGCCGTCGAGGATGGCGTTGGCGACGTCGGAGACCTCGGCCCGCGTCGGCGTCGCCTGCTCGATCATCGACTCGAGCATCTGCGTCGCGGTGATGGCGAAGGAGTGGCGTACCAGCGCCTGGCGCAGGATCTCCTTCTGCAGCAGCGGCACCGCTTCCGGGCCGAGCTCGACGCCGAGGTCGCCGCGCGCGACCATCACGCCATCCGCCGCCGTCAGCAGCCCGTCGAGCCCCTCGATCGCCTCGCGCCGCTCGATCTTCGCCACCAGCAGCGCGCGGCTCCCCAGCCGGCGCAGCTCGCGTCGCGCCCGCTCGACGTCGCGCGCATCGCGGACGAACGAGAGCGCGACGGCGTCGACCCCGATGCGGCACCCGGCCGCGAGGTCGCGGCGATCCTTGGCGGTCAGCGCCGGCACGGAGAGGCGCGAATCGGGTGCGTTGATGCCCGAGCCGCTGCGGACCTCGCCGCCGCGGCTCACCACCGCGCGGATCACCCCCGCCCGGATCGACTCGATCCGGAGCTCGACGCGACCGTCGCGCAGGAGGAGTCGCTCGCCGGGCCGCACGTCGCGCGCCAGCGCCGGAAACGTGGTCGGCAGCGCGAGCGGCGCCTTGCCATCGGCGCCGCCGGCAGCGCGGCCACCGAGCCGGACCGTCCGTCCCGCCTCGAGCAGCAGCGCGCCCGCGACGGCGCCCGGAACGGCCGCCAGCGAGCCAAGCCGGATGCGCGGCCCCTGCAGGTCCTGCAGCAGCGCGACGTGGCGATCGGCACGGCGGGCGGCGCCGTGCACGAGCGCTGCCAGGGTCGCGTGGCTCGCTTCGTCGCCATGCGAGAAGTTGAGGCGGGCGACGTCGAGCCCGGCCGCGACCAGCGCGTCCACGGTGGCGCGATCACGCGACGACGGTCCGAGCGTGGCGACGATCCGGGTCAGCCGCGCACGGTCCGGCGCCGGCAGGGGGTCGCTCACTGCTTGCCGCTCACCTTGCGGTCGGTGTCGCGGATGAAGTTGCGCACGATCTTGTCGTCGTCGAACACCGCGCCGAGCAGGCGGCGCGCCTCCTTGCCGCCGCCCTTGCCGAGCGCCTTGCCCGCCTGCTCGATCGACTTGCCCTCGAGCCGCACGCGGGTGACGGCGGCGATCTTCAGCACGTCGTCGTCCTTCTCCTTCGCCACCAGCTTTTCGAGCAGCTTCGCCTGCCCCTCGTCGCCCGACTCGCCGATGCCCCACACCAGCGCGAGGCGCACGGCGGCGACCCGTTCCTTCTTCCAGCGCGCCTCGATCGCCGCGGCGACCTGCGCGTCGCCCTTCAGCAACGCTCCCGCCGACAGCGCCGCCGCCGAGCGCAGCGCCTCCTTCGGCGATTCGAGCTGCGCCAGCACCACCTGCTTGGCGTCGTCGTTGCCGACGCCGCACGGGCCGAGCGCGCGCACCACGTCCTTGCGGATCTCCGGATCCTTCTCGCCGGCGTGCAGCCGCAGCAGGTCCTCGACCGCGGCGGTGGCCGCCATCTCCTCCAGCGTCACCACTGCGCAATTGCGGACGTGGCGGTCCTTCTCGTCGAGCAGCGCGGCGATGGTCGGCGCCCACGGCTGGTGGTCGCGACGGCCGAGCGCGCGAACCGCCTCGCCGCGCTCTTCGGCGTTGCGCATGCGGCCGAGCGCCTCGAGGAATGCCGCCTCGCGCTCGGGCGAGGCGTCGGAGGCGAGCGCGCGCGCCGCCTCCTCGCGGGCGCGGCCGTCCTTCGCCTCGCGCAGCGCCTTCGCCAGCTTCTCGACGGCCGGGGAGCGCGCACCGACCGGCGCGGCCGGATCGACCGTCGCCCCGGTCAGCGCCGCCGACGCCGCGAGGAACTCGAGGAACCCCGGCTTCCGCATCGCGTAGGGCCGCTTCACCAGCACCTGCCCATCGCCGTCGAGCACCAGGTGCGACGGGACGATCACGTTGCCGGCCGCGTCGGCGACCAGGGGCCGGATCTCGCGCTCCACCGCCTGGTGCTCGCTGCAGCGCACCCCGGGGTACTTCATGCAGCTCTCGATCACCTCCTCGCCGCGCGGCTTCGCCTCGTTCGGATGGGTGTCGGGGCTCGAGACCAGCAACACGAAGCGGTCCAGGGCCGCCAACACCTCAGGGTCGGAGTAGACCTGTTCGAGCATCCGGCGGCAGGCGGGCTCGGCGTCGTTCAGCACCATGACGAGGATCGGGCGCTTGCTGGCGGCGGCGGCCGCGCGCGCGGCCGCGAGCGTGGGCGCCGGCGCCGGGAGCCGTTCCTCGGCACGGGCCGGCGGCGCCGCGAGCAGGAGCGCGGCGAAGCCCGCGAGCAGCGCGAACCGCCCCGGTCTCGTTCGGGATGCCGGGACGCGAGAGCAGCGGGGACCACGCATGGCGGACTCCTTGGGCGAAGGGCGGCGGCAGTATCACCCGCACGCCCGGCGGCGTCACGCGGCCGCTCCCGCGCCGGCACGGCACCCCGGAGGCGTCGCCGTTATCGTCAACGCGCATGCCACACCCCGAAGCCGCCTCGCCCACATCCGCAGTCGCGACGTCCGCCTCGCGGCGGCGCTTCCTCCGGCAGGCCGCGGCCTTCGCCGCCGTGGCGACGGCG
>VGYY01000261.1 GCA_016872815.1 Planctomycetota bacterium
CGCGCCCGCGGCCTTCGGCGGCCGACCCGGCCCGCGCTTCGCCGGCGCACCGCCGGCCGCGGCGATCGCCGCGTCGATCTCGGTGATCTCGGCCATCAACTCGGCCCGACGACCCGAGAGCCCCTTCAGTTCCGCCGCAGCGCGCTGCGCGATCAGCGACTGCAGCTCGGCGAGCGAAAAACCGGCCAGCGCCTTCGCGGCGCTCTTCCTGCGTCCCATCGAATCTCCTGTCCCCTGGCGGTCGATCGACGACCGGACGTGCCCGGGCCGGACACGAATACACCCCCGACTGCCACGCGGCGGCCGGTGAGAGGGGCGAGACTGTAGCGAACCTGCCGGCGACTTCACAGCTCCGCCCCGCGAGCCGCCTTATGTGAAAAACAGGGGGATCGTCTCGCCGGCATTTCGCCGATTCACTGTGACACGGAATAGCAGCGCAATCGCCCGGCGAGATCGGGAGGCAGACGCGCTTCGACCAGCGTCGCCTGGTCATCGCTCTCCGCGCGCAGCACGTCGGCGCGGGCACGCACGGCGGCCAGAGCGGCGCCATCGGCATGCGGGATCCGCAGCGTCAGCGTCACATCGGCCACGCGCGCGCGCGCGGCCACGAAAGCCGCGAGCTCATCGAGTCCCTCGCCGGTGCGGGCGGAGACGAGGAGCGCGTCGCTGCCGAATCGTGCGCACAACGCGCGATCGGCCACCGCGTCGATCTTGTTCACCACCAGCCGGCGCGGCCGGTCGCCCGCCCCGACCTCGACCAGCACCGCCTCCACCGCCGCGATCAACAGATGGCTGTCGGGTCGCGCACCGTCCACCACATGCAACAGGAGATCGGCCTCGAGCGCCTCCTGCAGCGTGGCGTGGAACGAGGCGATCAGATGGTGCGGCAGGTTGCGCACGAACCCGACCGTGTCGGAGAGCAGCACGTTGCAGCCCGGCGCGACGCGCCACGGACTGGTCTTGGTGTCGAGCGTGGTGAAGACGCGGTTCTCCGCCTCGACCCTCTGTCGGGTCAGCTCGTTGAACAGCGACGACTTGCCGGCGTTGGTGTAGCCGATCAGGCCGACGGTGAAGCGACCGGCGCGTCCCTCGCGCCGCAGTGCGTGCGCCTGCTCGATGACCGCGATGCGGCGGCGACGATCGGAGATCTTCACCTCGATCTCGCGCCGGTCGAGCTCGAGCTGCGTCTCGCCCGGCCCGCGCATGCCGATGCCGCCCTTCATGCGGTCGAGGTGGGTCCACATCCGCTTCAGCCGCGGCAGCGAGTACTGCAACTGCGCCAACTCGACCTGCAGGCGCGCCTGGTGCGTGCGCGCGCGGACCGCGAAGAGGTCCATGATCAGCTGCGAGCGGTCGACGACGCGCCGCCCGAGCCGCTTCTCGAGATTGACGCCCTGCGCCGGCGTCAGGTCGGCGCCGCACACCACCACCGTGGCGCGTCGCTCGTCGGCCAGCGCGCGCAGGTCGTCGACGCGGCCGGCACCGAGCCAGGTCGCGCGATCGGGCAGCTTGCGGTTCTGGAGCAGCGACCCGGCCACTTCCGCGCCCGCCGCCTCCACCAGCGAGGCGAGCTCGTCCATCGCGTCGGCGGGGTCGACCGCATCCTCCGGCAGCGCCACCAGGGCGAGGACGGCGCGCTCCGGTGCGCCCGGCGCCCGCGCGATCGCCGAAGCGTCGCTCACTCGCCGAACTCCGGGCCGGGCGCCGGCGGCGCCAGCGGCGCATCGACCGGGGCGCGCGCAATGTCGAGGTCGCCGGCGGCAGTGCGCTGCAGCACGAGGTCGGCGCGCCAGCGCGCGTCGTCACGCCGCGGGAAGTCGCTGCGGAAGTGGGTGCCGCGACTCTCGTCGCGCTCGCGGGCGGCGCGGGTGAGCGCGTGCGCGACCAGCAGCATGTTGCGCAGCTCCCAGTCGCGCGGCGACGGCCGGCCGAGGCGATCGGCCACCTGCCGCCACGAGTCGATGCGCCGCTCGGCCTCGAGCAGCGCGAGGCCCGTGCGCACGATGCCGACCCGCTTCCACAGGAGCGACTTCATCGAGTTGCTCATGTCGCCGGCCGAGAAATCGCGGTCCTCGGGCCGCGCGCGCACCGCCGCTTCCGGCTCGACGTCGAACCGCGCATCCGCCGGCGCGACCGACTCGCCCGCCGCCACCCGGCCGGCCTGCTCGCCGAGCACGAGCCCCTCGAGCAGCGAATTCGACGCCAGCCGATTGGCGCCGTGCAGCCCGCTGCACGCCACTTCACCCACCGCGAAGAGTTGCGGCAGCGACGTGCGCGCCTCCGCGTCGACCACCGCGCCGCCGATCATGTAGTGCGCCGCCGGCGTGACCGGGATCAGGTCGGCCGTGATGTCGAGCCCGAAGGTGAGACAGACGCGATGGATGCGCGGGAAGCGCTGGCGCACGAACGCCGGCGGCAGGTGGCGCAGGTCGAGATAGACGTTCGGATGGCGCGTCTTCACCATCTGGTCCTGCACCGCGCGCGACAGCAGGTCGCGGGGCGCCAGCTCGCCGCGCGGATGGAGCGTCTCCATGAACGCGACGCCGTTGCAGTCGCGCAGGATGCCGCCGACTCCGCGCGTCGCCTCCGAGATCAGCAGGCGCGAGCTGCCCGCCACGTAGAGCGTGGTCGGGTGGAACTGCATGAACTCCATCCCGCGCAGCTTCACGCCCGCGCGCAGCAGCATGGCGTGGCCGTCGCCGGTGGCGACCTCGGGATTGGTGGTCTCGCGGAACAGCTGGCCGCAGCCGCCGGTCGCGGCGATCACCGCGCCGGCGCGCAGCAGCAGCAGGCTGCCGCCGCGATGGACCCGCACGCCGGCGACCCGACCGGCCGTCGTCACCAGATCGAGCGCGAAACAGTGCTCGAGCACCGTGATCCGCGGCGTGCGCCGGACCCGATCGACCAGGACGCGCTGGATCTCGCGGCCGGTGCCGTCGCCCATCGCGTGGACGATCCGGTCGGCCGAGTGGCCGGCCTCGAGACCGAGCGCGATGGCGCCACCCGGCTGCCGATCGAACTGGCCACCCCACGCGATCAGCCGCTCGATCGCCGCCGGACCGCCTTCCACCACGCGCCGCACCACCGCCGCATGGCAGAGGCCCTGCCCGACCTCGTCCGTGTCGGCGCAATGGCCGTCGACCGAGTCGCCCGGACCGAGCACGGCGGCGATGCCGCCCTGCGCGTAGTCGGTGTTCGTGTCCGACAGCCACGACTTCGTCACCAGCGTGACGTCGGTCGACTCCGCCGCCGAAAGCGCCGCCGACAGCCCGGCCACGCCGCTGCCGATCACCACCACCGGCGCGAAGGCGGCCGACTCCTGCAGCGCCCGGTCGGGAGGCTCGAGGAAGCGCCGGATCGCCATCGTCCGCAGGATCTCCGCCGGGGCGCGCCACCGAGGTCCAGCCGGCCGCACGCGCGCCCCACTACACCACCGTCCGTGCGGCGGCGCCAGCCTGCCGCCGCGCGCTCCCGGAACCGCGCTGGAACCGGATGGCGTCGGGTTGGTCGAATCGCCACGAAACCCCGTCGTCGGAGACCGCCATGTGGTCATCGCTCCTGTCGTTGCCGCTCGCCTTCGCCTGCGCGCCTCCTGGAGAGGCGACCGAGGTGGCGTCGACCGTGCAGGGCGTGTCGATCCACCCCGCGAGCGCCCTGGTCACCCGGCGAGCGACCCTTCCCGCCGGTGACGGGCGCTACCGCATCGCCGGCCTGCCGGCGACGCTGGACGTCGACAGCGTCCGGCTGCGGATGGACGGCGCCGAGGCGAACGACCTCGAGGTCCGCTTGGTCGCCGCGGCGCGCAGCAGCGCCGACGCACGGATCGCCGCGCTGCGGACGACGCGCGCCGAGCGGCAGCGCGCCCACGAGGCGGCGCAGGATGCGCATGCGCTGGCCGGAGCGCTGCGCGTTCGTCTCGAACGTCTCCTCGACGCCGAAGCGGCGACCCACGCGGCGGAGCTCTCCCGCGGCGAGGCGGCCACCGACACGTGGAGCAACAACTTCACCTGGCTCGAGCAGGCGCTGCGCCAGGCGCGCCGGGACGAGCGCACCGCCGCCTTCGTCGTCGAGGACGCGCTGAGCGCGCTGCACGCGATCGACGCCGAGCTCGGCGCCGCGGCGCCGGATGGCGCGGCCACGACGCACGCCGTCGAGTTCGACGTCGTCGCGCTGACCGCCGGTCCGCACGACTGCACGCTCGAGTACCAGGTGACGGGCGCCAGCTGGCAGCCGCGCTACGACCTGCGCGCCGACGCGAAGCTGGCCGAAGTCGCGCTGACCTATCGCGCCGAAGTCGCGCAGCAGACCGGCGAGGACTGGCGCGACGTCGAGGTGTGGCTCTCCACCGCCGAGCCGCGCCGGGGCGTGACCGGCCCTGAGGCGCGTCTCGCCTGGCTCGACCTCGTCGCGCCGCGCCGGAACGGCGCGTGGGACGATGGGCGTCTCCGCTCGCTCGGCTATCTCGGCAAAACCGAAGCCGGCCACGACGACGAAGAGATGGACCGCGGCGGTCTCGTCGTGCATGCCGTCACGGCCGCGGTCGAGCGCGAAGGGTTGTCGGTGCGCTACCGACTGCCGCGCAAGGAGACGATCGAGTCGCGGCCGGGCGCCACCACGGTGCTGGTCGGCCACGCCGCGCTGGCGGTCACCGGCCAGCGCGTCTGCACGCCCGCGCTCGACTCCGAGGTGTGGATCCGCGGCCGCACGCGCAACTCGAGCGACTGGGTGATGCTGCCGGGTCCGGCCGCCGTCTTCTTCGGCCAGGACTACGTCGGTCCGGCGACCGTCGGCCTGGTGCGGCCCGGCGAGGAGTTCACGCTCCACCTCGGACGCGATCCGGGTGTCGTCGTCCGTCGCACCCATGTCGAGGACGTGGCCGGTTCGGCCGGATTCTTCGACTCGCGCAAGGAGCAGCGCGACCGCTTCGTGATCGAGATCGAGAACCGTTCGGGGTTGCCGTCGCGCGTCGACGGTGCGGTCACGCTCGAGATCCGCGAGGTGCTCGAGACCTCGCGTGACGACCGCATCGAGGTCCAACTCCTCAACGCGAAGCCGGCGCCGAGCGCCGATCCGCGCTTCGCCCGCGATCGCGCGGAGAAGGGGATCCTCACCTTCGAGCTGACGCTGGCGCGCGGCGCGAAGAGCACCATCGACTGGGCGCGCCGCATCACCTGGCCGAAGGACGAGGAAATCGAAGGCGCAGGCGGCTTCGTCCGCGCCGGCGGCGACCGGGGGTGGCCCGGCGCGAACGCGGTGACCGCGTGGTCGGTCGCGCTCGCGCTGCTGTTGGCGGCGGCGCTGCCCGCCGGCGTTCGCTTCGCCGCGCGCAAGCGTGCGGCGCTGCTGGCATTGCCGCCGCGGCGCGCGTTCGGGCTGCTGCTGGCCACCGGCGCGACGTTCGTCGCCATGGCCGCGCCGGCGGAGGCGCAGGATCCGGTCGAGAGCCGGATCGACCGGGTGACGGTCTATGGCGATGGCGCGCTGGTCGAGCGGACCGTCGCGTTGCCGGGAAGCGGCGCCTTCCTCGTGCGCGACCTGCCGGCGGAAGCCGACCCGGCGTCGGTCCG
>VGYY01000262.1 GCA_016872815.1 Planctomycetota bacterium
CGCGTCCTCGCCGATCCTGAACCGGGCGCCGGACCGCTGCCGGCGCTGCGGGCGGCGTTCGCCGCCGTCCCGGCCGCGCGCTGGTTCGTGGCGCCCTGCGATCTGCCGTGGCTCGAGGCGCGGCACTACGGTCGCCTGCAGGCGGAACTCGGGACGGCCGCGGCAGCGTTCGCGCGCAGCGTGCGCGGCGACGAACCGCTGGTCTCGGTGTGGACGCGGCGGGCCGCCGCGACGCTGGCGGCAGCTCCCGCCGGTGCCTCGATGGGGGCGGCGCTCCGCATCGTCGGTGCGGTCGCCGTCGCCATGGCGGAGGACGATCGGGCGTTCCTGAACGTGAACACGCAGGGGGACCTCGCGGTCGCCGCTGCCGCTGGCGAGGAGTGGCGATGAGCGGGACAGGCAAGGCGCCGGCGACGCGCCCCGATCCGAAGGCGTTGCTCGCGCCGCTGGCCGACGACCTGAAGCGGGTCGACGCGGCCTACCACCGCGCCCTCGCGTCGGAGTCGCCGCACGTGCGCAAGCTCGTCGAGCACGCCGCGCTGTTCCGCGGCAAGCAACTGCGCCCGGCGCTGGTGATCCTGGCCGGGCGCGCCTGCGGGCGTGAGACCGATGCTCACGTCGTGGTCGGCGCGATCGTCGAGATGATCCACACCGCGACGCTGCTCCACGACGACGTGCTCGACCACGCGACAACGCGGCGCAACCTGCCATCGATCAACGCGCTGCACGGCAACGAGGTGCCGATCCTGCTCGGCGACTTCATCTACGCCCAGGCGTTCGCGCTGGCCAACACGCTGGAGGACCGCACCGCAGCGATCCACCTCGCGGCCACCACGCGGCGGCTCTGCACCGGCGAGATCGACCAGAACTGCAACCGCGGCCGCTTCGACCTCTCGTATCCCGAGTACCTGCGGATCATCGAGGACAAGACCGCGTCGCTCTACGCCGCCAGCGCGCGGCTCGGCGCGATCTACGCCGGCGCGCCGGCCGAGCAGGTGACCGCGCTCGAGGAGTACGGGCGGCAGCTCGGCATCGCGTTCCAGATCATCGACGACTGCCTCGACCTCGCCGGCGACGAGCGCAGCGTCGGCAAGTCGCTCGGCACCGACCTCTCCGAGCGCAAGATGACCCTCCCGCTGCTGCGCCTGCTCGAGCGCGTGCCGGCGGCGACCGGGGCGAAGGTGCGGCAGATGCTGGCCGACGGCGCGGTCGGCGACCCGCGCGCGGCGCTGCGCGCGATCGTCGACTTCGCGCCTGACGTGGCCAGCGCGCAGGCGACCGCCGAGCAGTTCGTGCGCGGGGCGCGCGGCCACGCCGAGCGGCTGCCGCCGGGCGCGGCGCGCCAGACCCTGCTCGACCTCGCCGACTTCGTGCTGGAGCGCGATCGCTGAGCGCTCGGAGCGTTCGCCGCGCGCGGCCCGCCGGTGCCGCCGGCAAGCCAGGCCGGCCGGCGCTCAGCTCAGGGCGGACTCGATCGGCAGCCCCTGCTGCAGGCGGGCGGCGACGATCGTGTTGTGGATCAGCATGGCCACGGTGACCGGCCCGACGCCGCCCGGGACCGGCGTGACCCAGCCGGCGACCGCCGCCACCGAGTCGAAGTCGGCGTCGCCGGACAGGCGCAGCAAGGGCTGCCCATCCTCGCCGCGGAGCGGGGTGCCGTCGCGCGCGAGCTGCGGCACCTGCCGGATGCCGATGTCGATCACGACCGCGCCGGGCTTCACCATGTCGCCGGTGAGCAGCCCGGGCTTGCCGACCGCGGTGAAGATCACGTCGGCCTGACGGGTCTTCCGGGCGAGGTCCTGCGTCGCGATGTGGCAGACGGTGCAGGTCGCGAACTCGTTCAGCATCAGGAACGCGACCGGCTTCCCGACCACTTCGCTGTGGCCGATCATCACGACGTCGGCGCCGCGCAGCGGCACGCCGGTCGACTTGAGGCAGCGCACCGCCGCGAGCGCCGTGCACGGCACCAGCTTCGGCAGCCCGTACACGATCGAGCCGATGTTGGCCGGGTTCAGCCCCTCGACGTCCTTGTCCGGGTGGATCTTCGCCTGCAGCCGGATCTGCCGCATCCCTGGCGGCAGCGGTCGCTGCAGGATGATGCCGGTCACTCCGTCATCGTGGTTGAGCGCGTGGAGGTGCTCGACCAGCTGCTCCTCGGTCGTGGTCGCCGGCAGGTGCTCGAGGTCGAAGCGGATCTCCATCCGCTCGCAGGCGCGCTTCTGGTTGCGGATGTAGACGGCCGACGAGACGTCGTCGCCGACGTAGACCGAGACCAGTCGCAGCGGTCGGGCGCCGAGCGCCGTGCGCTGCAGCCGGACGCGCTCGAGGATGCCTGCGGCCAGCGCCTTCCCGTCGATCCACCGCGCCGCCATCGTCCCTCCCGCCATCTCCCCGCGGCGCGGCGAACTCGGGGCGCCCGGGAGCCGGCCTAACATACCGGTGCGCGTGCGGTCGAAAGGCACGGCGGCGGCGCGAGCGGGTCGGCGCCGATCCGGCAGGCCGGAACGGCGATGGGGCGGCGGGAGCCGACGATGGCGTGGCGAGCGGAATGGGAGGAACCGGACGGAGGCGGTCGCGCCGGCGCCGGTCCCGGCTGGCGCGCGACGCTCGCCGTCACGCCGCTGACCAGCGCGGTCTTCGTCGGCGCCATCGTCGTGACCTTCGTCAGCATGCTCGGGCTGGCCGCCGGGTGGCCCGGTTACGTCTCGCGCTGGCTCGGCCTTTCGCTCGAGTCGGCGCCGTTCGTCTGGCCGTTCTTCACCTACGTCCTGCCGCACGACCCCCATTCCCCGGTCCACATCGTCTTCAACCTGCTGCTCCTCTGGTTCCTCGGCCGCGAGCTGGAGCAGCGGCTCTCGCGCGGCCCGTATGCGACGCTCTTCTTCGGTGCGGCGATCACCGGCGGCGTCGCCCACCTGGCATTGAACGCGTGGCGCGCGGAACTCGGTCCGGTGATCGGCGCTTCGGGCGGCCTGATGGGGGTGCTGTTCTTCCTCGCCCGGCTCGAGCCCGATCGTCCGGTCGTCTTCTTCTTCTTCCGCGTGCCGCTCAAGGTGCTGGCGGTGATCCTCGTGATCTTCGATCTCCACCCGCTGCTGCTCGGCGCGCCCGATGGCGTCGCCCGGCTGGCGCATCTCGGCGGGGCGGCGTTCGGGCTCGGCTGGTTCCGCTGGCGCTTCGACGCGTGGAGCTGGTGGAACGCCCTGCGCGAGCAACGGCGCGAGCGACGGGCGCAGCGCGCAGCCGATCGCGCCGCGGAGGACGACGGCGAGATGGACCGGCTGCTGGCCAAGATCCACGCCGGCGGGATCGGCAGCCTGTCCGAGCGGGAGCGGGCATTCCTGCAGCGCCACTCCGCCGCGCTGAAGGACGAGAAGGGGCGGCCGAGGCCGTGATCGCGCGCGGTCATCGCGCGCACTCCGCCCGAATTGACGCGCTCCAAGGGTGCACCTAACCTCCTGCCGGCAATGAACTTCGGTCAGGAGATCGCGTCCATGCGCTGGTCGAATTGCGTGCGTCTCGTGGCCTTGATCGCGATCCTGTCGCGCGCGGTCGCGCCGGCGCAGGACCTGGGGGCGCGGCAGCAGGAGTTCATGACTTCGTACCGCAACCTGGTGGAGCTGCAGGACCTGCGCGGCATCGGTCGGTTGGCGAGCAAGGACAAGCAGCTGACCGAGGATGTGCTGCTGCAGTACAGCTTCCGGGTGGTGCGATCGGGAGCGGACGCCGCCAACGAGGTCGACCTGCTGATCACGGCGGCCGACGAGTCGGAGCAGGGGACCCGCTTCCGCAAGCGCTTCGACCGCTTCAAGCCGATGGATGCCGAGGCGCGCGGCGCCTGGCTGGAGGCGTGGAACGCGTGGGCGAAGGCGTCGAACATCTTCGCCGAGGCGACGACGAAGCGCGAGCAGTCGGAGTTCCGCCGCGCGCTGGTCGAGATGACGGATGCCCTGACCGCCGCGTTGAAGGCGAACGATCCCGAGATGGCGGCGATGGCGCGCTACCACGTCGGGTACGCGCAGGAACAGCTCGGTGAATACGCCGAGGTGATCAAGGCGTTCGACGTGGCGATGGACGAGTGGGTCGCCGCGGGGCGGCCGAAGGAGGCCATGTACCAGTACATGGTCGACAAGCGGCGCGAGTTGATCGACAAGGGGCACGATCCGCTCGAGGCGGGGAAGGCGGAGCCCGGACCGAAGAAGAACGCCACGACCTCCTACCGGGAGGGATCGGCGTGGGTCGAACTCGAGACCGCCTACAAGGAGATGAAGGAGCCGGCCCAGTTCGCCTCGACGACGCCGTGGGGCGTCGACAACTTCCTCCTCTGGCGCGAGTTCGGCTGGAGCGACAAGAAGGCGCACGAGTTCGGCGTGCTGGTGCAGGCCGCGCCCTTCGGCAAGCCGCTCAAGGTCTTCCGCGAGGGCGGCAAGGGCTGGTTCGATCTCGACGAGGACGGCAAGGAAGGCAAGGCCGACGCCATCGTGAAGGTGATCGACGGCAAGCCGACGCTGAACAGCCTCAAGGCGGGGCCGGCGAAGGACGCCGACCGGTACGCGTTCTACATGCTCTCCGGCGGCCAGGGGCAGCAGTGGTTCGGCACGCTGGTGAACTACCAGACCTCCGGCCGCTACCGGATCGGCTGCTACCGGGAGGTGAAGGTCGAGGGCGAGCCGCTCGTCCTCATCGACGACAACTGCACCGGCTCGATCGGCGACCCGAGCGACCAGGGCGACAACATCTGGCGCGGGAATCCGCGCTACATCGACAACGACGCGCTGGTCGTCGGCAAGGGCAAGGTGGCGCCGTGGTCGGACATCGTCTCGATCGCCGGCCGTTGGTGGAACCTGAAGGTCGTCGATCCGCACGCAAAGAAGATCCGCCTGCGCGAGCTCGACCTGACCACCGGTCAGGTGGTGGTGAAGTGGAACGGCCCGGTCGCGCCGAAGGTGCTCGCCATCGGCGAGACCGAGGCGATGAAGGGGGCGTACTTCGATGTCGCCGGCGGCGCGCCGGTCACCGTGCCGGCCGGGCGCTACGAGATCGCCTATGGGCGGCTCGAGGCCGGCAAGCCGGGCCAGATGAAGCAGGCGTGGATCTTCAAGGGCGAGAGCGGCGCGTTCGATGTGAAGCCGGGTGAGGTGACGACGCTCGATCTCGGCGGGCCCTACACCGTCGATTTCAAGACCGAGCAGCGCGACAAGGCGCTGGTGATCCTGCCGAAGACGTTGCTGGTGAAGGAGAAGAGCGGAGCGATCATCGGCCGCATCTACGACGAGATCCCGTACTACGAGGTGGCGGCGCGCAAGCGCGGCGGCGGGGCGCTCGGCAAGCCGAAGGCGATGAGCAAGATCTCGACCGAGACCTTCAACTCCGACAACTCCGCGACGTGGTTCCCCGCCGAGTACGTGATCGACCACGCGAAGGAGGAGGAGACCGAGATCCAGCTCACGCTGAAGAAGCACTCGCTGCTCGGCGGGCCGATCACCTCGGAGTGGAAGTAGTCGCGACCGACGCCGGCGTCGCCGATCGGCCAGCGCCGGCCGATCGTCGCCGCGGCGGGACCCGC
>VGYY01000263.1 GCA_016872815.1 Planctomycetota bacterium
TGGCGCCGGTCGATCCGGCGGCGCTCGGCGACGGCGCGCCGATCGTGCTGATCGGCAAGGAGAACGTCCGTCCCGGCGCCCTGGTGCTGGCGACGGGTGGCGCGGCCGGCGGCGGCGAGGCGCCGGCGCGATGAACCCGGTCCGCTTCGCCGTCGAGCGCCCGCACACGATCGCCGTCGGCGTCATCCTCGCGCTGCTTTTCTCGTGGCTTGCCTACCGGTCGATCCCGGTGCAGCTCAAGCCGACCGTCGACACGCCGATCATCACCATCGAGACGATCTACCTCGGCGCGTCGGCCGGCGAGGTCGAGGAGCAGGTCTCCCGTCCGATCGAGGACGTGGTGCAGAACTGCGAGGGCGTCGAGAAGCTGATCAGCACGTCGACCGAGGGCTACAGCGCGGTCAGCCTCGAATACAACTGGGGCATCGACAAGAACGCGGCGCTGATCGACGTGATGAACAAGCTGGCGGAGATGCCGCCGCTGCCGGCCGACGCCGAAGAGCCGATCGTCGCGCTGGTGCCGCCGATGCAGCGCGAGGCGGCGATCTGGCTGGTGTCGCGCTCGCCGTACGACCCCGGGCGGATCCGGCAGATCGTCAAGGACGAGGTCGAGCCGCAGCTGAAACGGGTGCCGGGCGTCGGCGGGCTGCTGATCTTCGGCGGCGAGGAGCGCGAGATCCAGGTGCGCCTCGATCCGGAGCGGCTCGCCGGCCGGCGGGTCACCTTCGCCGAGGTCGCCGCGGCGCTCGCGCGCGGCCACGTCAACCTGCGCGGCGGCACCATCGAGACGCCGGCCGGGCAGCTGATGGTGCGCACCGAGGGGCGCAAGCTGGTCCCGGCCGAGATCGCCGGCCTGACCATCCGCCATGACCCGCGCGGCACCGTCACCGTCGGCGATGTGGCGCAGGTGGTGGACGGCTACCGCGAGCGCAGCTCGTTCGTGCGCGGCAACGGCCAGGAGAACATCGCGCTGGGCGTCAACCGGCAGGCTGGCGCCAACGTCGTCGAGCTGATCGCCGCCTGCGACCGCGAGATTGCGCGGATCAACGCCCGTCTCGCCGAGCGCGGCCTCGACCTGCGCTTCGAGTCGGTCTACCGCGACACCACCTACCTGAACGACGCGCTCGAGTTCGTGACCGGCAACCTGGTGGTCGGCGCGCTGCTGTCGGTGGCGGTGCTGCTCCTGTTCCTGCGCTCGTTCCGCAGCGTGATCGTCATCGCGGTGGCGATCCCGGTGTCGCTCGTCACCGTGTTCCTGGTGATGGACCAGCTCGGGCGGACGCTCAACGTGATCAGCCTCGCCGGGCTGGCGTTCGCCTCGGGCATGGTGGTCGACAACGCGATCGTCGTGCTGGAGAACTTCTTCCGCCACCGCGCGATGGGCAAGGGCGCGGTGGCGGCGGCGATCGAGGGCGGCCGCGAGGTGTGGGGCGGCGTGCTGGCCAGCACGCTGACGACGATGGCGGTCTTCCTGCCGATCCTCGGCGTGAAGGAAGAGGCGGGGCAGCTGTTCGCCGACCTCGCCATCACCATCGCCTCGGCAGTCGGGCTGTCGCTCGTGGTGGCGCTGCTGGTGGTGCCGCCGCTGTGCGCGCTGCTCTGGCGCGAGCGGGCGCGGCCGGCGGAGCCTGCGGCAGCGGCAACGGCGCCGGAACCCGCGCGGCCGGAACGCGAGGGCGCGCTGACCCGCGCCTACGGCGCCGTCGTCGCCTCCCTCGTCTCCGCGCGCCGCGGCGCCACGCTGCAGCGGCTCGGACTCACGCTGCTGATCGTCGCCGTCTCGGCGCTGCCGCTCCGATTCCTCCCGTCACCCGGCTACCTGCCGGCCGGCAACTCGAACTTCATCTTCTTCCTCGCCCAGCCGATCCCCGGGCTGCGCATCGAACAGGTGGCCGACAACCTGAACGTGCTGGAGCGCTGGGTCCACCGCCAGGAGGAGACGCGCGACACCTTCAGCGTCGCGGCGAGCAGCTTCAACGGCGGCGGTGTGATGCTGAAACCCGAGTACGGCACCGGGCCAGCGCTCGACGCCTTCGTTCGGAAGATGTTCGGCGCCTGCGCCGGCGTGCCCGGCTTCCGCTTCCTGCTGCCGATGCGGCTGTCGCTGTTCAACGACCCGGGTTCCCAGTTCGAGGTGCATGTTTCCGGACCCGACCTCGCGGTGCTGGCGCGGACCGCCGACCAGCTGGTGGCGCGACTCGGCGCGGTCGAGGGGGTGCAGTCGGCGCGCAGCGGCTACGTCGAGGGGCGACCGGAGCTCAAGGTCGAGGTCGACGCGCGCAAGGCGGCCGAGCAGGGGCTCTCCGTCGCCGAGGTGGGCGCTGTGGTGGAGGTGGTGCTGGCCGGACGGCGGGTCAGCCTCTTTTCCGACGGCGGTCGCGACCACGACGTGACGCTGGTGGTGCCGCAGGAGCGGGTGCAGGGCGAGGCGGCGCTGCGCCATCTGCCGCTGGTCACGCCGCGCGGCGAAGTGATCGTGCTGGCCGACGTCGCCACCCTCGAGCGGCGCAGCGGCCCGGTCTCGATCGACCGTCGCGAGCGGCAGCGCAACGTGACGCTGACCGTGTCGCTGCATCCCGGCGTCCCGCTCGGCGCCGCGATCGAGCGCGCCGAGCGTGAGGTGCTGGCCGCCGCCCGCACGACGCTTCCGCCCGGCTGTGCGGTCGAACTCGGCGGCTCGGCCGACAAGCTGTCGCAGACGCTCGCCACGCTGACCGGCAGCTTCTGGCTGGCGATCCTGATCACCTACCTGCTGCTGGTGGCGTTGTTCCGCGGCTGGTTGGCGCCGCTGGTGATCCTGGTGACGGTGCCGCTCGCGCTCTCGGGCGGGGTCGCGGCCATCGCCTTCGCGCAGGGGCGCGCCGCCAACGCGTCGTTCGACGTGCTGACCATGATCGGCTTCATCCTGCTGGCCGGCATCGTGGTCAACAACGCGATCCTCATCGTCCACCAGGCGAACAACTTCCGCGCTGAGGGGATGCAGCGGCGCCGCGCGCTGGCCGAGTCGGCGCGCTCGCGCCTGCGGCCGATCCTGATGACGGTGATCACGACGGTCGCCGGCCTGCTGCCGCTGGCGATCGGCGGCGGCGCCGGCAGCGAGCTCTATCAGGGGCTTGGCATCGTCCTGCTCGGCGGGCTGATCGCCAGCACGCTGTTCACGCTCCTCCTCGTGCCGGCGCTGCTGGCGCTCGGCTGGGATGTCGCCGACGCGCTGCGCGGTCAGCCGCCCCCGCCGACCAGGTCGGCCAGCGCCTGACCGAGCCCCTCGCCGATCAGCAGGTAGCTCTCGGCATTGCCGAACCAGTGGTGCCCGTGGGTCGTGTTGGGCGATTGCTCGGCGGGCCGGCGGAAATCGGCCGTAGGGACGAAGCGGACGCCGCCGCCGAGTTCGGGCCGTTCGCACGCCTTGCGCTGCCCCGCGCGCAGCACGGCGTGGTCCATGTTCCCGGTCTCGCCGACGACGAACGGCAGTCGCGGCCGGCCGAACTCCGCACGCAGGTCGCGGATCAGCGCCACGAGGTTCTCCTCGTAGGCCGCCGCCGCCGCGTCATCGCAGCCGTCGTTCCACCCCTGGAACCAGACGACGCCCTCGAGCTCCGCCGAATGGCCGGCCAGCGCCGGAAAAGTCGCCGGCAGCGCCGCCACCGCCGCGCGGAACTCGTCGAGCATCCGCGTGTAGTACGCGCCGGTCGGGCCGTCGGCGCTCGGCGGAAGGAAGTCGTGGGCGAGGCTCTTGCCGCCCCAGCAGGTCTTCACCAGCACCACCGGCTCGGCGAACCGCTCGCCCAGCACGTGGCCGAGCGCTAGCTCGGGGCCGAAGTGGTGGTTGCCGCGATACGGGCCGAACCCGACCGAGAGCGGGCCCGCCTTCAGCTCCTCGTCCGTGCGGTAGACCACGAACACGTCGTCACGCACCGAGAAGCTGCCGTCCGCTGCGACGAGGTGGCGCCAGCGGCGGCCACGCTCACCGTCGGCCAGCAGGTGGCGCAGAGTGCCCTTTCCGCCGTTGTAGTCGCGTGGATCGTCGAGATCGGCGACCGCCTGACCCTGCATGTTCGACTGCCCGGCCAGCAGGAAGAGGCGCACCCGCGGAGCGACGGCCGCTGCCGGCGGCGAGATCGGCGCCGTCGCTTGCGTCGGCGGCGTTGCCGGCGGCAGCGGCAACGCCGTCAGCGCGAGGGCGAAGACGACCGATGGCGAGCGAATGGGGGTCATGGGTGCTCTCCGGCGTGTGACGCGTTCCGGCGCGCCATCATGAACCGCCGCAACGGCAACGGACAGCTCGCCGCCGCGCGACGTCTGCCGCCGTCGCCGCCAGGAGCGGCGAATCGCGCTAACGTCCCGTCCTTCACCACGGCTGTCCGGCGGCGACGAGCTGCGGAGGAGAGCGACCATGGCGTCGAAGTGGACGATGGCAGCGCTGCTCGCCGCAGGAATGGCGTCGGCCGTGGCGCAGGACGGTGCGCCGCCGCAAGGTCAACCGCCGCCGGGCGGCGGGCGGCGGTTCGGCCGCCCGCCGGAGCGCGATCCGGCGTCGGTGGACCTGACCCAGCTCAGCTACCAGCGCGTCGAGATCGAGACGCAGAGCCTCAAGGCGCGCAAGGCTTCGCTCGGGGTCTACCTGCCGATCGACTACACCGCACCGGCGAACGCGCAGCGCCACTATCCGCTGGTGCTCTGGCTCCACGGCCTGAGCGAGGACGACCGCGACTTCCACTTCGGCGGGGCCAGGGTCGTCGACGAGCAGATCGCGACGGGCAAGCTGGCGCAGTGCATCGTGGTCGCCGTGGCGACGCCCCGCGCCTCGCTCTACCTGAATGGCGAGCCGGCCGGGGACGTGCGCGACTACGTGACCAAGGACATCCCGAACTGGCTGGCCACGAACCACCGGGTCTCGACCGAGCGCGGCGACCTCGCGTTGATGGGAGTCAGCCTCGGCGGGATGGCGGCGCTCTGTTTCGCGCTCTCCGAGCCCGACCGTTTCGCGACCGTCGCGACCCACTCGGCCGCGACCTTCCCCGACGATCCGGCCCAGCTGCCCGAGCCGCATCGCAGCACCGTCGAACGGTACGGCGACCGGATGGGCTGGACCGCGCTCCTCGGCCGTCCGATCGACGCCGAGAAGTTCGCCGCGATCAACCCGACGTCGCTCGCGCTGCGCACCCGGTCGATCGGCGCGCTGCGCCTCTATTTCGATGCCGGTACGGCCGATCATTACGGCTTCGGTCCGGCCAACGAGGAGCTGGCGAAGGTGCTGACGGCGCAGGGTCTGCCGCACACTTTCCGCCTGATCGAGGGCGGCAAGCACAGCTGGGGCGGCGGCACGCTCCAGGCTGCGCTGGTCGAGAGCCTGGCCTTCGTCGACGCCGGCTTCTCGAAACGGAGCGCGGCGCAACGCGCGAAGCCGGCCGGCGGATGAGCGGGCGGCGAACGGCGCTGGCCATCGCGCTCGCGGGCGCCATCGCGGCGGTGGCGTGGTGGTCGTTGCGCGAGTCGCCGCCGGCGATCGATCCGCCCGTCCCGTCGCGCGACGGCGG
>VGYY01000264.1 GCA_016872815.1 Planctomycetota bacterium
CGCTCCTGCCGGCCACCGCCGATCCACGGCGCGAGCGCATGACCGCGCGCGATCCAGAGGGCGCCGCCACCGGCCGGTCCGCCGAGCTTGTGACCGGAGAAACTCACCGTCGCCGCGCCGAATGCGCCGGCTTGCAGCCTTGCGCGGCCGAGCAACTGCACCGCGTCGACATGCAGCGGGATGGAAAGCGGGCGCAGGGCGGCCGCCAGCTCGGCGATGGGCATCAGCGCACCGGTCTCGTTGTTCGCGGCCATGCAGGCGACGAGTCGCGTCATCGGCGTCACGGCGGCGAGCAGGTCGCCCACGGCCACGGTCCCGTCGCGCTGCGGCGCGACGCGGGTCACCGCGATCCCGCGCGCGGCCAGCCGATCGGCGGCCGCCAGCACCGACGCATGCTCGATCGCCGTCGTGACCAGGTGGGCGGTGGTGGGCGCGCCTTCGAAGCGGCCGGCGATGGCGAGGTGGTTGGCCTCGGTTCCGCCCGAAGTGAAGACGAGCTCGCTTGGATCTGCGCCGAACAGTGCCGCCACTTCGGCGCGCGCCTGTTCGAGCGCGATGCGTCCGCGCTCGCCGGGGCGATGGAGGCTTGCAGGGTTGCCGAGCTCCTCGGCGAGCGCCTGCTCGAGCCGCCGGCGCGCGGCAACACACAGCGGCGCGCTGCCGTTCCAGTCGCAGTAGAGCTCGCGGAGAGCGCCCATCACGCCACCTATACTCCGCCGGACGTTGAACGAAGGGGACGGCACTGCCGTTGCATCACCGACGCTCGCGGCCGCTGCCGCCGCGTCAAGCTGACATATCCCCCCTGGAGCTCCGGCCGCGATGGCACCTCTGCTGCAATTCGCACCCTGGCTGCTGCCGCCCGGCGCCAACCCGCTGTTCCACCTCTGGTTGCCGCTCGCGGCCGCGGCGCTCGCCCTGCTGGCCCAGGCGCGCGTGAAGTCGACCTTCGCGCGCTGGTCGCGGACGGCGACCCGGTCCGGGCTGACCGGCGCCGAAGTCGCCGAGCTGTTGCTGCGCTCGCGCGGGATCGCGGACGTCCGCGTCGAGCCGGTCCGCGGCCTGCTCTCCGACCACTACGACCCGCGCAGCCGGACCCTCCGCCTCTCGGAGCAGGTCTACGGCAGCCGCTCGATCGCGGCGCTCGGCGTGGCGGCACACGAGGCGGGGCACGCGTTGCAGCACGCCGACGCCTACGCCTGGCTCACGCTGCGCAGCCGCCTGGTGCCGGTCGTCGCCATCGGCTCGACCATCGGTGGCTGGTTGTTCCCGATCGGCGTGATGGTCGCTCTGGCATCCCAGAATGCGTTCGGCCAGATGCTGCTGTTCGTCGCCGCACTCGGCTTCGCCGCGGTGGTGCTGTTCAGCCTGGTCACGCTGCCGGTCGAGATCGACGCGTCGCGGCGCGCGCTCTCGCTGCTCTCCAACAGCGGCGTGCTGGTCGGCGCAGAGCAGGATGGCGCGCGCGCCGTGCTGCGCGCAGCGGCGTGGACCTACGTCGCCGCCGCGGCAGCCGCGATCGTCGAGTTGCTCAAGGTGCTCGCGCTGCTGGCGCAGACGCGCCGGCGCGAGTCCTGAGGCGCGAACCACGCCAGACCCACCCTTCTTCCGAGGAATCGATGGAACCCGCCGCCACCGTCTACGCCCGCCTGCCGTTCGATCAACTGGTCGAGCAGCTCGCGGCACGCACGCCGACTCCGGGCGGCGGCACCGGCGCCGCCCTTGCCGGCGCGCTCGGTGCGGCACTCGGCTGCATGGCGCTGCGCTTCTCGCTCGGCAAGAAGGGCGGCCCCGGCGAGCACGACGCCGTGCTGGGCGAGATCGAGCGCGGGTTGCTCGCTGCCGCCGCGCAGCTGTCCCGCCTGGCGGATGAAGACGCCGCAGCGTTCGAGGCGGTCCGCAGCGCGCGCAAGCTGCCGCAGGGCACGGAAGCCGAGAAGGCGGCGCGCGCCGCCGCGGTCGCGGCCGCCAACGACCACTCGGCGGCCGTTCCGCTGCAGACGGCGAAGAGTTGCCGCGAGGCGATGGAGTGCCTCGATGGCGCGCTGGCGGTGCTGAACACGCGTCTCGCCACCGATGCCGGTTCGGGCGCGCTCCTGCTGCGTGCCGGGGCGCGCTGCGCGGCGTGGAACGTCCTGGTGAACCTGGTCGGTGACGGGTCGGCGGCTGCGGCGGCGCGGCGCGCCGAGGTCGCCCGGCTGCTGGCGCGGGCGGCGGAGCTCGAAACACGGATCGTGGCGTGGACCGATGCCGCGCTGCAGGCGGGCGGGTGAACCTCCGCCGGGGGCGGACAGAAACTCGTACTGAATCCGTCCTGATTTTCCGCTTGCCCGTCGACCAACGGCCGACTAAGTAATCCGCACCTGATTCATCCAGATTCAAGGTCGGTACGGAACCGACGCTGGAAAGGCTCAGGAAGCCGTTGACCTGTCATCGGTTACGTCGCCCGGGCTGGAACTGCGGATGATCAAGCTCTCGCGCCGCCTCGACTACGCCATCCTGGCCGTGTCGCACCTGGCGACGCGGGCGCGGACGGCACCGGTGAGCGCCCGGGCGCTCGCCGACACCACCCGGATCCCGCCGGCGATCCTCGCCAACATCCTGAAGGATCTGCACCGCGTCGGCCTGGTGCGTTCGGTGCGCGGTGTCCATGGCGGCTACGAATTGGCCGTCGCGCCCGACCTGCTCTCGGTCGGCCGCCTGTTGCGGGCACTCGAAGGCGACGTCCGGCTGGTCGAGTGCGTCCCGAGCAGCGACGGCGCCGCCGCTGGCGTCGTCTCGAGCTGCCAGATCGAGGACAGCTGCCCGATCAAGGCGCCGCTGCGCCGGGTCCATGAGCGGATCCACGAAGTGCTCGACGGACTCACGTTCGACCAGCTCCTGAGCGAGGTCTTCTCGTTGTCGGGGACGCGCTGAGCGCGCGCCCCCCGCGACCGGAGTGCAGGTGATGAAGAACCCGATCTACCTCGACTACCAGGCGACGACGCCGCTCGACGAGCGCGTCCTCGAAGCGATGCTGCCGTACTTCCGCGAGAAGTTCGGCAACTCGGCGAGTCGCAACCACGCCTACGGCTGGGAGGCCGAGAAGGCGGTCGATCAGGCGCGCGCGCAGGTGGCGGGGCTGGTCGGCGGCGACGCGAAGGAGATCGTCTTCACCAGCGGCGCGACCGAGGCGAACAACCTCGCGATCAAGGGCGTCGCCGAGATGTATCGCGAGAAGGGGCGCCACCTGATCTCGGCACCGACCGAGCACAAGGCGGTGCTCGATCCGCTGAAGCGCCTGGAGCAGGAGGGGTGCGAGGTCACGCTGCTGCCGGTCGACCGGTACGGCGCGATCCGGCTCGAGGAGCTGGCGCGAGCGATCCGGCCCGACACGGTGCTCGTCTCGCTGATGGCGGCGAACAACGAGATCGGCACGCTCCACCCGCTGGCGGCGATCGGCAAGCTGTGCAAGGAGCGCGGCGTCCTGTTCCACACCGACGCGACCCAGGGAGTCGGCAAGATCCCGCTCGACGTCGACGCGATGGGGATCGACCTCCTCTCGCTGTCGGGCCACAAGGTCTACGGACCGAAGGGGGTCGGCGCGTTGTACGTCCGCCGGCGCAACCCGCGCGTGCGCCTCTCGCCGCAGCTCGATGGCGGCGGCCACGAGCGCGGCATGCGGTCGGGCACGCTGAACGTCCCCGGCATCGTCGGGCTCGGCTGCGCCTGCGCGCTGGCGCGGGCCGAGCTCGCGAGCGAGACCGTCCGGTTGACCGCGCTGCGCGAGCGGCTCTGGTCGCAGCTTCGCGCCGGCCTCGACGAGATCCACCTGAACGGCCATCCGACGGAACGGCTGCCGGGCAACCTGAACGTGAGCTTCGCCTACGTCGAGGGCGAGGGACTGATGATGGGCATGAGCGAACTGGCGGTCTCCTCCGGCTCGGCGTGCACCTCGGCCAGCCTCGAACCTTCCTACGTCCTGAAGGCGATCGGCGTCGGCGACGACCTCGCCCACACCTCGATCCGCTTCGGCATCGGCCGCTTCACGACGGAGGCCGAGGTCGATTTCGCCGCGCAACGGGTGGTGGCCGCGGTGCAGCGGCTGCGCGCGATGTCGCCGCTGTACGAGATGGCGAAGGAGGGCATCGACATGAAGAGCGTGAAGTGGTCCCCGACCGAACACTGAGTCCCGCCGCGGCCGCCTGAGCGCAGCCGCGGATTCGTGCGGCACCGGCAGCGACGAGAGAAGAGCGACGAGAGACGAGAGACGACCATGGCCTACAGCGACAAGGTCCTCGACCACTACAACAACCCGCGCAACATCGGCTCGCTCGACAAGAGCGCGCCCGACGTCGGCACCGGCGTGGTCGGCGCGCCGGAGTGCGGCGACGTGATGCGGCTGCAGATCAAGGTGAACGAGAAGGGCGTCATCGAG
Source organism: Planctomycetota bacterium (assembly GCA_016872815.1). Classification (GTDB taxonomy): domain Bacteria; phylum Planctomycetota; class B15-G4; order B15-G4; family SIAN01; genus SIAN01. The sequence continues at coordinate 4,415 of VGYY01000264.1, forward strand.
GACGCCAAGTTCAAGACCTTCGGCTGCGGCTCCGCCATCGCCTCGTCGAGTCTCGCGACGGAGTGGGTGAAGGGGCGCACGGTCGAGCAGGCGCTGCAGATCAGGAACGTCGACATCGTGCAGGAGCTCGCGCTGCCGCCGGTGAAGGTGCACTGTTCGGTGCTGGCGGAGGACGCGATCCGCGCGGCGCTGGCCGACTACCAGAAGAAGCAGCAGGCGGCGGTCGCCGATCCAGCCGCCGGCGCGGCGGCGGGTGAGGCGACGAAGGCGGTATGAGCACGATGGCCGAGGAGTCGATCGCGACGATCAGCGTCACCGAGAAGGCGGCGGCGGAAGTGCGCCGCGTGATGGTGCAGAAGCAGCTCGGCAGCGACGCCGGGCTGCGCCTCGGCGTGAAGGGAGGCGGCTGCTCCGGTTTCTCCTACGTGATGAACCTCGAACCGCATCCGGCCCGCGGCGACGAGATCTTCGAATCGGCCGGCCTCAGGGTCTTCGTCGATCCGAAGAGCTACCTCTACCTCGAGGGCACCCAGGTCGACTTCAACGACGACCTGACCAGCCGCGGCTTCGTGTTCAAGAATCCGCAATCGAGCGGATCGTGCGGCTGCGGGGCGTCATTCTCGGCATGACCGGCGCCTCGCCCGTCGTCGCCTGCGTCGCCTGCCGCCTGCCGCTCGAGAATCCGCAGCGCTGCCGCGGCTGCGGCGCGTTCCAGCCGCACGACGCGCGGCGCGACCACTTCGCGACGCTGGCGCTGCCGCGCGGGTTCGCCGTCGACGAGGCGCTGCTCGAGCAGCGGGTGGTCCGGTTCGGCCGCGACCTCCACCCCGACCTCGCCGGGTCGGCGCCGGGCGTCAAGGCGCGCGCGGTGCTCGGTGCGGCGCAGGTGAACGAGGCCTACGCGGTGCTGCGCGATCGCCATCGGCGCGGCGAGTACCTGCTCGCGCTGGAAGGGGGGCCGCCAGCGGCGCAGGACAAGTCGGTTCCGGACGGCTTCCTCGAGGCGATGCTCGACGAGCGCGACGCGGTCGAGTCGGCCCTGGCGGCCGACGACGCCGCCTGCGACCTGCTGGCCGAGCGGTACGCCGCGCGCCTGCGCGAGGGCGAAGCG
>VGYY01000265.1 GCA_016872815.1 Planctomycetota bacterium
TCTCGTCGAAGTCGAGCAGGTGCTTCTTCACCAGCACGGCGGTCGCGCCCAGCGCCTCGGCGCTGCGGAGCGTGAAGCCGAGGTTGCGCTCGTCCTCGGTGCCGTCCAGCAGCAGCAGCAGCGGGGCAGTCGCCTGGCCGTCGAGCAGCGTGAGGAGTTCGCGCTCCTCCAGCGGCTTCAGCGGTACGCACAAAGCCAGCACACCTCCGTGCGAACGGCCATGCGCCAGTGCGTCGAGCTCCGTCCCCGGGACGCGCTTCACCGCGACCTTGCGCCGCTCCGCCGCCGCGAGCAGCTCCGCGAGCTTCTCCTCGTGCGCCCCTTCCTTCAGCAGGATCACGGAGATCCGCCGCCGCCCGGCCTGGAGCGCGGCTTCGACGGAGACGCGTCCCTCGAGGTGGATCACGTGTGCGGGGCCCCGCTGCGGCGATCGCACCCGCGCAGGAAACCGCCCATTGGTACCGCGCGGCACCGCCCGTACCATCCGGCGCAATCGCCGCGATGCTCCGATGCGGCGCAGCTTTCCTTGGCGAGGTGACGCATGCAGCAGAATCCAGGCGGTGGGGCGACGGCGGCAGAAGCGACGTTGCTTGGCCACCCGCGCGGGTTGTTCGTGCTCTTCTTCGCCGAGTTGTGGGAACGCTTCTGCTACTACGGCATGCGCGCCCTGCTCGCGTTCTACATCGCGGAGCAGTTCTTCGGGAATCTCTCGCAAGGGGAGGGGCAGAGCGCGGCGTCGGCGAGCTACGGCGGCTTCACCGCCCTGGTCTACGCGCTCGGGATCTTCGGCGGGTCGATCGCCGATCGACTGCTCGGCTACCGGCGAGCGATCGTGCTGGGCGGCCTCTTCATGGCCGCGGGCGAGTTCCTCTTGATGGTGCCGAAGTTCGAGCTCGGGCCGTTCGGCCAGAAGGAGTTCTTCTTCTTCGGGTTGTCGCTGCTGATCGTCGGCAACGGTCTGTTCAAGCCGAACATCTCGTCGCTGGTCGGAAAGCTCTATCAGCAAGGCGACCCGCGCCGCGACGGCGGCTTCACGATCTTCTACATGGGCATCAACATCGGCGCGGCGCTGGCGCCGGTCTTCTGCGGGATGATCGCCTACGCGATGGGCACGCCGGCGGTCGGGGAGTTCGGCCAGCCGGGGTACGTGCCGCCGGTGCCCGACTACCGCTACGGCTTCTTGCTGGCCGGGATCGGGATGCTGCTCGGGCTGGTCTGCTTCGGCTCCTTCACCAAATACCTCGGCGACAAGGGGCTGCCGCCGCCGGGCAAGGAGGGCGTCGGGCCGATCCTCAAGGTCGTCGCCGGCGGGTTGTTGGTGGCGCCAATCTGCTACGCGCTGCTCAAGATCGATGCCAGCTACGTCGGGACGATCATCTACGTGGCGTTCGGCGTGATCGTCGCCTTCCTGCTCGCGGTTGCAGCGAAGGAGGAGACGATCGGGCGCCAGCGCATGTTCGTGCTGGTGCTGCTCCTGTTGCTGAACAGCGTCTTCTGGGCCGGATTCGAGCAGGCGGGCAACTCGCTCAACTTCTTCGCGAAGGGACAGCTCCACCCGTTGGCGCTCGGAAGCTGGACGATGCCGCCGGAGTGGTGGCAGTCGGTCAACGCGGTGCTGATCGTCGCCCTCGGGCCGGTCTTCGCTGCGCTCTGGGTGATGCTCGACCGCCGTGGCGCCAATCCGTCGATTCCCGCCAAGTTCGGGATCGGTTTCCTCGGCATGGGTGTCGGATTCGTCGTCCTCAACCTCGGCATCGGCGGCGCGAACTCGGCCGGCCTCGTCTTCTGGTACTTCCTCTTCGGCCTCTACCTGGTGCACACGATCGGTGAGCTCTGCATCTCGCCGGTCGGTCTCTCGATGGTCACCAAGTTGGCGCCTGCGCGCATGACCGGCATGGTGATGGGCGCGTGGTTCATCTCGATCGCGGCCGGCAACTTCCTTGCCGGCGAGATTTCGAGCCTCGCCGCCGATCGCGCTGGCGCGGTGAACGATGCGCTCGCCAAGGTCAATGCCTACGGCGGGGTCTTCGGCTATGTCGCATGGGCGGGCATCGGGCTCGGGATCGCGGTGATCGTCGTGTCGAAGTTCATCAACCGCTGGATGCACGGCGTGAAGTGATCGCGCCGCGGCGGGGACGCGCTTGCGAATCGTCACGGTCGCTCACGGCTACCCGCCGAACGAGCACGCGGGGGCAGAGCTCGCCGCCCACTGGCTCGATCGGGCGCTGCGCGAGCGCGGCCACGCGGTCCGCGCGTTCGTAGGCGGCGGCGGGCGCGAAGTGCCGGCGCTCACGCGGATGCACGAGCGCGTCGATGGGATCCCGGTCACCCGCGTGGCGACGGCGCTGGCGCGGGCGACCTCGTTGCGGGCGACCTATCTCGACGCCGGCGTGCGCGCCGCCTTCGAGCGCGAGCTGGCGGGCGGCGTCGACGTCGTCCACTTCCACCACACGATCGGCCTCTCGGTCGACCTCGTCGCGGCGGCGAAGGCGGCCGGTGCGCGGGTGATCTTCACGCTGCACGACTTCTGGCACCTCTGCGCGCGCGGCCAGCGCTACACGCCCCGGGGCGAGGTGTGCGCGACGATCGACCCGGCGAAGTGCGCGCGCTGCATCCGCGGCAAGCGTGTGCACTGGGGCTGGAACCACCTCGTCCGCGCGCCGCTCGCCGGGCTGCTGACGTTGCCGGGCTACCTGCGCGAGAACCTCGGGGCCGGCGCGCTGCGGCGGCGCACCGCGGAGATGATCGCGCAGCTGAATCAGGCCGACGTGATCACCGCACCGTCGCGCTTCGTCCTCGACGAGCACGTCCGCCACGGCCTCGACGCTTCGCGGACGCAGGTGGTGCCGAACGGCATCGACCCGGCGGTGGCGGCCGCGCTCGCCCCGCACGCGGCGCCGCGCACCCCGCTGCGCTTCGGCTACGTCGGCTCGCTGCTGCCGTCGAAGGGGATCGACCTCCTGCTCGCGGCGTTCGCCGGCCTCGGCGCGCGGGGCGCGACGCTGGCCATCCACGGCACCTCGCCGTGGGATGGCGGCGCCTGGGAGCGGCGGATCGCCGCCGGCAACCGCGATCCGGCCATCCGCTTCCACGGCCGCTTCGGCCGCGAGCGCTTCGCCGAGGTGCTCTCCTCGCTCGACGTGCTGGTGCTGCCCTCGCGCTGGTACGAGAACGCGCCGATCACGCTCGACGAGGCGGCGCTCGGCCGGCTGCCGGTGATCGTCGCCGACCACGGCGGCATGGCGGAGCTGCTGCGCGCGCGCGCCAACGGACTCGGCTTCCGGCCGGGCGATGCGGCGAGCCTGCGTGACGCGATGGTCCGCTTCCTCGACGAGCCGGGCCTCTGGGACCGGCTGCGCTCTCCGGCGCAGCCGGTGCCGACCGCGCCCGAAGTCGCCGCCCGCTTCGAGTCGCTCTACCGCCGCTGACGCCTCGCGCCGCTGACCTCCCGGGACGCCTGATCCACGGTCGGTCGCCTCACGGCGACGGCGTCGCGGTCGCTCGACATGATGAACTCGGCAAGTCGAAGGGTGGGGAGGCCGGGACGATGGCACGACGCAGGCGACGGCGGGGCGGGCCGCTGCTGCTCCTCTTGCTGCTGGCCGGGCTGTACGCGGTCTGGCGCGATCGAGGGCCGTCCGATCCGCCGCCTTCCGCCGCCGGATCGGCGGTCGCGGCGGGCGATGCGATCCGTCCGGAGCGCCCGCTCGCTGCAACGGTCAAGCGCGTGGTCGACGGCGACACTCTCGTGGTCGTCGTGCCCGGCTCGATCACGCCCGAGGAGAAGGTGCGCCTGCTGCGGATCAACACTCCCGAGCGCGGCCGCCCCGGCTTCGAGCGCGCCACCGCCGCGCTGATCGCGCTGGTCGATGGTCGTGCCGTCGAGCTCGAGTTCGAGGATCCGGCCAAGCCCGAGCGCGACGAGTACGGCCGCCTCCTCGCCTACGTCCACATCGACGACCGCTGCGCCAACGTCGAGCTGGTCCGCGCCGGCTGGAGCCGCTTCTTCACCCGGTACGGCAAGGGCCGCCACGCCGCCGCCTTCGCGCAGGCCGAGTCCGCCGCCCGCAGCGCCGACACCGGCCTCTGGCGCGACGGCGAATGGGACGCCGCCGACCGCCGTTGACCCCCGCGCCCGCCCGCCTGGCCCGCTCGATCGACTCTCTCGATCGAGGTGCTCGTTCCTCCCGCTCGCACGGCCCGCTTGATCGTCTCACGAGCAGGGGCGAGGGGCGGACGGGCGCGGTGGAGGGGGCTCGAAAACGCGCCAGACCACCGATCAGCGTCTGTAGCCGAGCGCCCAGCGTTTTCGCGCCGAGCCCACCCCCCTCATCGTCCTGCCGGGGCGAGGTTCCCCCGCCACCGCGCCCGTCCGCCCCTCGCCCCGTCCATCGGCGGTGGATCCCTGCCTCTGCTCGCGCGCCCTTCTTGCGCCTACTGCAGTTCCTCGAGCACGTACAACCGCATGCCGTCCCGCTTGCCGCCGCTGCGCCAGACGCTGCGGAACCCAGGGAGGGGGAGCCCCTGGTAGGCCAGCGCCAGCGCCGTGTCGCCCGCCATCTGGTCCTCGGAGTAGGCGATGCCGGCCTGGTAGCGCGTGCTCCACAGGAACAGCCAGTCGAGCAGCAGCCAGCGGCAGCGGTGCGCGCGCATCCACGCGGCCAGCTCCTCGGGAGTGCCGTGAGTGGCGACCATGCGGAATTCCTCGAGCCGCGCGCGCGCCGCGGCCCATTCGTACTTCGGCTGCGCGAGGATCGGGCGACGGGCGTGGGCCAATACGGCGGTGCCGTTCACCTCGTCGCAGAGGATCGGCTCGTCCTTCGGCACCACCTTCTCGATCGCCGCGATCGCGCTGCGCAGCTCGACCGCCTGCGCCGGATCGTGCCAGAGGTTGTCGCGCGTCGCGCGGCGGGCATAGGTGTCGAACCACGGCACCGACAGGAGCGGCAGCAACAGCGCGGCGCCGAGCACGCCGAAGCGGGGCGCGCCGGCTGCGGCTGCGCCCCCGCATCGGGCGGGGCCGCTGAACAGCGACTGGAGCGTCACCACCGTCGCCACCGGAAAGAGCACGCCGGCCAGCACCAGCGTGCGATGGATCAGCCACGCCGCGAGCAGCGCCGCCAGCAGCGCCGGCGCGAGGAAGGGCAGGGCATTCGTCGCGGCGCCCTCCGTGCTCCGGGCCGCTGCGGCAGCGCCCGGCCGCCACGCTCGCCACGCGAGCGGCAACGCGAGCAACGCGCCCGGCAGCGCCAGCGACAGGAAACGGAACAGGTCGCCGACCGACGTGGTGTCGAACGGGCCCTGCCAGAGGATGCGCACCTCGAACGGGAGCGCGGCGGGGTCGTCGGGGAACTGCCCGAGATGGCGCAACTTCGCCGCGATCAGGCGGAAGACGTGCGAGTAGTCGCCGGCGCCGGTGCCGAGGACGTGCGGGGCGGCGGCGCCCAGCGCGAGCAGCAGCGCCAGGGCG
>VGYY01000266.1 GCA_016872815.1 Planctomycetota bacterium
TGCACGGCCGCCGCCAGCGCGCTCTGCGCGACGCCGCCGGCCCCGCCGTTCGCGCGCGCGCCCTCGAACGCCTCGCGCACCGCCAGCAACTGGGCGACGCGCGTGGAAGGCAACTGCGTCACGCCCGGCACGATCGGCCGGTCCGCCGCCGGTGGCATCGGCGGATCGACCAACTGCGGCGGCGCCAGGCTCGACGCGCCGAGATTGATCTCGAGCGCCGACTGCCGCGCCAGCAGCGTCGCCCCCCCGCCCTGCGAAGCGAGCTTCGCCACCGCACCCTGACCGCTGACCAGCCGGCGCTCGCCGCACGACAGGTAGACGGTCGTGACGCCGCCGAGCAGCGCCGGCCGCCAATCGCCCCACGGGTCGAAGGCGTCAGCCGGATCGAAGTGCGCCGCGACCGCCTCATCCTTCCAGACCGCGTTCTGCAGGTAGTCGGAACTGCCGGCGAGCGTCGTCGTCGCATCCACCAGGCCCGGCATCAGCACCGCCGCGCCGAGATCGATCACCTTGGCGTCGGCGGGCGGCTGCAGCGTCGCGGCGATCTCCGCGACCTTGCCGTCGACGATCAGCATCGCGCCGGGAGCGACGTAGGGCGGCACCTTGCCGCCCTCCGGCGCACCGGTCCAGATGCCGGCGGCGCGGAGGAACAGCTTGGCCGGCGGCGCCTCATCACCGAGCGTGGCGGCGCGGCCGTGGACCGGCAGCAGCGCGGCGCCGATCAGCGCGCACGTGGCAGCCAGCAAGGGAGCGGTGCGGTGCACCATGGATCAGGGCTCCTCGGTCGCTTCGCGCGATTCAGTTCTGCTCGCCGCTGCCGTCGCCGGCCGGCTTCGACTCGTCCGGCTTCGCATCGCCGGCCGGCGCGGGCGCCGGCGCCTCGGCCGGGGCCGCCGGCGCCTCGGTCTTCGCGGCCGCCGCCGGCGGCGACTCCTGGCCGGTGGTCAGTTCCTTCAGCCGGCGGTCGGTCGCGCGCTCGTAGGCGAGCCGCCCCTCGATCAGCATCCGGTCGACGAAGGTCGCCTGGTCGAGCGGGTCGCCCGACAGGATCGCGACGTTGCCCCACTTGCCGGCCGCGAGCGAACCGAGCTCGCCGCCCATGCCGATGGCGTCGGCAGCGGACTGCGTGATCGCCTTGACCGCGACGTCGCGGGCGACGCCCTCGCGCACGCAGCGCGCGGCCTGGTACCAGAGCATCCCGTCCGCGGAGAAGCCGAAGCCGTTGGGCTGCAGCACGAACGGCACGCCCGCGTCGGCGAAGACCTTCGGCACGAAGGTCTCCTTGATCTCGCCGGTGACCGGATCGGTCTCGCGGTGCACCAGGATGCCCGACAGCACCAGCGGACGCCCGGCCGCCTTCAGCGCCTCGACCGCCTTGAACGCCTCGCTGCCGACCACGAACGTGGTCTTCTCGAGCAGCTTCATCTCCTTCAGCCAATCGATGCCGCGCATCACGTCCATCGCGCGGTCGCAATGGACGAACAGCGGCACCTCGCCCTTGCTGACGCGCCACAGCGTGCGCCAGCGCGCGTCGAGGTCGTCGATCGTGACCAGCGCCAGCCCCTGCCGCGCCGCCTCGTCGGGGAGGACCAGAACCTTCTCGTCCTTCTTCTTCTTCTCCTCCTCGAAGCGCTTCTCCGCCACCGCATCGACGTGCGCCGCGAGCTCGGCGAAGGCGCGCCGCAGCTCGGCCAGCTGGGTCATGCGGTTGAAGCCGCTGCGCGGCGAGATCGAGACCTTCAGCCCGGCGTCGGCGCGCACGGTCATCGCGTCGATCATGTCGCCGAGCGGCCGGATGATCCGCGACAGGCCGCCGATCACCGTGTTGTTGCCCTGGATGACGTGCACCGTGCCGATCCCGGTGCGCAGGCAATCCTCGTACTCGGCCGAGTTGGGCTCGATCGCGTCGTAGACGTTCACGAACGGCGCGACCGGGACGTTCTCGTTGGTGATGTCGAGCCCGATCTGCGTGTGCGCCAGCACGAGCGCCGGGAAGACCACCCGGCCCTCGGCCTCGTGCACGACGGCGTCGCCCGGGATCGGCGTGTCGGGGCCGCCGACCGCGCTGATGCGACCGTCCTGGATCACCACCACGCCCTTCTCGATGCGGGTGCCGTCCGGGTTGACCACGGTGCCGCCGCGGACCGCCGCACTGTCGGCGGCCACGGCCAGCGCGCCGAGCAGAGTCGGGGCGAGGAGCGACGAGAGGACCATCACGAGTTCTCCTTGCGGAAGCGGCCCTGCGGATCGACGACGGGGCGGCCATGGATCAGGACGAGGACGGGCTTGCTCGCGTCGTCGAACGGCGCGCCGTTCCAGACGACGAGGTCGGCGTCGAGACCGGGGGCGAGGCGGCCGACGCGCTGATCGAGCCCGCAGATCGCGGCCGCGTCGACGGTCACGGCACGCAGCGCGCGCGCCCGATCGAGGCCGAAGCGGATGGCGAGACCGGCCTGGCGGGCGAGCCCGCCGTCGCCGCTGCCGTCGGAGGCGGTGAGGCAGAAGGGGATGCCCTTCTCCGCCAGGAGCTTCGGCGTCTCCAGCGCCGGAGCCGCCGACTCGAACGACTCGAAATTCGAGTCGGAGGCGCGCACCGGGCCGAAGATCACCGGCACCGCGCGCCGCGCCAGCAGGTCGAGCCGCTGCGCCGCCTCGGTGCCGTATTCGATCGAGTACTTGAGGCCGAACTCGTCGGCCAGCCGCGCGGTCGTGTCGAAGTCCATCGCCTCGCGCACCTGCATGCGCAGCGCGGTCGCGCCCGCGAGGACCTCGCCAAGCGCGGCCATCGCCGCCGGCTCGAGGCCATCGTTGCTCGGGCGGCCGCTGTCGCGCCAGGCGATGGTGTCGTGGAACGCCTTGCGGAAGACCCACGCCGCGCCCATGCGGGTGGTCGGCCGGCGGTTCGCGAACGAGGCGCCGCCGCCGAAACGGCTCGGCTGCCGGTTGAACACGCCGCGGCCCGACGACTCGGGACCGAGCGTGACTTTGACGCAGGGCTTCGCCGCCAGCCGCCGCTCCGCGAGCGGGCCGGCGGTCTTCACCGCGGCGCCGCGCGCCGAGATCACCGCGGACGCCTCGCCGGTGACGTAGACCGTGGTGACGCCACCCGCGGCCAGCTCGATGAAATCGCGCGAGAAGAAGTCGATCGCGTCGGCCGTGTCGAGATGCGGGATCACCTCGGAAGCCTGCTCGGCCGAACCGAACAGGGACGTCGTCCCGAGCTGGCAAGCGGCGTCGACGAGGCCGGGCGTGATCACCGCCTCGCCGCAGTCGATCACCCGGCCGCCGGCGGGCAGCGGCAACCCCTGCCCCGCCGCCACGACCTTGCCGTCCTGCAGCAGCACGATGCCCGGCCGGTGCACGGTGCCGTCGCCGAGGTGCACCTCGGCCGCCTGCAGCGCCACCAGCTCGCCGCCCTGCCATGCGGCCAGGTCGGGCGCCACGGCGGGCGCGGTCTCGCTGCCGGTCCGCGCCAGCGCCAGGAGCGCCGCCACGGCGATCGATGCTGCGCTCATCGCGCCTCCTCCTCGGTCGCGACCGCCGCACCGCCGACCAGGACCAACTGCACCTGCGCCGCAAGATCGAGCGGATCGCCGTCGAACACCACCAGATCGCCGCGGCGACCCGGTTCGAGCGTTCCCGCATCGCCGTCGATGCCGAGCAGTCGGGCGCCGGTCGCGGACAGCGCCGCCCGTGCCAGCCGTGCCTCGAGTCCCGAGCGCGTGGCCAGCGCCGCCGTCAGGCGCAGCGCGTTGCCATCGCCATTCGCCGTGAAGGTGATCGGGATCTGCGCCGCGGCGAGCAGCGACGAGACGCGCAGGTCACGCTCGCTGCTGTCGAGGTCGAACGGGCCGAGCACCGCGCCGGCGGTCTTCCCCGTCACCAGCTCGATCGCCTCGTCGATCCGCGCCGGCTGCAGCAGCGCGAACGGACGGCCGGCGGCGCCGAAGGTCTCGACCGCGATGCGGATCTGGTCGGCGGTGTCGGCCGCGACCAGGCTGCTGCCGGCGAGCGCCATCTTCTGGTTCGCCAGCATCTCGCGCAGGATCGGCAGCGCGCCCATCCGCGACGTCGGCGCCCGCAATCCGCCGAAGGGCTCCTCGGTCAGCGTGAAGCGCAGCGGACCGTGGCCGGCCACGGCGGCGCCGCGTCCGTCGTCATCGCTGGTGCGCACGATGCCGATGCGCCCGCCGACGACGTTGCTGGCGCCGGGCACGAGGCCGACCGTCGTCACGCCGGTGCGGGCCGCCGCGAGGAAGTCGGAGTGGTCGCCATCGAATGCGTCCGCCGCCGCGATCTCCGGCGTGAACGCGCGCGCCGGTTCCGACAGCTGCCCGCCGGCGCCGAGCACCGTCGCGACATCGACGAAGCCGGCCATCGCCACGCCGCCCGCGAACTCGAGCGCGGCCGCCCCCGCCGGCGGCGCGCCGCCGCCGACCGACTCGATGCGGCCGTTGCGGACGACGATCCACCCGCCCGGGCCGATCGCGCCGTCGGGTTGCACGATCGAGTCGACGCGCAGCGCCAGGGGCGGCGGCTGCAGCGCGGCGACGCGTGCTCCGGCCGCCGCCGACGCTGCCGCCGGCGCCGCTCCGCCCGGAGGCAGCGCGAGCGCCAGCGCGAAGTGGACCAATGGCTGCATGGATTCCCTCCCGATCACGCGGAACGCGCGATCAGCGGCGCTCGAGGACGTTCTGCCCGTCGACGTAGAGACGCTCGACGACGGTGGTCGTGGCGAACAGGTCGCCGCTGGTGATCAGCACGTCGGCGTTCTTGCCGGCGGCCAGCGTGCCGACGCGATCGGCGACCCCGAGCACCTCCGCCGCCCGCGACGTGATGGCGGCGAGCGCCTTCTCGCGATCGAGGCCACCGGCGACGGCAGCCGCCGCGGACAGCGACAACCAGCGCGTCGCCCCCGGCGAACGACCGGCCGTGGTCAGCGCCACGCGCACGCCGGCCGCATCGAGCTCGGCCGCCGCTGCGACGGCGTCGTCGCCAAGGTCGTGCGGCTGGACCAGCACCACCGGCAGGCGGGCCGCCGCGAGCGCGCTCGCCTGCTCGACCAGCCCCGCGGCGCCGGTCACGGTCACCCGCAGCGGGAACGTGCCGAGCAGCTCGACCAGGTTCTCGATGTCGGCCGCCGAACTCACGTAGACGTTGACGCCGCGCTTGCCGGCGAGCGCGAGGCGCAGCGCCTCGCGCAGCGCCTCCTTGGCCGGGCGCGCCGGCTTCTTCGGCTCCTCGGCCTTCGCCCCCTCGCCTTCCTTCGCCGGCTCGCCGCCCGGCTTCGGCGGCTCCTCCGCGTAGGAGACGCCATCGACCAGCGTCAGCTTGCCGTGATCGTGGTCCTCATGGCCGGGGCCGATGCGCGGCCGCTCCGGCAGGCCGCAGTCGCACATCCAGCCGAGCGTGTCCAGCAGCCAGCGCATGAACGGCGTGTCGTGGTGGTG
>VGYY01000267.1 GCA_016872815.1 Planctomycetota bacterium
CGCCGCGCCGCCGCCGCCCGCCGCAGCCGGCGGGGCCGCCGCGGCCGACCACGTCGCGGCGATCTCCTCCGCCAGTGCGGCGTAGTCCTTGGCGCCGTGCGCAGAGGGGTCGTACTCGTAGACGGTCTGGCCATGGCTCGACGCTTCAGCCAGGCGGACGTTCTGCCGGATCGCGGTGCGGAACACGCGGGCGCCGAAGTGACCGCGCGCCTCTTCCTCGACCTCGCGCGCCAGCCGCGTCGTCGCCTGCATCCGGCACAGGACGATCCCGAGCAGTTGCGGGCCCCGCTTGAGCCGCCGCCGCAGCGTCTGCATCACGTCGGTGAGGCGGCTGATGCCGTGCAGCGCGAAGAACTCGGCCTGCAACGGGATCAGCACCTCGTCGGCGGCGGTCAACCCGTTCAGGGACAGGACCCCGAGCGACGGTGGACAGTCGATCAGCACGACGTCGTAGAGCTGTTTCGTCGCCAGTTCCGCCAGCGCGCTGCGCAGCAGCGTCTCGCGTCCGATCTCGCCGGCGAGCTCGAGCTCGGCGCTGGCGAGATCGATGTGCGCCGGCACCAGCGAGAGCCGTTCGGGCGCGCACGGGGTGGTGGCCGACTCGAGCGGCAGCGCCTCGACCAGCACTTCGTAGATGCTCGGCTTGCCGGAGTTGACGTCGTGATTCAGGTGCAGCGAGAGGTGCGCCTGCGGATCGAGGTCGACGAGCAGCACGCGCAGGCCGCGCCGGGCGAAGGCGGCGCCGAGATTGCAGGTGGTCGTCGTCTTGCCGACGCCGCCCTTCTGGTTCATCACCGCAACGACGCGCATCGCCGCCCCTCCGCCCTCGAGCGCGGCAGTGTAGCCCTGCGTCGCCGCGCTGCCGGCGCGCCGGAACGCGGCCCGACCAGCGCGCGGGTCGCGCTTCAACTCATTTCAGATCCATGAGTTACGGAAGCAGAAGATGGAGGGGGCACCCAGTCTCCGCCGGGGTTTCACGGATTTCTGCAATTCGTCGCCTGCTCTGGGGAAGCGATGTCGCGGCTACGTCCGCGGCTAACTAACCGACGCGAGTGCGCGCATGAAACGCGAGGGGGCCGAGTCAGGCGACAGCTTCCGCTCGCCCTTGTGAGCCCTGCGCAGGCGTCAGACCTTGGGTCGCCTTGAACCGTTCGAGCGCATCCACGGCGCGCGCACCCGCGTCGTGCGGGGCGTGGCTCGCGTAGCGGAGTGACATGGCGAGCGTCGCGGGGCCGGGACGGTTTTTCGCGATCGCGCGAGGCGGGCCGGCGGGCCCGAAAGTCGGGCGCTCCGGGGCGCCGAATCGGCTACGTTGCCGCCTCCCATGACTTGGCAAGCTTGGTTCACTCTCGCCGTCGCGCTGGCCTCCTTGGTGTGTCTCGCCAAGGACTGGCTCGCGCCGTCCAACGTGATGATGGGCGCGGCGATCACGCTGCTGCTCGCCGGGGTCATCACGCCGACCGAGACGTTCGAGGGGTTCGGCAATCCGGCGCCGATGACGGTGGCCGCGCTCTACGTCCTGGCGCGCGGGGCCGAGAAGACGGGGCTCCTGCAACCCGTGCTGGAGCGGCTGCTGGGCAAGGGCGGCCGCGGCCGGTGGGCGATGGCCAAGCTCCTCGTCCCCGCAGCGGGAGCCTCGGCCTTCCTCAACAACACGCCGATCGTCGCGATGTTGATCCCGCAGGTGCTGCGCTGGTGCGACAAGACGCGCGAATCGGCCGCCCGCTACCTGATGCCGCTCTCCTTCGCCGTGATCCTCGGCGGCGTCACCACGACGATCGGCACGTCGACCAACCTCGTCGTCTCGGGGATGCTGGAGAAGGCCGGCCACGCGCCGCTCGGCCTCTTCGAGATCACGCCGGCCGGGCTGCCGATCGCGATCGTCGGCCTCTTGACGCTCGTGCTCACGGTGCCGTGGCTGCAACCCGACCGCCAGGCGGCGCGCCACCACTTCGCGGGCGGCTCGCGCGAGTTCACCGTCAGCATGAAGGTGGTCGCGGGCGGACCGCTCGACGGGAAGAGCGTCGAGGAGGCGGGGCTGCGCAACCTGCAGGGCGTCTTCCTCGCCGGCATCGAGCGCGACGGCGAGCTGATCGCCCCGGTCGCCCCCGAACGGCGGCTGCGCGGCGGCGACCGCCTGAGCTTCGTCGGCCGCGCCGACACGGTGGTCGACCTGCAGGCGCGCCGCGGCCTCGAATCGGCCGAGGCGCCGCACATGTCGCAGCTCAACACCGTGCGCCACCGCTTCTACGAGGCGGTGATCGGCGTCGCCTCGCCGCTGCTGGGCAAGACCCTCAAGGATCTCGACTTCCGGGCGCGCTTCCAGGCGGCCGTGATCGCGATCCACCGCGCCGGCCAGCCGATCCACGACAAGCTCGGCCAGGTGAGCCTCAAGCCGGGCGACACGCTGATCCTGCTCGCCGACCCCGATTTCCGCGAGCGTTGGCGCGATCGCGGCGACTTCCTGATGGTCTCGCCGATGGGCGGGACGCCGCCGGCCGTGACGCGCAAGGCGTGGATCGTCGGGATCGTCGGGCTGCTGATCGTCGTCGTCGCGGGTGCGGGGGTGATGCCGATCCTGCAGGCGTCGCTGATCGGGGCCGTCGCGCTCGTGGCGTGCCGGGTGCTGACGTCGACCGAGGCGCGCGACTCGATCGACCTCGACACGATCATCGTGATCGCCGCGTCGTTCGCGCTCGGGACGGCGATGGAGAAGTCGGGGCTCGCTGAGCGCGCGGCGGAGCTGGTGATCGGCGCGAGCGGGCACGGCAGCGTCCACGGCGCGCTGCTCGGCATCGTGGTCGCGACCGTGATCCTCACCGAGATGATCACCAACAACGCGGCGGCCGCCCTCGTCTTCCCGATCGCCTTCGCGAGCGCGCAGCAGCTCCACGTCGACCCGCGCCCGTTCGTCATCGCGGTCGCGATCGCCGCGTCGAACTCCTTCCTGACGCCGATCGGCTACCAGACCAACACGATGGTGTACGGCCCCGGCGGCTACCGCTTCGGCGACTACATCCGGGTGGGCTTCCCGTTGACGCTGGTGACGATCGCGGCGACCGTCTTCGCCGTCCTCTGGGCGTGGGGGACCTGACGGTCGCGGGCCCGGCGTCCACAGCTCCGCGACGGATTTCAGGAGTGGATCCGCCGATCGGGCGTGTTCGTCCTGACCTGCATCCCGCAGGCGAGAAGGCGGTGACCGCAGTGCTCCTCACCGCGACATTCTGGATTTTTTCGGGCGACCTCTCGACATGACCGGCATGCCCGGGCGAGCACGCCTCGTCTTCCCTCCACGCGCATGGCGGTGGATCCTGGCGGGACGGAGCCCCACCGCCGCCTCCGAATCTACGACCACCGCCTCGTCCAACTCCTGCGGGAGACGGGGGACCCGACGATCGCGACGCGATTCGGCGTGCCTCGATCCACGGCCGCCGGCTGGATTCGACGAGGACCGCGCACGGTCACCGCGCTCGCGGCCGATCCGTGCTCGGCCTGCAACGAGTCCTCGCCCTTCTGGGCATCTCCGCCACTCGGCTCCACGCCTGGAAGAACGCGGCGACGGTCTGCCAGCTCGCGGACCAGTCGTCCTGCCCCGACTCCTCGCCGCAACGGCTGACGCCGACCGAGGTGGCGCCGGTCGGCGCGCTGGTGACCGCGACCGACGACCGCCACGTCCCGACCAGCCGGCTCGCCGTGCTCGCGGACGCCGGAGTCGAGAACAAGAACGGCCCCGTCGACGCCTTGATCGCTTCCGGCCTCTTGAAGCGCCTCCTGGCCCAGACCGAGATCCGCTTCTCGAACTCCATGATCGAGGCGTGGTGGCGCTGCCTGAAGCACCAGTGGCTCTACCTGCATCCGCTCGACTCGATGGCGAAGGTCCGCTCGCTCGTCGAGTTCCACGTCGCCGAGCACCACTCGCGCGTCCCCCACTGCGCCTTCCGCGGCCAGACGCCTGACGAGATGGATCTCGGGACCGGTGCTGCCGTCCCGGACCAGCTCGCCGAAGCGCGACGGGTCGCACGCTCTGCCCGGCTCGCGGCGAACCGCGCGCTGCGGTGTGCAGCCTGCGCGTGACCGAACGAGAGGAGACACCACCGAACGTCGCGGGCGGTACGAGCCGACCGTTCGAGAACCCCAGAAGCACCTGCACTCGATGCGAGCATCACGCTGCAGCCAGTGCCCCAACCGCCCCGATCACGTCGGCAGGTCACTCCTTGCCCGGGATGTCGAGATCTCGACGGAAATCTCGGGAATGACGTGGTGAGGAGCAGGGCTACGTATCCGACGTGAATCCGGCGTGTTTCGAGGTTGTCTCGAAGTTGCCGGATGTCGTCGCAACCCCTTGTGAAGAAGGGAGTTGCATGGAGGGGGCACCCGGATTTGAACCGGGGAATAACGGATTTGCAATCCGTTGCCTTACCACTTGGCTATGCCCCCATCGCGCCACGCCGCAGCGCAAGCGCGAGACGCGGCACCTTACGCCGGTCGCCCGAACCGCGCAACCACGCCGCGCGAACGAAGGCGCGTGGGCGGCGTCAGTGTCCGCCGCCGTTCGCCTCGAGCCAGCGCTCCGCATCGATCGCCGCCATGCAACCGGTCCCCGCCGCGGTGACCGCCTGGCGGTAGACCGAATCCTGCACGTCGCCGCAGGCGAAGACGCCCGGCACGTTGGTGTACGTCGTCTTGCCGCGCGTGACGAGGTAGCCCTTCTCGTCCATGTCGAGCTTGCCGGCGAAGAGGTCGGTGTTCGGCTTGTGGCCGATCGCGATGAACAGGCCGCCACAGGCGAACTCGCTCTTCGCTCCCGTCTTCAGGTTCTCGAGGACGACGGCGCGGATCTTCCGGTTGCCGTTCGTGTCGAGCACGTCGACCACCGCGCTGTCCCAAACGAAGGCGATCTTCGGGTTCTTCTGCGCCCGCTCGGCCATGATCTTCGATGCGCGCAGCTTGTCGCGGCGATGGACCACAGTGACCTTGGTGGCATAGCGCGTGAGGAAGTTCGCCTCCTCCATCGCGGTGTCGCCGCCGCCGACGACGACCAGTTCCTTGCCCTTGAAGAACGCGCCGTCGCAGGTCGCGCAGGCGGAGACGCCGCCGCCGGCATCGCGGATGCGCTCCTCGCTCTTCAGCCCGAGCCACATCGCCTCGGCGCCGGTCGCCACCACCAGCGTGTCGCAGGTGAAGTCGCCGTCGGTGGCGGTCCGCACCGTGAACGGGCGCCGCGCGAGGTCGACCTCGGTGCACCAGCTCTGCACCACGCGGGTGCCGAACCGCACCGCCTGCTGCTCGAACACTTCCATGAGCTTCGGGCCCATGATCCCGTGCTCGAAGCCCGGGTAGTTCTCGACCTCGCTCGTGAGCATCAGCTGCCCGCCGCGCGCCGCGCCGTGCAGCACCATCGGCGCGAGATTGGC
>VGYY01000268.1 GCA_016872815.1 Planctomycetota bacterium
CGCCCGCTGCCACGCGTGGCGCCGGCTCCGGCGCCGGCTCGCGCAACCGCCACGCCAGCAGCAGGGCCGCCACCGTGCAGCCGACGGTGACCGCGGCGATCGGCACCAGCGAAAGCTTCGCGGCGCCGCCCGCGTGGCTCAGCAGGCGATCGCCGAGGAACTGGCCGCCGCTGATGCCGAGCTGCGACGCGACCAGGATCCGCGCCGAGAAGCGGCCGCGCCCGCGCTGGTCGGCGACGAACGACGCCAGCGCCTGGAACGGCCCCTGACGCACGGTCGAGACCAGACCGAGCAGCGCGGCGAGCGCGACGTAGGCCGCGGCACCGCTGAACGGCAGCAGCGCCGCCAGCAGCGCGAAGCTCGCCAGCGACGCGAGCAGCGTCCGCCGCCGCCCCAGCCGGTCGGCCACGAGACTCGAGCCGAGGCCGCCGGCGACGCTCGCGGCACCCAGCAGGAACAGCAGTCCGGCTCGCGCCGGTCGGTCGAATCCGTAGGCCGACTCGGTCCATGCGTCCGCCGAGACGATCAGCGGGAAGACGCCGAGCGGCATGAGCAGCGACGTGGCGTAGATCCACCAGGAGTCGGCCAGCCGCGGGAGCGGCGACGGGGCTGCCGTCGGCGTCGCGCCGCTCGCTGCCGCAGGAGCCGGCGGCGCGTCGGGCACGGCACGCAGCACGAACGCGGCCGCCAGCAGCGCGGCCAGCAGCGCCACGGCGGTGTACGGCTCACCGCACCACGGCGCGATGCGCTCGGGGAGTTCGCGCCAGGCGCCCCCCAGCAGCAACGGCAGCGGCACCCCCACCACCAGCGCCAGCGGGACGCCGAGCCAGACGAGGCTCAGCGCCCGCCCGCGCTGCGCCGCGACGTAGAGGGCCCCGCCCAGCGCGTTCGCGCTGACGGTGATCGCGCCGCCGGCGAGTCCGGCGGCGATCCGGCCACCGAGGAACAGCCACCACGGCGGGCAGCCGAGGGCGGCCGCGAGCGGTCGCTGCACCAACAGCAGCAGGTGCGCCGCGAGGAAGCCGACGACCCCGCCCACCAGCGTCCGCCGCAGTCCGATGCGGTCGCCGACGGCGCCGACGACGAGGTAGGCGAGCGCGCCGGCCAGGGCGAAGATCGCCATGGCGACGCGCACGCGCTCGTCGCCCGCCGGCAGGTCGAGCGCCGCGGCGAGGTCGCCGCGCCCGGCGTTCAACCCATGCGTGCCGAACGCCGGCAGGAACATCGCGAGGCCGAGCGCCAGCGCGGGACGGAGGCTCGTTCTCTCGTGCACTCGGGACGCGCCTCGAAAACTCGTCCGATCGGGACGAAAGCCACAAGGTGCGCCTCGTCCGGGAGCGATCAAGGCGGGGAGTATAAGGACGCGCCCCATGCCGGCCGTGCGGCGGCCTCACCGACCACGGAGTCCGTCAGCGATGAGCGTCGCCATCCTCGGCGCCGGGATCTCCGGACTGGTGGCGGCGCGCCGGCTGCAGCAGCGCGGCATCGCGGTGGAGGTGCTCGAGGCCGACTCGCGTCCGGGCGGGCTGTGCCAGAGCGACACCATCGACGGCTACGTCATGGACCGCTCGGGCGGCCACATCGTCTTCTCGAAGTCGCCGGAAGCGATGCGCTACTACCACGAGCTCTTCCCCGATGAGCCGTTGGTCGAGAGCGCGCGCAACACGCGGATCCTGCTGCGCGGTCGCCATGTCCCCTATCCGTTCGAGAACGGGCTCGGGGCGCTGGCGCCCGCGGACCGCGCGCGCTGCGTCGGCGGCCTGATCGACGCGGCGCTGGCGCGCGCGCGCGGCGCGAAGAAGCCGACGACGTTCGGCGAGTGGATCCGCTGGCACGTCGGCGACGGCATCGCCGACCTGTTCATGCGGCCCTACAACCAGAAGATCTGGAAGCTGGCCGACCTCGACCGGATGGGCATCGACTGGGTCGACGGTCGCGTGCCCGAGGCGCCGCTGGCCGACGCGATCCAGGCGGCGCTCGGCACCGCCACCGTCGGTTACGCCCACCAGGCGCGCTTCTGGTATCCGCGCACCGGCGGCTTCCAGGCGATCACCGACCGCATCGCCCGCCACGTCGGCGCCGCGGTGAAGCTCGCCACTCCGGTCACCGACGTCGAACGGCGCGGCAGCCGCCTGCACGTGAACGGCAAGGCGTACGACGCCGTGATCTCGACCCTGCCGATGCCGATCGTCGCCGGGCTGGCGCGGGGGCTCGACGACGCCACGCGGATCGCCGCGCAGGGGCTCGAGTGGATCAGCCTCGCCTGCTTCCTGTTCGGCATCGCGGCGGAGGACGTGCAGCCCTACTCGTGGATCTACCTCCCCGAGCCGGAACAGGGCCTCGCCAACCGCATCACCTACCTGTCGAACTACAGCCCGTGCAACGCGCCGACCGGGCGCGGCTCGCTGATCGCGGAGGTCACCTACCGCGGGAAGTGCGCGGTCGACGGCGACACCGTGAAGGAGCTGCAGCGCCGACTCGCCGGGCAGGGGCTGTTCCGCGAGGAGAACGTCCAGGTCACCGCGTGGCGCGACAACCGCTTCGCCTACATCCACTTCGGGCCCGACTTCCCGGCGCGGCGGGCGCAGGCGATCGCCGGCCTCGAGGCGTGGGGCGTCATTCCGCTCGGCCGTTTCGGCCGGTTCAACTACCACAACACCGACCTCTGCATCGTCGAGGCGCTGACGGCGGCCGACGCGCTGGCCGACCGCCTCGCCGGACCACGGTGAGCGCGATGGAAGCGACGCCCGACGTCGCAGTGGTGATCCCGACTCGCAACGGCGGGCCGCGCCTGCGCCGGGTGCTCGAAGCGGTGCGCGCGCAGCGCAGCGGCTTCGTCGTCGAGCATGTCGTCATCGATTCGCGCTCGTCCGACGGCAGCGACGACGCGGCGCGCCGCGCCGGCTTCCGCGTGATGTGCGTCGAGCCGCGCGACTTCAACCACGGCGCCACCCGCGACCGCGCCATCGCCACCACTCGCGCACGCGCCGTCGTGCTGCTGGTGCAGGATGCGCTGCCGCTCGACGAGGGGTGGCTCGAGGCGCTGGTGGCGCCGCTGCTGGCGGATCCGGGTGCCGCCGGCAGCTTCAGCCGTCAGCTGCCGATCCCGGGCGGCAATCCGATCCTCGACCAGCGCCTCGCGCGCTGGGTCGCCGGGCAGGACGTCGCGCGCCGCACCTGCCTCGATCCGGCGCGGCCATGGGAGACGCTCACGCCGATCGAGCGCCTGCTGCTGGTGGCTTTCGACAACGTCGCCTCCTGCATCCGCCGTGACCTCTGGGAGGAGCGGCCGTTCGGCTGGCGGCCGTTCGGCGAGGACCTCGGCTGGTCGACCGCGGCCATCCGCGCCGGCTTCGCCATCCGGTTCGAGCCGCGTTCGCGCGTCGAGCACTCGCATGATCGCAGCGCCTGGCACGAGACCCGGCGCATCTGGTGCGACCATCGCAACCTGCACCAGCTGCTCGGGCTGCGCGCGGTGCCGACGCTCGCCGCGGCGAAGGCCGGCGCACGAGCGATGACCGCGGAGTACCTGCGCCTGCTGGCGGCGGCCGGGCTGCCGCCGGACGAACTGCGCGCGCGACGCCGCTGGGCGCGCGCCTACGCGTGGGGCGAAGCGCTGGCGCAGTGGCTGGCGCCACAGGTCGACGCAGCGGGCGCCGGCAGCCTCCTCCGGCGGCTCGATCGGTGGGTGCGGCGCGGGATCTGATCCGGTCGCCGCAGCGGCTCAGACGAACCCGGCGAGGCGGCGGCGCGCGGTCGGCTCCTGCAGCTTGCGCAGCGCCCGAACCTGCAGCTGGCGCACGCGCTCGCGCGAGACGTTCATCCGCTTGCCGAGCTCCTCCAGCGTGAGCGGCTCGCCCTGCAGCCCGAAGCGCTGCTCGAGGATCCGGCGCTCGAGCGGTGGCAGGTCGGCGAGCACCTCATCGAGCCGGCTCTTCAGCAACGGGAACTCGAGCGGCTGCTGCTCGGAGGCGGGATCGCCCTCCAGCATGGAAGCGAACGTCTCGCCATCCTCGTCGACGGCGACGTCGAGCGAGAAGAACGCCTTCTGCGTCTGGATCAGGTGGCCGGCCACCTCGCGCTTCACTTCGAACGCCGCCGAGACCTCGCCGAGCGACGCCTCGCGCTCGCGCTTCGGCAGGACCCCCTCGCGCCGCAGCCGCCGCAGCTTCTGCTGCAGGTAGTTGGGGACGCGGACGATGCCCTTGTTGAACGCGATCGAACGCTCGATCGCCTGACGGATCCAGAAGGTCGCGTAGGTGTTGAAACGGACGTCCTTGCGCCAGTCGAACTTCTCGACCGCGCGGATCAGCGCGCCATTGCCCTCCTGGATCAGGTCCATCAAGGGCACGCCGTAGGTCCGGTAGCACAGCGCGAGATCGGCCACCACGGCGAGGCCGCGCTCGACGAACTGCGCGCGAGCACGGTTCATCTCGCCCGCGCGGGCGCGGATCTGGCCGCGGCGCGCCTCGGTCAGCGCGGCGCTGCCGGCCGCGCGCGGCAGCGGCAGGTCGCGTGAACAATTGCGCGAGAATTCGTCGCCGAGCAATTGACGCAGTCCGTCGTGGCCGACGTGAGCCGCCGTCAGCACGGCGATGAACCGGCGCCGGGCGAACTCGAACCGCTTCGCCAGCACCACCTCTTCCGACTTCTCCGGTCGCGGCCGGAGGTGGACGTCACGCAGATAGGCCCGCAGGTTGTCGTCGTCCGCCACGGCCGGGACGCGCGGGCGCGGCAGCGCGCCATGACCGGTCGGCGGCGTGAGCGACCCCATCTCGAGCGGCACGTCGGCGAGCGCCGCGATCAGGGCATCGACGCGCTCCTCGAACTCACCTGCGCTCTGCAGGTACGCGTCGAGCTCGGCGTCCGCCAGCGCTCCGGCCCGTCGCGCCTGCCCGGCGAGCTGCCTCGCGGCGGTGATCGCTCCTCGCATCGGCTTCTTCATCGGCGAGCACCTTTCCGTGGCGCCGGGGGGGCGACGTCACGGCTGCCGAGGACTCGCGCGGACGCCTCCTGGACGGCGGCGCACGGGTTCGGGGGGAACGGATCGGATCGGCAGGTGGAGCGGTGCTCCATGCGCTCACCGAAGCGGCTCGGTCGCCCAAGCAGGGCGTACTTATCACCACCCCGTGGAGTGGCAATCGAACCGAAGGGTGACGGCCTGGAGAGCATTACGCCCCACGCGCCCCCTCCTTCTTCCCGCGATCCGCCAACTTCCACACCGTGACGTCCCACGCCTCTTTTTCGAGGGAACTCGGCCGGTTTCCCGTTCCGTCCAAGCCGTGAGAGTGTCACGAATCCGTCAGCGAACGTGCGGAATCCTAGCTTTTTTTCAGGCGACGGCAAGAATCTTTTGGCGGAGGCGCGAAATCCTTCGCGCTCAAGAGCTTCGCGCCGGAGGAAGAAGGGCGGCG
>VGYY01000269.1 GCA_016872815.1 Planctomycetota bacterium
CGACCTGGCCGCCGCGCCGCGCTGGCTGCCGGTGGCCGACGCGTTCCGCGATCTCGCCGCGACCGACCTCGCGCCCTACCTCGACGGCGACGACGCCGCCTTCGTCGCTGCGCTCCCGCCGGCGCTCCCGCGCGTCGGTGCCACGCCGCGCGAGCAGGCCGACTCCGCCTTCTTCCGCCTCCTGATCGAGCGGATCGAGCCGGCGCTCGGCCGCCACGCGCCGACCTTCCTCTGCCGTTACCCCGCGCGCCACGCGGCGCTCGCCGAACTCTGCAGCGACGACCCGCGCGTCGCCAACCGCTTCGAGTGCTACGTCCTCGGGATCGAGCTCTGCAACGCCTTCCAGGAGCTGCGCGATCCCGACGAACAGGAGCGCCGCCTTCGCGCCGAACAGCAGGAGCGGGTCGACGCCGGCGGCGAGCGACTGCCGCTGAACGAGCCGTTCCTGCGCGCGCTGCGCAGCGGCCTGCCGCCGTGCGCGGGGGTGGCGCTGGGCGTCGATCGCCTCCATCTCCTGCTCTCCGGGGCGGCGACGCTCCGCGACGTCCAGCCCTTCGCCTTCGGCGAGTGACCGCCGGCATCCCGGCGGCCCGGCATCCCGACGTCCCCGCCGTCACCGTCCGCCGACTCCGCCGTCTTCGCGCCGCCACTCCGCGCAACTGGGCGCGGCCGGCACGGTGGAGATCGACGATGCGGCACAGGAATCGATGGATGTTGCGCGGGGCGGGGGCGGCGGCGATGGCCGCGCTGTTCGCCGGCGGGGCAGCGGCGCAGGAGGCCCCGCTCTTCTCCCTGACGGCGAGCGCGACGGCGCCGTGGGGGACGCTGGCCGACACGGAACTGGCACGGTTCGACCCGGTCCTCGGGCGCTGCGTGCCGTGGCTGTCGATCGCGACCGGGGCGTTCTACGGCGGGGACGTCACCGGAGACGGAGCGACCGACGACTGGAAGGACGTCGACGCCATCTGGATCGGGCGCCAGATCGATCGCATCACCGACGTCTACATCTCGTTCAACACGACGCATGGGCCGTGGCTCGACGGCGACCTGCTGCGGCTCGCCGAGGATGGGACGCTGCAGCGGATCCACTCGGAGGCGGCGCTGATCGCCGCGTTCGGGTTGACCGACGGGCAGGTCGACGTCGATGGACTGCACATCGCCATCGATGGCCGCATCCTGCTCAGCTTCGGCGACGACGAGGCGTCGACGATGCTGTCGACCGATCACCCGGGCGTCATCACCGACGGGTCGATCGTGGTCTTCGATCCGGCGCGCGCGACGGTCAGCGTCGTGCTGACCGAGGGCGAGGTCGACGCGCGCGTCAGCAACGCGCTCGGGAAGACGACCAAGGCGGTCGACACGCTCGGCATCGCGATGGACGCGGCGGGCGTGCTCTGCTTCTCGGTGCAGTCGCCGTCGAGCGACGATGCCACCACCTTCCGCGACCGGAACGGCGGCGAGGTCCTGCTGGCCGAGTCGGCGTTGCAGCTCGCCGGCACGCCGGAGTTCGACGCGCTCGAGGTGGTCGACGGCTCCGCGCCGTTCCTCGCGGCACGGGTGACGCCGCGACTGGTGGCCGCCAACGTGCAGGCGCAGTTCGACGTCGAGGGGCCGGCGAATCACCTGCTGCTGGTGACGTTGTCGTTCGCGCGCGGCTCGGCGCTGGCGTTCCCGGAGGACGGATTCTTCGGGCTGCTGCTGGAGCCCGCCGATCCGCTGTTCGCGGCCTCGCTCGCCGACCTGCCGTGGAGCTACGCGGCGACCGACGCGAGCGGGCGCGCGACGGTGCTCTTCGATCCGGCGCCGGCCGGCATCGTCGTCACGATCTTCGCGCAGGCGTACGACTTCGATGGCAATGCCTTCGGCACGCCGGTCGCCATCGAACTCACCGGCTGAGCCCGCGCGCGGCCGGCGATCGGTGGCGTCGGGCGCCGGCCGCGGGCGTGCGGTCCGGCTGCCGGCCCGGGGCGGCGATTCCGCCCCGGGCCGGCGTTTCACCCTCGCCGCGAGGGGCTAGTCTCCTGACGGTGAACGGCCGATGGGACTGCCGGCGCCGGCCGCTGCCGGGGGATCCGGACGCGGGTCCACCCCAGCGGCTGGTGGCGAGGAACGCCGCGGATGCGCGTCTTTGCATCGAGCCTCCTGCTGTTCGGTCTCGCGGTGGCGAGGCCGGCGGCGGCGCGTGACGACTTCCTGCGGCCGACCTCGCACGACCTGACGGCGCGCGAGAAGGCCTCGCTCGAGGAGCGGATCGAGGAGCTCGGGGACAGCGACTGGCGGGTTCGCCAGCGCGCGATCCGGCGGCTGGTGGCGATCGGCGAACCGGCGCTGCCGGCGCTGCAGGTGGTGTTGCAGCGCTCCTCGGAGTCGAAGCAGCTGCGCAACGCGTGCCTCGCGCTCGGGGCGTTCGGCGAGACCAAGGCGCTCACGCTGCTCGAGCGCTGGGTGCTGGCGGATCGCCGGCCCGAAGAGGCGCTGCGGGCCGCGCTGTTCGGCCTGGCCCATGTGCGCGGCGTGCCCAACCCCGAGTTCACCACGCAGTTGCGGCGGATGATCGAGTCCGATCCGCTGCCGACGGTGCGCGAGACGGCGGTGCTCTGCGCCGGAGTCCGGCGGCTGGCGGGGCTGACCGCGCTGCTCAAGGTGCCGCTGCAGTCGGAGCGCAGCGCGCGGTTGCGCGGCTGCATGCTGTTCGCGCTGGGTGAGGCCGGGGACGCCGCAGCGGCGCCGCTGGTCGCGAAGTTCCTCGACCCGCGCCACGCGCGCGACGAGAAGCTCCGGCGCGCGGCCCTGCAGGCGACGGCGCGGCTCGGCACGCCGCTGCTGCTGGCGCCGCTGCTCAAGTTCGAGCCCGACCGGCTCGAAGTCGCCGACTACGCCGTCGCCCTCGGCGCGTACAGCGAGCCGGCCGTCGTCGCGCGGCTCGGCGAGCTGCTGCGCCATGAGCGCGAGCGGGCGGCGGTCGCGGTCCATTCGCTGGCGCGGATCGCGAGTCCGGAAGCGAAGGAGTGGCTCGAGCGGGCGCTCGGGGGCGAGTTCTCCGAGGCGGTCGCGGCCGCCGCCGCGTTGGCCGTCGCCGACCTCGTCGATCAGCAGCGCTTCCTGCCGCACCTGCGCACGCTGGCGCTGGCCCAGTCCAGCCGGCCGGGCAAGGCCGACGCGCTGCTGGTGCTGGCGCGCATCGGTGACCGTGAGGCGGCGGGTGCGATCGCCGACGCGCTGCCGTTGTGGCGTGAACCGGCGCTGCTCGAGCGCGGCCTCCTCTTCTGCGCGGTCGCGCTCGACCGGCCGATCGAGGAGGTGATGCCGCAGCATCGCCGCGACGAGGTCCCGGAGTTGTGGCGCGATGCGGTCGCGATCGAGCGCGCCGTGGCTCACCCCGGCCTGATCAAGGAGCGGATCGCCGACCTGCTGCATGCCGGCCGCGCGCACTGGCTGCTGGCGCGTGACGACCAGCGCGAGGCGGTGCTGCGGGCGGTGCTCGAGCTCGATCGCGACGAACCGGTGGAGCAGCGCCTGCCCGACGGCGGCAACCCGTCAGCGCCACCCCCGCCATCGGGCGAGGGCGAGGGTGCGGGGGGCGGCGGAGCGGACGAGGCTGCGCCGCCACCGGCTGAACCGCGTCCGCCCGACTCACCCTTCGGCACCCAGCCGGGCGGCCATCGCCGCGGCCGCCACGATCCAACGCGGTTCGAGCACGACCTGCGCAGCTGGCTCAGCGACTTCCCGCCGTTGGACCGCGCCGCGCCGTTCACGCGCTGAACGACCGCTGCGGCCGCATGCGCGGCGGCCGCCGAGCGCTAGTGTCCTGACTCTGGAGCGAACTTCAGGGTCAGGACACTAGTGTCGCGGGTGCGGCGAAGCACGGCACGATGGCCGGGCCCGCCAGGGAGCGGACCATGGCGGCGATCCGGCGGCAGCTCGAGTGCACCTTCCCCAAGGAGAAGATCCGCGATCCGGTGCTCTACCTGCTCGGTCGCCAGTTCAATGTCATCCCGAACATCCGCCGCGCGCAGATCACCGACGAGATCGGGATCGTCTCGCTCGAGATCGAGGGCGAGCAGGTCGAGGTGGACAAGGCGATCGACTACCTGCGGCAGAGCAACGTCGGCGTGCAGATCCGCAACGGCTGAGGTCCGCAACGGCTGAGATCCGCAACGGCGGAGGGGATCCGCCGGCGCCATCCGGCCCCTGTCCCCCGGCCGTGGTCGTCGCGGCAACGAACGCGGCCCGAGCCGGTGGTGACGGCACGGGCCGCAGTGGTTTCGAGCGAGCCGGGTCGAGCCCGCCGGCGGACGGAGAGCGTCCGCGGTGATCCCGCGGACGCCCGCGGCGCGTCAGTCGCCGCCGCTCTCCTCGATCGCCTTGCCGGCGGAGCCGCGCTTCTCCTCGTACTTCGCCATCAGGGCGTTCCAGCGCAGGTCGTCCGAGGTCTGCGCGTTCCAGTAGCTGACGATGCTGGTCAGCACCTTGTGGTTGCGGTTGATCTCCTTCGGGTCGGTCGAGAAGTCACCGTGGTAGGGGATCAGGATCGTGCCCGAGGTGAGCTTGTCCTGGATGAACATGGCGATCTCGTAGCCGGTCACCCACTGGTTCGAGTCGGTGAGATCGAGGCCGTTCAGGAAGTTGATGCAGGCGGGAACCGCCTTGATGCCGTAGGGGACGAGCTTCTCCATCGCGCGCTTGCGCGGCTTGCCCGAGTTCTCGAGCTTGGCGGCCAGCTCCTTGATCGCCGTCCATTCGTCGTCCAGCGTTCCGGGCGCCTTGTCGAGCGCCGTGAACTCGAACTTCGACATCACCTCGCCACCGATGTCGCCGTCCGGATTCGGCGAGTCGGGCGTCTTGGCCGGGACATCGCCGCTGGGTGTCGCCACCGCGGGGTCGGTCGTCGGCGCGTCGGCCGGCTTGGTCGGCGCGTCGGTCGACGGTGGGGTGACGGGAGCCGTCGTGCCGCTGCCGCCGGCGGACGTCGGCGGGTTGGGCCCTGGGGTCTCTGGCGTGCCGGTCGCCCCCGCGGTGCCGGCGGCATTGCCGGCAGTGCCGGCGGTGTTGTCGGCAACGGTCGTCTCGCCCGCGGACTGCGCGTTGGCGGTGTTGCCGCCGCCGCCCGACTTGTCGTCGCCGCCCATCAGCATGAAGCCGACGATGCCGCCGACCACCAGCACGCCGGCGATGCCGCCGACCACCAGCATCGGGTTGCCCTTCTTCGGCTCGTCGCCGCTGCGGCCGCCGCGGCGGCTGCCGGCGTCACGCCCGGCGCGTCGCGCACCGCCACCGCGCTCCGTCGCT
>VGYY01000270.1 GCA_016872815.1 Planctomycetota bacterium
CGAGGCGGCGGCATCGTGCGATGCGGCCGCCTCGCTCTCGTCCGGCCGCGCGCCGCCCGCCGCGATCCGCGCGGCGCTCGGCACGCCCGGCGAGGCGGCGTGGCTCGGCGGCGAGTGGCATGCCCCGGAGGACGCGGCGCAATTCCAGGAGACGCCGGCGCGCGGCATCCGGGCGCGCTGGAGCGGGGCGGGGGCGACGATCACGCTGCCGCGCCCGCCCGGAGCGCGGACGCTGCTCGAACTCGAGGCGTGGGTCCATCCGCGCTTCGCGCCGCAGCGGGTCGTGATCGAAGTCGACGGCGCAGCGGTCGGCACGCTGGAACGCTGCGGGCTGCAGCGCTTCGCGGCGTGGCTGCCGGCGTCCGGCGGCGATGCGCCCGCGACGGTGGCGATCGCGGCGGAACTGCGGGTGCCGTCGGCGCTCGGCCTCGGCCCCGACCGGCGCGCGCTCGGCGTGGCGGTGATCTGGGCGCGGCTGACCGCGGAGGGCGCGTCCGCAGCGCACGCGCTCGCGATCGAGCACGCGCCACCGACGGCGCGGGTCGACGTGGCGGCGCTCGCGAGGTATGCGCAGCCCTGCGGAACGGGTCGCATCCTCCGCTGCGGGTCGGCCCCGTTCTCGCGCTTCCTCGCGCTGTTCGCGCAACTGGCGGCGAGCGCGACCGACTGGGGAGCTGCCGCGCCGCGGGATGCCGTGACCGGCGAACTCGCCCCCGGCGTGCGCCTCGCGCGATTCGCGGCGGGCGGCGGCGCCCGTGGCCAGGGCGGTGGCGCGCGCTGGCTCGCCTTCCAGCGCGGCGCCGCTGCGGCGAGACTCGTGTACGCCGGAAACGTCGTCGAAGTCGCGCCCGGTCTCCTGGCGGAACTCCCGTGAACGCCCCGATCTCCCGCACCTCCAGCAAGCTCCGCCCGTTCGGCACCACGATCTTCAGCGAGATGACCGCGCTGGCGCAGCAGCACGGCGCGATCAACCTCGCCCAGGGGTTCCCCGACTTCGAGGGGCCGGCGGAGCTGGTCGCCGCGGCGCAGCAGGCGTTGAGCGAGGGGCACAACCAGTACGCCCGCTCGCAGGGGCATCCGGAGCTGGTGGCGGCGCTGGCGAAGAAGTACCGCGACCGCCACGGCCTCGCCTTCGACGCGCTGAAGGAGGTGGTGGTCTTCGCCGGCGCGACCGAGGGGATCGCGTGCGCGCTGCTCGGTCTGCTCGAGCCGGGCGACGAGGTCGTGGGCTTCGAGCCGTACTACGACAGCTACCCGGTCGCGATCGCGCTGGCGGGCGCGGTCGCGCGCTGGTGCCCGCTGCGCTTCCCCGGCTTCGCGCTCGATGCCGCGGCGCTCGAACGCTGCTTCACTTCGCGCACCCGGGTGCTGCTGCTCAACACGCCGCACAACCCGACCGGCAAGGTGTTCACCCGCGACGAACTCGCGGTGATCGCGGAGCTCTGCCGGAAGCGCGATGTCGTCGTGGTGGCCGACGAGGTCTACGAGCACCTCACCTACGACGGGGCGGTCCACCTGCCGATCGCGACGCTGCCCGGGATGCACGAGCGGACGCTGACGCTCTCGAGCGGCGGCAAGACCTACTCGATGACCGGCTGGAAGATCGGCTGGGGGGTCGGGCCGGCGCCGCTGGTGGCGGCGGCGCAGGCGGCGCAGCAGTACGTGACCTTCGCCATCGCGACGCCGCTGCAGGTGGCGATGGCCCGCGCGATCGTGCGCCTCGGCGACGCGTACTTCGCGCAACTGCAGCGCGAATACGCCGAGCGGCGCACGTTCCTGCTCGACGTGCTGCGTCGCGCCGGTTTCGCGCCGGCCGCACCGCAGGGGGCGTACTTCGTGCTGGCCGACTTCACGGCGAGGTTTCCGCCCGAGCGCCACGGCGACGACCGCGCGCTCGCGCGTGCGCTGGTCGTCGCGCCCGGGGTCGCCGCGATCCCGCCGAGCGTCTTCTACGCCGGCTGCGACGACGGGCGCCGCCTGCTGCGGTTCGCGTTCTGCAAGAAGATGGAGACGCTGCGGGCGGCGGCGGAGCGGCTGCTGGAGCCGCGCGGATGAGCGTCTTCCCGGGCGGTGGAGTGCGGCCATGAAGGTGGCGGGAATCCAGTTCGACCTCGCGTGGGAGCAGCCGGAGGAGAACTTCCGGCGGGCGGCGCCGCTGCTCGAGCGGGCGCAGGCGGCGGGGGCGGAGCTCGTGCTGCTGCCGGAGATGTTCGCGACCGGCTTCTCGATGGACGCGGCGAAGTGCGCGGCGGCGGCGGCGGCGACGCGGACGTTCCTGCGCGAGGCGGCGCTGCGGCTGCGGCTCCACGTGGCGGGGGGCCACGCCGAGCCGGGCGTGCCGCGTCCGTTCAACGCGCTGTCGCTGTTCGCGCCCGACGGCGGCGAGCCGCTGCACTACCGGAAGATCCACCCCTTCTCGCTCGCCGGCGAGGAGCGCGCCTACGGCGGCGGCGACACGCTGCCGACCGCGACGATCGGCGGCGTGCGCGTGACCGCGGTGATCTGCTACGACCTGCGCTTCCCCGAGCTGTTCCGCGCCGCGGCGGGTCGCACCGACCTCTTCCTGGTGCCAGCCAACTGGCCGGAGAAGCGGCGCCATGCGTGGCGCACGCTGCTCGCCGCGCGCGCGATCGAGAACCAGTGCTTCGTGCTCGGCGTCAACCGGATCGGCGTGGCGGGCGGCGAGCCGCACGCGGGCGACTCGGCGCTGCTCGACCCGTTCGGCGAGGCGCGCGCGGCCGCCAGCCAGGCCGAGGCGGTGGTGGTCGGCGCGGTCGACGCCGCCGAGGTGGCCGGCGTGCGCGAGCGCTTCCCGTTCCGCAAGGACTCCCGGACGGAGCTCTACGGCCGCCTCTGAGCGGCCGGGAACCGCCGCCCTCGGCCCGGGAACCGCGCCGGCGCGTCGGCGGTGCGGCTCATTCCGCCGGTGGAGCGGGCAGGCGCCAGCGGCCGTCGAGCACCAGCGTGCGGGCAGGCGCGCAGCGGTCGAACAGGTGGGCCTGGAGGCCGCTGTCACGGGCGCCGCGGATGTTCTCCGCGCGGTCGTCGAAGAACACGGTTTCGGCGGGGTCGAGCGACCACTTCTGCAGCAGGTGGCGATAGATCGCCGGGTCGGGTTTCACCAGCTGCAGCTGCGCCGAGATGACGATCCCGTGGAATCGGTTCCACCAGTCGTGGCGCGGCCGCAGGTAGTCCCAGGTCGCGTGCGACATGTTCGACAGCACGTAGAGCGAGACGCCGGCGCGGTGGAGCTCCTCGAGGAAGGCGAGGCTCTCCGGCATCGGCGTCAGCTGCGCCTTCGACGCGTGGACCAGCCGCTGCACCAGATCGAGCGGCGCCCCGGTCCGGCGCCTGAAGTTGAGCAGCGCCTGCTCCTCGTCCAGCGTTCCGCGGTCGAGGTCGACCCAGTCCGAGTGCTCGAAGATCTCGCGGCGGAAATGGTCCTGGTCGAGGCCGGCCGGCAGGTGTTCGCGCAGCAGCGCGCGCGTGTCCCACGAGAGGAGCACGTTGCCGACATCGAACACGACGTTGCGCGGCAGCTGTTTCGCCATGGCTCACCGCCTCCGCTGCCCGCCCGCCCGAGCCGCGCCCTCGATCAGATCCCCATCGCGTGGAAGCCGGCGTCGACGAAGAGCACCTCGCCGGTGACGCCGCGCGCGAGTTCCGACAGGAAGAAGACGCTGGCGTCGGCGACCTCGTCGGTGGTCACGTTCTTGCGCAGCGGGGCGCGCGCCGGCAGCTGGTTGAGCATCGTCGAGAAGCTCGACACGCCGGCCGCCGACAACGTCTTGATCGGGCCCGCCGACACGGCGTTGACGCGGATGTTGTCGGGCCCGAGGTCGGCGGCGAGGTAGCGCACCGAAGCCTCGAGCGCGGCCTTCGCCACGCCCATCACGTTGTAGTTCGGGATCACCCGCTGGCCGCCGAGGTAGGTCAGCGTGACCACGCTCGACGTCGGGCCCTCGCCGTCGGCGTCGCGCTCCCGCTTCATCAGCGGCCGGAACGCGCGGCAGAGCGCGGCGAGCGAGTAGCTCGAGATGTCCTGGGCGATCCGGTAGCCCTCGCGGCTGGTGTCGACGTAGCCGCCGGTGAGCTCCTCCTTCCGGGCGAACGCCACGCCGTGCACCAGGAAGTCCACCGTGCCGAGTTCGCGCTTCGCCTGCTCGGCCAGCGCCGCGATCTCCTCGTCACGGCTGACGTCGCACGGTGCGTAGCGCTCCACGCCGATCGACCGGCCGAGCTCGACCACGCCCTCCTTGAACCGGTCGTTCCCCCACGTGAGCAGCAGTTCGGCGCCATGGTTGCGCGCCGCCTGCGTGATCGCCCATGCGATGCTGCGCTTGTTGGCGACGCCGAGAATCACGCCCTTGCGACCGGACAGCAGCATGGAGGCCCTCATCAGTCGGGACGGGAGAAGCAGCGGGGGAGGTTACTGGTGCTGCTGCTGCGTCTCAACTGAAGCGGGTGCAGCCGCCGTCGCCGCGGTCACGGCGGGCGGCGGGCCGTCATGCAGCACCACCGTCGACGTGCGGCGGGTCGCGAGCGGGGCCGGCGGCAGCGCGCGCGGCGACCGCGAGGCGGCCGGCGGCCGCGTCGGCACCGCGGTCAGCGTCTCGTGCAACTGCGCCACGATCCGCAGCGCCGTCACGTCGTCGAGCGGCCCGGTCAGCAGGAGCGCGAGCTTCGGCGCCGCACGTGATTCGGGGAGCGCGACGGTGAAGCGGGTGCCACCGGTCGTCGGGTCCGCCGTGGCGGCCGTGTCGACGGTGCAGGGCGGCGTCGCCGTCAGCGTCAGCGTCCCCGCGGCCGCGCCGTCGCACTCGACGTGGACGCGGACTTCCTCGGCGCGGAACACCGGAGTCGAGCCGGTCAGTTCGAGCCGCAGTCCGTCCGGCTCGCGCGCGAGGCGCGTCAGCGTGAGCGCCAGCGGCTGCGCGTGGCTCCGCCGCTGGAAGGCCGGCGCCAGTCCGACCTGCCCCGCGCCGAGCCCGCGGCCGTCACTCCCGTCGCGCCAGCTGAACGCCTGCGTCTGACCCGGCGCCAGCAGGAGCGACGGCGGGGCACCCTCGCCGCCGAACTCGAAGCGCCCGCCCACCGGCAGCGGTCCGCTGGCGCCAGCCGCGAGCAGCGGAACGAACAGCGCCGCCTCGTGCGCGCCGAGCTCGCCTGCAGCCGGTCGATCGGCGTCGCCGCCGACGTGCTCGCGCCACGGCAGCAGGCGCAGCCAGCCGCCGGCGCGGGCGGGGAGGGTGAACGGCGCGGCGCGCCAGCC
>VGYY01000271.1 GCA_016872815.1 Planctomycetota bacterium
GACAGCGCGGCCAGCCCGACCAACGCGCCCGCCACGGCGTAGCGCGCCGCCACCGCGACGCTGTCGGCGACCGGCGTTGCCACCGTCGCCTCCATCGCCCGCACCAGCAACGCGCACTCCGCGGCGCCGAGCACGAAACCGGCGAGCGCGCCGCCCGCCAGCGCGACGCATGGCGTGCGCAGCGGCGACCCGGTGGCCTCAGCGGCGTGGCGACTCATCGAAACCAGCCCATCCAGCGGTTGGCGAGGAACAGCCGAACGTACCCGCTCCACTCGCCGCGCTCCCACTCGACCACGCCGCGCAACTTCTGCGCGCGCGCCGCATCGGCACCGCGGCCGCGGTAATGCTGCGAGAAGAAGGTGCGTGGCAGCGCCGTCGGCGATGGCGTGACCGCGGCGCTCCAGCGTTCGGTGAGGAACGTCGCCCGGAAGCCGACCTCGTGCAGCGCCACGTCGAGGCCGGTCGGGCTCACGCCACCGCCCGGCCAGGCGAGGAACTCGGGTGCGCGGCCGGTGATGGCGGCCAGCCGCTCGCGGCAGCGACGGAGGTCGGTGGCGATGCGCGCGCGCTGCGTGGACTCCGCCTCATCCGGGCCGCGCTCGCCGAACCAGGTGAGCTCCTCGCCGGCCGGCGTCGCGCGGCGCGCAAGGAGCGCGTGCGACGCCGAGTGCGCCTCGAGCTCGAAGGTCCCCTCGCGCGCCAGCGCGGCGAGCTCGGCAGCGCTGCAATACCCGGCGGCGCCGCCCCGACCGGGTGCGTCGTCGGGCTCGATCAGGTCGGTGGCGACGAAGAGCGTGGCGACGAAGCCGTGCTGCCGCAGCAACGGCGCGGCGGTGGTCGCGTTGTCGCGCCATCCGTCGTCGAAGGTGAGCAGCACCGG
Source organism: Planctomycetota bacterium (assembly GCA_016872815.1). Lineage (GTDB taxonomy): Bacteria > Planctomycetota > B15-G4 > B15-G4 > SIAN01 > SIAN01. Next base: position 881 of record VGYY01000271.1, read on the forward strand.
GCGCGGCGGCAAAGGAGTGCCGTGCTGCAGGTGATCGAGCAGTTGCGCGCAGCGGATCGAGGTGCAGCCGCCGGCCTGCAGCGCCGCCAGCCCGCGCGCGAACGCCGACGCCTCGAGCGACAGCTCTCCGCGCGCCCCTTCGAGCGGTGCGCCCGCCGGCCGCACGCTGTGGAAAACGATGATCGGCACGCGGCCGAAGCAGAGGCGGCGATGCATCAGCGCGCCTCCGAACCGGCGGCGGTCGCCCGCCGCGCCAGCAACTCGGCGTAGAGCGCCTCGCGTCGCTCGTTCTGCCGCGCCAGGTCGAAGTGCGCGGAGATGTGGGAGCGGCCGGCGGCGCCCAGCGCGCGGCGCCGCGTCGCGTCGCGGGCCAACCCCTGCAACGCAGTCGCCAGCGCGGCGACGTCGTGTTCCGGCACCAGCACCCCGGTCGTGCCGTCCTGCACCGCCTCGGGAATGCCGCCGTGGCGCGTCGCCACCACCGGCAGCGCGCACGCCGCCGCCTCGAGGATCGCGGTGGGGACGCCCTCCTTGTCGCCGTCGGCCGCGGTCACGCTCGGCTGCAGGAAGACGTCGTGCTGCCGCAGCAATGCCGGCAGCTCCGTCGGTGCGACGAAGCCGGCGAACTGCACCCGCTCGGCGATCCCGAGCGCGCGCGCCTGCGTCGCCAGCTCCGCCGCGAGCGGACCGTCGCCCACCAGCCGGTAGTGCGCGGCGACCCCGGCACCGCAGAGCTTCGCGAAGGCGGCGAGCGCGTCGGCCAGCCCCTTCTTCGGGATGAAGCGGCAGACCGAGATCAGCCGCAGCGCGGGGCCGGTGGCGATCGCGGCCGCAGTTGCGTCGTTGGTGCCGGCGACCGGCGCGAAGCGGGCGAGGTCGATGCCCCACGGCAGCTTCCTGAGCTTCGCCGGCGGCGCGCCGAGCGCGACCAGGTCGTCGTGCAGGTCCTGCGACGGCACCAGCAGCGCATCGAACTCGCGGAAGACTCGCGCCAGGTAGCGCCGCCCGAGCCCGAACGCCCGCCGCCCGGTCTTGCCGGCGTCGTAGCCGTAGAAGCTGGCGACCCGCGGCAGCGCGAGCCGGCGCCAGACCGGCGCGAAGAACGCCGCGTCGGTGCCGAAGTGCGCGTGCAGGAGCGCGACACCCGCCGCGCGCAGCCGCGCCGCCATCCGCGCCCCTTCGCGCTCGGTCAGCAGCCGTGCGCGCCAGGCGAGATCGGCCACCCTCTGCGCCAGCGGTGAGAGCCCGTCGCCGGTCAGCAGCAGCGCGCTTCGCTCGCCGGGCGGCGGCGCGGTCGCGGCGAGGAGCTCGCGCGCGCCCGGCCGCTCCTTGCGCGCCACCACCAGCGGATCGGTCCGCACGCTGCCGAGCACCTGGCCGACGATGAACGTCTCGGAGGGCGCGACCCAGGTCCGGATCAGGTGCGCAACGCGTGGCCGGCTCACGGCGAGCCGCCGCGCCGGAGCCGCTTCACCGCGGCCTTCGCTCGCCGCAGCCGCGGCAGCACCATGGTGCGCGCCAGGTGCACCGCCGCGCCGCGCGCGCCGGGCCGCCAGATCAGCAGTTGCTCGTGCCGGCGCACCGGCCCGCCGTAGCGGTGGAGCAGATGCGGCCGCTCGAGCTCCCCGCGTGAACCGTCCAGCACCGTGACGCCGAGCGCCCCGCCCTGCTCGGCCATCGCCTGCAGCAACAGCGTGCCCGGACCGTGCTCCTGCAGCTCGGGGCGGTTGGCGAGGTTGTAGGAGAGGAAGGCGCCGTCGTGGAGGAAGCCGAGGTGGTAGGCGTGCAGCACGGCGTCGACGCGCAGCGTGCCGAGCGCGAGACGACCGCCGCGCGCCAGCGCATGGAACAGCGGCCGGAAGAAGGCCGCCGGCACGGCGCGCGACAGGATCCCCGCGTCGGTCCGCCCCTTCCAGCTCAGCGCCTCGACCGCCGCGCATTCGTCGAGCAGCGCGTCGAGGGCGTGAGCCGCGGCCGGTCGCGCGAACGCGATCTCGACCCGGCCCGCCGCCGCCAGCCGCTTCGCTCCGCGCGCCAGCTGGCTGCGGAGGTTGGCGGAGGGGGCGCGCGGCCCGTTCCGTCCGAAGTCGAAGCAGGGCGCCTGCGAGCAGACCCGCCGCTCGACGCGCAGGCCGCGCGCCGCCGCCAGCCGCGCCGCGGTCTCGATCAGGAAGCCGCCCGCCGTCGCCTCGCGCAGGTTGAACACCGTCCAGCCGCGCCGCTGCGCCGTCAACCACTCGAGCAGATCGCAGAGCAGCGATTCGCCCGCCGGGTCGTCGACGCGCGCCACGTCGACGCGATCGAGCCACGGCGAGCCCGCGATCTCCCACTGATCGAGCCGCCACCGGCCGATCGTTCCGCGCCCGCGCTGGAGCGGCAGTCCGGCCGCGAGCTTCCCTCGCACTTCCTGCAGCGCCATGACGCACTCGCGCGCCGCGGTCGGATGCGCCACCCACGCCGCCAGCCATTCGATCCGCTGGAAGAACGACTCGGCCGGAGCCGCCGCGAGCAACGCCTCCCATTCCGCACCGCGACGGGCGAGGAACTCGGCGAGCGGGACGACGATCACGGCGCGCCTCGTGCGCCGACGCTCGCCGCCGCCCCGGCTCCCGCCCCGCCGCCGGACGGCGCGTCCGCCTGCGGCCAGCAGCACGGCACCGCCAGCAACAGCGCCGAGATGTACCAGAGGTTCACGTCGGCGATCGGCGTGTGGACGTTGTACATGCTCTTCGCGAACCAGCTGAGCAGGCCGGCGAAGAGGCCGGCGGCCGCGCTCCACGCCGCCGGATCGCGCAGCGTGCGCACCAGCTGCCAGCCGCGCTTCAGCACCAGCCACGCCCACGCGTGGTAGGCGACGCCGCCGAAGATTCCGAGCTCCGCCGTGACCAGCAACGAACCGTTGTGGACGCGGTAGAGGAGGTTGCGGATGTCGCCTTCACCGGCGTTCCACTTGAGCGCGCCATCGGTGTACGCCCCGAGTCCGGTCCCTTCCCACCATGAATGGCGGATCACGTTCAGGGCCGTGGCGAACTGCTGCCAGCGCGTCTCGGTCGAGCCGTGGTCGGGCGCCAGCAGGCGGTTCTGGAAATCGGGCCAGAGGAAGAAGAGCCCGAGGAACAGCAGCGTCCCGCCGAACACCGGCAGGAACAGGCTGACCACCAGCGGACGGCCGAGACGCCGCTGCTGCCAATGGAAGACCAGCAGCGCACCGACCGCCGAGCAGAGCCATCCCGCCCGCGAGAAGGTGAGCGCGAGCCCAAACTGCGTGACCACCGCGGTGGCCAGCCAGAACAGCCGCGGCAGCGCCGGCAGCGTCGGCTGCAGCGCCTTGGCGATCGAAACCGGGCCGACGGCCACGAAATAGAGCGCGAGGTTGTTCGGGTGCCCCATCAACCCGCCGGCGCGTGCCTCGGCTCCATCCGGGGTGTCGAACGTCTTCAGCCCCTGCCGCTCGCCGAGGAAGTCGAGCCCGAGGCTCGACTTGGTCACGTACTGGATCGTCGACGTGCCGACCTCGATCCAGCACTGCAGCGCGATCGACCAGAGCAGCCACTCGAGCAGTCGCGGATCGCGCACCCGCTTGGCGAGGTAGGCGAACATCAGCACGTAGTGGAGCGTGTCCCACCACTCGACGGCCGAGCTCACCGGATCGCGCGACACCCGGAACGACGCGGCGCCGGCGGCGAGGAACAGGAATGCCCACGCCCCGATCCAGCCCAGCCGCTGCGTCGGCTGCGCACGCCCCTTCCAAACCTCGAGTCCCCACGCCGCGAACAGGAACCACGTCAACAGGTCGGGGATGGCGATCGCCGGCGATACGGGCCAGGTGCCGACGATCGGGTCGGTGCCGATGCGGTCCCACCACTGCACGTCGAGCGTGATCGGCGCGCAGAAGACCATCAGCCACGTGGTGAAGTCGAGGAAGCGGTCGACGAGGTTGAGCCAGATCGAGAGCCCGGCCGCCGACAGCACGGTGAGGAACGCGACCGCCTGCCACTTCACGCCGCCGGTCGCCGCCCACGCGACGCCGCCCGCAGCGAGGGCCGCGGCAAGGAGCAGCACCAGCCACGGGGCCGGAGAACCTGGCGCGCGGCGCGCGGCGAAGCGATCGAGCTCCGTGAGCGGGGCCGCCACGGCCGTTCAGATCCAGCGGTAGACGAGGCCCGGCACCGGCTCCGGCCGCCCGGTCAGCACCGCACCCGCCAGCTGCCGCGCCTCACGCCGCAACATCGCCGCGGCGCGCCGCGCCACCTCGAGGTGCACCTGTCCGGCGCCGAGCACCAGCACCGCGACGTCGGCCAGCCCGACGTGCCGCGCGCCATCGCCGCGGCCGCACAGCGGCGTGCCGGCGACGATCACCAGCTGGCCGCGCTCGCGCAGGGCGGC
>VGYY01000272.1 GCA_016872815.1 Planctomycetota bacterium
GTTCGACGCGGCCCTCGCGGTGGCCGCGCTCCCGGCAGCACTGCTGCAGCAGGTCGCGAGGGGCGACCGCCAACTGGCCGAATCGCTGCTCGAACTCGAACTGCGGACGGCGGGCGAGAGCCTCGCCGCCCTCGAACGCGGCAGCGCGCCGCTGCCGCTGCCGCACGGCGCCACGCGCCACGTGCTCGACCACCCGACCACCGGCGAGTTGACGCCGTGGCTGGCGCTCGCGCCGGCGGCGGACGGCGCCGGCCCGCGGCCGTTGCTGGTCGCGCTGCATGGACTGCTCGCGCGCGAGGAGAGCTGGCTCCAGTACGGCGACGGCGCGCTGGCGCGGGAAGCGGCCCGTCACGGTTTCATCGTGGTCGCGCCCCATGGCTGGCGCACCGACAGCTTCTGGGTCGGCCATGCCGAGACCGAGGTGCTGGCGCTGATCGACGCCGCCTGCGCGCGCTGGCCGATCGATCGCAACCGGATCGCCCTGATCGGACACTCGATGGGTGCGATGGGCGCGCTGCGGCTCGCCGCGCACCACCCCGACCGCTTCCATGCCGTCGCCGCCATCGCCGGCGGCGGCCTCCCCGGCTGGATTCGGCCGCTGGCCGGCCACTCCATCATGTTGGCGCACGGCGCTGCCGACACCGTGGTGCCGGTGGCGCTGTCGCGAACGCTCGTCGCGTCCGCCCGCGCGACCGGCGCGGAGTGGCCGCTGATGGAACTTCCCGACGCCGACCACGTCTCGGTGGTGGCCGCCACCCTGCCGGCCGTGCTCGACTTCCTCGCCGCGGCACCGCCACGACCTTCCCCCGGACCCCCGCCTGCACGGAGCGACCGATGACCGCCGTTCTCCTGCCGCTGCTCACCAGCGCCGCTGCCGCGTGGGCGCCGCCGACGCAGAGCCCTGTCTCCGACCTGCTGCTCGCGCCGAGCCGGGTGGAGGCGTCACGCGAGGCGAGCGGCGAGGCGTTCGAGCCGATCGTGGTCGACGGCAGTGCCGGCACCACGCCGTGGCGCCGCGCGCGCGTCACCTTCACCGTGCCGGAGGATCGGGCGCGCGGTGTGTGGCTGCTCGGGATCGGGGCGCCGGGACTCGACGTCGAAGCGCGCCTCGCCGGCGTCGCACTCGGCAGCGCGCCCGACGCGCTGGCCAGCGATGTCCGCGTCCGATTCGGCCCGCGCTTCACGGTCGGCAGCGATGCGTTGCCGGCCGGTTCGGCCACCTTCGAACTCGCGTTCCCGGCCGCGGCCGGCGCCACCGGCCTCGAGCGCGGCCCGCTGTGGCTCGCGGCGCCGGGAGTGGCGCAGCGCGCGTTCGAGGGCGCGCAGTCGTCCGACCAGGAGTTCGGTCCGGCCAACTTCGCGGCGGCCGCGACCGTCGCACCGGCGGAGGGCGCCGCGCTCGAGCGCATCTGCTTCAAGTGGAGCGATCGCGCCGACGCGCTCGAGGCGTCGGCGCAGCTCGATTTCGCGGTCGTCGATCGCGAACGTGGCGGCGAGCTCCCGGCGCGGTCGCTGACGCGACGGCGCGCAGGCGCCGTCTTCCCCACCAGCTTCGCGACCTTCGAGGACGGGCGGCTGCGCTCGTTCCAGACTCAGATCGCCGCCACCGCCGGCATCGCCACTTCGCCGCTGCGACTCTCGGACGCGAAGGTGATCACGTTCGAGCTGTCGCAGACCGCGCTGCGCCAGGCGTTCCAGCACTTCTGGAACGTCCGCTTCCTTCCCGGCATCGGCGGCCCGCTGCGCGTCACGCGCGAGAAAGGGCTGATCCTCCTCGCCAACGAGCGGATCGGGCTGGCGGCGAATGTCGGCCGGCCAATCGGTGATCCCGCTGCGCCCTGCGGACTCGAGGTCGAGCTGTCGTCGATAGGCGGCACCGGCCCGGAGAACACTCCCGGCGCGTCGCGGCCATCGATCGTGCGGCTCGCCGTGATCGGCTTCGAGCCGGGCGGTGCCGATCCGTCCCAGGCCGACTCGCTCCTTGATCTGGCGCGCAGCGCGATCCAGGACTGGACGGAGCACCAGACGGACGAGACGCTGCTGGCCAGCTCGATCGTGACCGAGCCGTCGCTCGGCGCCGCGACCACCGGACTCGGCACCCGCAAGGCGGCGTTGGCGACGCTGCTCGGCACGCGCCGCCGCGGCACTCGCTTCCTGTTCGCGCCCGACGGCTGCGCCAGCGGGCCGGCCGCCTTCTGGGGCGACTCCTTCACCCTGCTGCACTTCCGCAACCACGAGCGCGGCGCGATCGAGCGGCTGCTGGCGTCGCAGGAAGAGGACGGCACCGTGCGGCTCGACCTCGCCCTCGACGCCGGGGATGCCGAGGTCGCCGCGGTGGCCGCGTACGCCGTGCTGCGCGCCTGTCGCTGGGCGCGATGGACCGCCGACGGCGACCGCTTCGGGCGCTTCGTCGCCGGTCTCGACCGTGCGCTCGCGCGCGCCGACGGCTGCGACCTCGCGCCCGGTCCGGCCCAGCGCGACGTCACGCCGCTCCACGCCGCGCTGGTACGGGCCGCCGCCCATCTCGAGTTGGCCGACGCGCTCGAGAGCCTGGGACTCGATGCAGCGAGCGCCGCGCGCCATCGGGAAGAGGGGGAGCGGCAGCGCGAGACGCTGCTCGGCGACGGCGGCCGACTCGATCCGGAAGGCTTCGCCGAGCTCACCGGCGGGTTCGAGCGGGACGCGGCGCTGGCGCTCGCGCTCGGTCTTTGCGACGACCGATGCTCGGCGGCGATCGCGACCCAGGTGGCGCCCGGGACGCGCAAGCTCGATCCAGCCGACTGGCGCGACGCCGTCGTGGCGCGCGGCCTGCTCGCGAGCGGGCGCCTGAAGGCGCTGGGCGGCTTCGTCGACGGACTCGACAACGGCTGGCGCACGTTGGCGCGCCCGGAAGGCGCCGGCATCGCCGCTTGGCACGGCGTGGTGCTGTTCGGGTTGCTCGGCGCCCGCCGCAGCGACCTCGGCACGCTCGAACTGCGGCCGCGCCTGCCCGACCGCCACTTCATCCGCAGCGCGATCCGCATTCCCGAAGGCGTCGTCCGTTTCCAGATCTCGGTGACCGACGAGCGATTCGAGCGGCAGGTGATCGCGACCAACGAGTCGACGAGCGACCTGCTGATCCGCGTCGGCCTGCCCAATGGTGCCGACGCCGACCGACGCCGGACGGTGGGCGAGGCGATCCACGCCTACCACGAAGAAGTCCTGGCGCCGCGCGCGACGTGGCGGACGCGGCTGCGCTGAGCGCTCGCCGCGCCGTGCGAAGCGTCCTTCGCGCGCGGTGGCCGGTTCGGCACGCCCTGCGGCGGCGACGCACGGTACGACGGTTGCCCCTTGCGAACGGGTGATGCGAATCGCGCCGCCCTACCCGAGGAGAGCCACCATGAACGCCTTCATCACCCCGCTCGCGGCCCTGGCGCTGGCGTGTGCAGCACCGGCGGCCCCGCTGCACGCGGCGCCGCTGCCGGCGCCGGGCGTCGACTTCGGGATCCGCTTCGACTGGTGCGGCCCGCAGTTGCGGCTGCATCCCTCGCTGCGGCTCGATCTCGGCGGCCGCTGCCGACCGATCCACCGCCACTGCTACGCCGTCGTGCGCGAGCGCGAGTGGGTGGCGCCCCTCTGGCAGGACTGCGTGGTCGGCCGTGACCCCTGCGGACGGCCGATCGTGCGGCCGACGCTGGTGCGGGCCGGCTACTGGACCACGGTCGAATACCGCGTCTGTGGCTGCGGCCATCGCCTGCGCTGCTGACGCCGCGGAAGCGCCGCTTCCCCGGGGGAACGCCCCCGGGGGAGCGTTCGCCCTCAATCCGCGGCGGGCGAGTTCCCGATCGGGAGAGCCATGGGCGCGGAGATCCCGGTGGAAGCGAGCCGCAACGACGTGCTGACCGCTGCAGCGACCCACGCGACCGACGCCATGCTGTTCGCGGTGGCCGAGGGCGAAGCCGCGAGGCAACCCGACGAGGCGACGCTCGGGCACATCTTCGGCTGCCCGCGCTGCAGCGCGACCGTTCGCGAGATGCGCGCGGGACTCGCCGCCTTCGCGGTCGTGGCGCGACCGGCGGCGCAACCGCAGCCGGTCGGCGCCGGCCTGCCGAACGTGGCGGCTGCGCCGCGCGCCGCGGCGGAGGCGGCGACGCAGCTCGCGGCGAGCGCGAGCGACCTCGCCACGAGCGGCGAAGACGGCTCCTCGCGCCGCATGATCTTCAAGCTCGCCGCCGTCGGGATCCTGCTCGCGGCCGCTCTGTGGTGGATGCGTTCGCTCGCCGACGGCCTGCGCTGACCGGCAGCCCCCGCTGCCGCTCCGCGCGACGGGTCGTCCGGCTCGCGCAGCAGGAGTTCGATCGAGCGCGCCACCAGGCGGTAGTGGCGCGGCACGGTCGCGTAGCGGACGCGCAGTTCCACGCACGTCTCTCCCGCCGCCACCGCCGCCACCGCCAGCCACTCGACCACGCCCGGCGCCCCATCCCACGGCCCGAGCAGGTTGGTCGCGCGCACCTCGCGCGCGCGCAGGCGATGGCGGGCTGTGACCAGCTCGAGCGTGCCGGCGCGCACGTCGAACCGCAACGCTGCGAGTTCCTCCTCGACCAGCAACCGGTCGCCCGGCGCGAGCGCCCGGGCCGCCGCGTCGACCGGGGCCGCTGCGGCCAGGGCGGGAGTCGCCGCAGTCGGCGCGCTGCGACTCACGTCGGTGGCTCCGACGGCAGCAGCGCAGCGGCGAAGCGCGCGCGATAGGCGTCGGGCAGGGCCCGCGGTTTCAGCGTGTCGAGCGCGACACAGACGACCGTGACGCGTGCTCGCGCGCGCAACTCGCCGGCCGGACCGGCCACCTCGTAGCGGAAGCGCGAGCTCGCGCCGCCGATCTCCTCGAGGCCGACGCGCACGGTGAGCAGCTCGCCGAAGCGGGTCGGCTTGACGAAGTCGACTTCGAGCTTCACCGCCGGGAAGCCGAGGTTCTGCTGCTCCAGCACGGTGGCGTAGGGCACCCCCACCCACTGCTCCCAGAACTCCTCGAACGCGACGTGGAACCAGTGGACCATGCGCGGGTAGTAGGCGATCCCGGCGCGGTCGACGTCGCTGAAGCGGACCTTGATCGTGGTCGAGAACACGGCGGGCTCCAGGGTCAGCGCGCAGGCGGCGGCGCGTTCGCCGGCGCCGCTGCCGACGGCGCCGCTGCCGACGGCGGCAGCGGACCGGCGAGCAGCGCGAGGAGTTCGTCCGCCAGCAGCGCGCCGAGCT
>VGYY01000273.1 GCA_016872815.1 Planctomycetota bacterium
GAGGGGACGGCAGCGGGGCCCGCGCCGGCGGCGCCGAGGACTCCCGCCGTGGCGCCCGCGGCGACCCCGGTGGCGCAAGGCCGGAGCCGGATGACCGCGACCGCGGAGCCGACGCACGCGCCGACCCGGCGCAACTACGAGGAAGGCATCGCGCGGCGCAGCGAAGCGCGTTCGCTCGAGACCGCGCGACCCGCGCGGAAGCGCGCGGCGCGTGAACCGCTTCGCGCGAAGACGGCGCGCCGCAACGCGGCCGCGGCGAAGACGGTCGCTCGCGCCGGCGGCACAGCGCCGGCAGCCGGCCAGCGACCGCGCCACCTCGACCGCGGACGCGGACTGCTGCCCGACCTCGATCGCGCCGGCCTGCGCCGCGCGTTCGTCATGCGCGAAGTGCTCGGACCGCCGCGCGCGCTGCAGGAACTCGACGAAGCGTCACGCTGAACGTCGGGTCGCCGCGCCGGCGGCTCACTCGATCGCGAGCTTGATCGAGTGCCACGCCCGCGACGGAAAGCAGGCGGCATCCTGGCTCGCGCGCTCTCCCTGCCGCGAGAAGAAGCCGAACAGCCGCGGCGGTCGATCGTCGGCCAACTCGTCGCCGAGCCAGGGGCCGAGGCTGCCGACGTTCTCCGCGGTCCGGTCCCACTCGCGGCCGCGGCCGGCGAACAGGCGATCGATGCTGGCGGACAGCCGTCCGCTGCGGTCGTCCCAATCCGCGCCGACGGCGGCCGGCACGCGCTCGAGGCGCTGCCACGTCTCGGCCGCGGCGCTGCCGAACTCCGGCTGATCGAGCCCGGCGCCGCATTCGCCGGGATCGCTGGCGCAGGCGGCCAGAAACGGGACGAGCGCCGCGAAGACGCGTCTGGCCCCCACCGCGACGTGCCGGTCCTGCTGCGCCATCTGCCGCTCCCTGTTCCCGAACCGGGCCCGATCTTGCCGCATCCCCCCCGGCGACGGCAATCGTGGCCGATCCCGGCGCGTCCCGCGGCGGGCAGCGCGCCGGCGACCGGAACCGGATCAGACCATCGACGCCACCGCCGCCGCGGGTTGATCGGGCGGCGCTTCGACGGCGTGGAGGCGCCCGCCTTCCAGCATCAGCATGCGGTCGAGCCGGCCGGCGAGGCGCAGGCTGTGGGTGACCAGCACCATCGCCGCCCGCGTCTCCCGCTGGATGCCGAGCAGCAGCTCCTCGATCTCGGCGCTGGTGCGCTCGTCGAGGTTCCCGGTCGGCTCGTCGCAGAGGAGCAGCGCCGGCCGGCGCAGCAGCGCGCGCGCGATGGCGACGCGCTGCCGCTCGCCGCCCGACAGGCGGCTCGGCAGGTGGCTGGCCCGTTCCGCCAGTCCGACCCGCTCCAGCAGGGCGCGCGCCCGCTGCTTCTCGTCCTGGCGGCGGCCGAGCCAGTCGAGCGGCGACACGCCGATCATCGCGCCGAGCAGGACGTTCTGCAGGGCGGTGAGCTCCGGCAGCAGGTGATAGAACTGGAACACGAAACCGATCCGGTCACGGCGCAGCCGGTCGCGCTCGCCGCGCGGCGCGCGCACGACATCGACGCCGTCGACCGCGAGTTCGCCGCCGTCCGGCCGGTCGAGCAGGCCGAGCAGGTGCAGCAGCGTCGACTTGCCGCCGCCGCTGCGCCCCACCACGGCGATCGCCTCGCCGGCGGCGACGTCGAGGTCGACGCCGCGCAGGATCTCGAGGCGCTGGCCGATCGACTCGAAGTTGCGCACCAGCCCGCGCGCGCGGATCGCCGGCGCCGACGACGGGATCGGATCACTCATGACGCAGCGCCTCCACCGGATCCTGCCGCGCCGCCCGCGCGGCCGGCAGCAGCGTGAACAGCGTGCCGCACGCGACCGAGGCGATGCCGTACCAGACCAGCCGGCCGAACTCGATCTGCACCGGCAGGTTCTTGAAGCTGAACAGCTGGCGGTCGAACAGCCGGAAGCCGGTCAGCCGCTCGACCAGGTCGAGCAGCGGATTGAGCCAGTGCGCCAGTGCGATGCCGCCGGCGAGCCCGCCGACCGAGCCGGCCAGCGTCACGATCAGCCCGCACAGCAGGAACAGCCGGCCCGCGCGCATCGCCGACGCGCCGAGCGCGCAGAGGATGCCGATGTCGCGCGTCTTGCGCCGCACCAGCTGGTGCAGCGTCACGAACAGGCTGAACGTCGCCACGATCACCACGAAGAACATGGCGACGTTCATGACGCGCCGCTCGCTCTCGACCGCGCCGAGCAGCAGGGCGCGGCGGTCCTCCCAGCTGCGGATCGCCGCCGGATCCACCGTCGCGGCGAGCGCGCGGCGCAGCCGGTCGCGCAGCTCGATCGGCGTGCCCCGCCCCCAGACCGCCTGCTCGTGGGCATCGGTGTCGAGCCCGGCGAAGTCGCCCAGCGCGGCGCGGGGCACCAGCGCGTGGGTGTCGTCGAAGGCGCGGTCGCGCGTGGCGAAGGTGCCGACCACGACGAACTCCCGGCTCGCGGTCGGCGATGCCGCGCCCGCCTGCAGCACGCCGCGGAAGGTGGCCAGCGTGACCACCGTCCCGGGCCGGTAGTCGAACTGGTAGGCGAGGTGGCGGCCGAACAGCACCGGCACGAGGTCGCCGCGATGGCGCCGGTCGAGCGGAAGCCGCTGCTGCCACCACTCGTCGTCGAGGTCGAACCAGAAGGGGTCGGCGGGACGGGCGACGGTGCTCGTGCCGAGGAACGACTGCGCCGCGGCGCTGGCCCCGGCCGGCGACGTCGCGCCGAGGACGTGGTTCAGCGGGCCGGACAGCTCGGCGTCCTCCAGCCCGACCAGATTGACGAAGTAGCTGTCGCCGAGCTTCGGCGCCGCGAGGAAGCTCCGCTGCTCGCGGCAGTACTGGATCGCCGAGACGTCGAGCCGCGCGGCCGCCGTGGTCACGTCGGGGTCGGCGGCGAGCTGCGAAGCGAGCGCCGCGCGCTGCGCGGCGTCGAGCCCGTCGAGCTCGATCGACACGTCGGGCGCCAGCGCACGGATCAGCGCACGCTGCTCGCCGAGGAAGCCGCTCATCACCGAGTCGACCACCACGATCGCCATCAGGCCGACGGTCACGCTCAGCGTCGAGACCAGCGTGATCGGCCGCGCGACGAGGTAGCGCCACGCGATGAGCAGGAGGTCCACGGTCGTTCAGCTCGCCGGAGCGGCGGCGTCGGGCGCGGCGCCCGGCGCGCCTTCCTGCGGCCGGCGCAGCGGGAAGAGGATGGTGTCGCGGATCGACAGGCTGCCCGACAGCACCATGCAGAGACGATCGATGCCGATGCCGAGTCCGCCGGCGGGCGGCATCGCGTTCTCCAGCGCGCGCACGTAGTCGTAGTCGACCTCGGAGGGCGCCTCGGGGTCCTTGGTCGCCACCTGCGCCTCGAAACGCGCGAGCTGATCGATCGGGTCGTTCAGCTCGGAGAAGGCGTTGGCGAGCTCCCAGCCGTTCATGAAGAACTCGAAGCGCTCGACCAGGTCGGGCTTGCCCGGCACCGGCTTGCTGAGGGGCGAGATCGCGGTCGGGTAGTGCGTGACGAAGGTGGGCTGCACCAGCGTCGGTTCGACGCACTCCTCGAAGAGCGCTTCGAGGACCTTGAAGCCGGGCGCCTTCGCCACTTCCTTCAAGCCGAGCTCGGCCGCGCGGCGACGCATCGCCGCTTCATCGTGCGGATCGACCTTGGCGTGCTCGCCGACCAGGTCGTGGTAGGTCGCGCGGCGGTAGGGCCCGCGCAAGTCGATGGTCCGCTCGCCGAGCGTGGTCGTGCCGTCCTTCAGGTGGCGCTGTGCCAGCGTGACGAAGAGCTCCTCGGTGAGGTCCATCACCGCGCGGTAGTCCACGTAGGCCCAATAGAGCTCCATCATCGTGAACTCGGGGTTGTGGCGCGGCGAGATGCCCTCGTTGCGGAAGACGCGGCCGATCTCGAAGACCTGCTCGAAGCCGCCGACGAGGAGGCGCTTCAGGTAGAGCTCCGGCGCGATGCGGAGATAGAGGTCCATGTCGAGCGTGTTGTGGTGCGTCGTGAACGGCCGCGCCGCCGCTCCGCCCGCGATCGGGTGGAGCATCGGCGTCTCGACTTCGAGGAAGCCCTTCGCGGTGAGGAGCTCGCGCAGGCCCTGGATCACCCGGCTGCGCAGCACGAAGTTGGCGCGCACCTCGGGATGGCTCATCAGGTCGAGGTGACGCCAGCGGTAGCGCAGTTCGATGTCGGTGACGCCGTGGCGCTTCTCGGGCGGCTCGCGCAGCGACTTGGCGAGGAACTCGACCCGGGTCGCGAACACGGTCGGCTCGCCGCTCTTGCTGCGCGCGAAGGTCCCCTCGAAGCCGACGATGTCGCCGAGCTGGATCAGCTTCTTGGCGATCGCGTGGCCCTGCTCGCCGACGTCCTTGCGCACCATCACCTGGACGCGGCCGTCCTGGTCGACGAGGTCGAAGAAGCAGAGTGCGGCGCCCATGTCGCGGCGGGCGGCGATGCGGCCGGCGACGCGGACGACGGGACTCGGCTGCTCCTCGACGCGCGGCAGGATCGCGGCGATGGGCTGGCGCCCGGCGAAGCGCGCCGGCCACGGATCGACGCCGATCGCCCGCAGTTGCTCGAGCTTGGCGCGCCGGTCGTCCTGCCCGGAAGCTCCGCTCTCGCTCACTCGCCTTCCCCCCCGCGTGACACCGCCTTGCCGAGGCGATCTCGCCGCGCGCAGGCTCAAAGCGCGGGAGTCTACGGCGCGCCCGGGCGCACTGGGAGCGCCGGCGACCACGGCGGACACCGGACGCCAAGCGGAATCCGCTTCCCGGTCGCAGCGCGAAGGTTCGTCCCGGTCGGCGCGGTGGCGCTTCGGATCGCGGGGGCCGCAGTCGACAGGGACGGGAGTGAAGGACGTCCGCGGCCTCGGCCCGGGCGAAATCGTGCGCTCTCGCCAGGAGCCCGTCCATGCATCTCAACGGAACTCGTGCGTTGCTGTTGGCGTTGTTGGCCGTGGGCGCGGTCGCGCCCGGCTGCGAGAAAATGCACCACCCGCGGCAGATCGGCACCATCGACGGACCGCCCGTCGACTTGGGGCCGGGGGACGGCGGCGACGGTGGGCCGGGCCCGACCCCGGACGATCCGCCGAGCGGCGATGGCGGCGGCAGCCACGACGATGGTGGCGGCAGCCACGACGATGGCGGCGACGACAGCGGCGACGGCAGCGGCGGCGGCAGCGGCGGCGGCGGCAGCGGCAGCGGCGGCGGC
>VGYY01000274.1 GCA_016872815.1 Planctomycetota bacterium
CGCGACGCGGCGACGCTGGCGGCCGCCGACTTCGAGCCGGAGCCGGCGGCGGCGCCCGCAGCCGCCGCGGTGAAGGCGGCCGACCTGCCGTGGACGCCGCCACCCGCCAGCGGTCCCGACGCGCCGGCGTGGGAGAAGGAGACTGACGCCGACTGGCGCGACGACCGGTTCGCCGCGATGGACACGGGGCCGTTCCTGGCATCGACCGTCCGCACGCCGCCGTCGACCGGCCGCGAGCGGGTGGCGAAAGGCGTGACGGTGAAGCTCGGCCCTGCCGGCGAGTGGAGCTTGCTGTTCGACACCGAGCGCTGCGAGTGGGTCGCGGCATGGGAAGGCGGGCTGCACTTCGACGCGGCGCGCTTCGGCCTGCTCACGGCGCCGGCGCTGCCCGAGCGGCCGTGGCTCGCCGCGACGCTGCCGGGACCGACTTCGCCGGCGGACGCGGCCGCTGCGCTGCACCGCCGCTACCGCGGCCTCCATCGCCATGGCCGCCAGGTCACGTTCGACTACGAGCTCGGCGACGCCCGCGTGCTCGAGACCGCGCGCGTGGCGCGACCGGAAGAGACCGGGCTCTCGCGACCGCTGCTGGTGCGCGAGTTCGAGGTCGGTCCGACGACCGTGGCCCTCGAGTTGGCGCTCGGCGCGCCGGCGCTGCTTGCCGGCGGTGCCGATGCGTCCTTCGGGGTGAGGTCGGAGCGGCTGACGATCGCCGCGGCCCCGCACCGCCGCGTCGTCCGCGCCGGTCTCTATCGCGGCCCGGACGCCGACCTGCCGCGGCTCGCGGAGTGGGCCGCAGCGCACGGACTCGACCGCGAGCCGGCCGACCTCGCCGCGCTCACGCGGCCCGGGCCGGCGCTGTTCGGCGAACCGCTGGTCACGCGCGGCAGCGTCGCGCCGAACGATGCGGCCTACGTGGTCGACTCGCTCGCGCCGCCCTTCGCCAATCCGTGGAACGCGCTGCTCTACTTCAGCGGACTCGACTTCCTGCCCTCCGGCCGGCTGGCGGCGTGCACGGCGCATGGCGACGTCTGGCTGGTGGACGGGATCGACGCCGGGCTGCGGCAGGTGACGTGGCGGCGGTTCGCGACGGGGTTGCACCAGCCGCTCGGACTGGTGGTCGTCGACGGGAAGGTGCTGGTCGCGGGTCGCGACGGCATCACGCGGCTGCACGATCTGGACGGCGACGGCGAGGCCGACTGGTACGAGGCGTTCCAGCATGACCTGATCGAGACCGGCGCCGACCACCTGTTCACGCTCAACCTCGAGCGCGCACCCGACGGCGGCCTCTTCTGCATCAAGAGCGGCGATGCCGGCACCGCGCACGGCGGCTCGCTGCTGCGCGCCAGCAGAGACGGCGCGACGCTGACGCCGTTCGCCACCGGCTGGCGCCACGGCAACGGGCTCGCGATCAGCGCCGGCGGCGAGATCGTGGCCAGCGACAACCAGGGCAACTGGGTGCCGACCACGCGACTCGACCTCGTGCGCGCGGGCGGATTCCATGGCTACGTGCCGGCGTGGCGCGGGGCGGGACGGCCGGAGGGATTCACGCCCCCGCTCTGCTGGATTCCGCACGAGGTCGACAACTCGGCGGGTGCGCCGGTCTTCTCCGAGCGGCGCGACTTCGGGGCGCTGTCGGGGCAGCTGCTGCACCTCTCGTTCGGCAAGGCGCGGCTCTACGCGGTGCTGCGCGGCGAGGGCGTGGCGGGCGTCGTGCCGCTGCCGGTCACGTTCGAGTCAGGAGCGATGCGCGGACGGTTC
Source organism: Planctomycetota bacterium (assembly GCA_016872815.1). Taxonomy (GTDB): domain Bacteria; phylum Planctomycetota; class B15-G4; order B15-G4; family SIAN01; genus SIAN01. The sequence continues at coordinate 1,759 of VGYY01000274.1, forward strand.
TCGGCCCGGGACGGCGCGCTCTACGTCGCCGGAAGCGACGGCTGGCAGACGGCGGCGGCGCGCGATGGCTGCCTGCAACGCGTGCGCTGCACCGGGTTGCCGCTGCTTCTGCCGACCGGGCTGCAGGTGCGGCGCGACTGGATCGCGCTCGACTTCCCCGAGAGGCTCGATCCGGCGACGGCGGCGCGCGTCGACCGCATCACGGTCGCGCGCTGGAACTACCGCTGGACCGAGCAGTACGGCAGCGCGAAGTTCCGGCCGAGCGTCGGCGATGGGCGCAGCGAGGCGGGCGAAGAGCCGATGGCGCTCGCACGGACGGCCTTGTCTCCCGACGGTCGACGACTGTCCCTGTTCCTGGCCGATCTGAAGCCGGTCGACCAGATGCGGATCACCTTCGATCTCGAGACCACGGACGGCGCTCCGGTCCGCGGCGCGCTCTATCCCACGCTGCACGCCATCCCGCGCGACTGAGGCCGCCGCCGCTTCCGTCCCGGATCGCGGCGACGACCATGGTGGGCGGTCAGATGGAGCGACGCCGAGGCGCGAGCAGGCGGTCGACGTGGCGCGCGAGCTCCGCGAGGTTCCACGACCAGGCGCGCAGCACGCCGGCGGCATCGATCAGCAGCCACGCACCGTCCTGGTTCAGCCCGAGCTGCTCGCGCACGATCGATCGCTCCCACGACGCCCGCTCGACCCACAGCGCCGGGTCGCCTTCCGGGCTCAGCTCGCGCCCGATCGCCTCCGTCGCGGCCGCGTCGAAGACCGTCACGATCCCGAGCACCGGCAGGGTCGTCGCCGGGCAGCGCGCCCGCAGTGCGGCGAACTCGGACCGCGCCTCGCGCTCGTGCTCCCCGACCCAGCCCGGCGTGTAGAAGCTCGTGTTCACCAGGCACGGCCGCCCGCGCCACTCCGCCAGCGCCTTCGGCGCACCGTCGATCCGATCGGCGTCGACGCCGTCGAATTCGAGCGCGAGCGGCTGGCCCACCCGCGCGCCGAGCCGCTCCACCAGCTGCAGCCCGTGCAGCACGTCGTCGTTCCCCGCGAAGTGCTCTCGCACCAGGGCGGCCAGCTCGCGCTGTGCCTGCGGATCGGCGGTGAACTTCCAGGCGAGATCGGTCAGTGCCACGGCCACCTGCACCGAATCGGGAGCCGTCGCCAGCGCCGCTTCGGCCAGCGCGCACCGCTTCGCGAACTCGAAGTCCGGGACCGTGATCGCCGCCAGCGCCCGCGCGCCGGCCGCCGCGATCGCCACGTCCGGACGCGCGAGCCGCCTGACCCACTCGTCGGTCTCGCGCAACACCTGCTCGCCGTCGCCGTTCACCGTGCAGAACAGGATCCAGCGCGAGCCCATCACGTCGGCGACCCGCTCATGGCCGGGATGAACGGTGGCCAGTTCGAGCGCCAGGACCTGCTGGCGCGTCGCCGCCTCGCTGATCTCGCGCTCGAACTTCGCCACCGACTCCGCGTCGGCGCCGTCCGACATGCCCGGATAGCGGACCGAATCGAACTCGCGCAGGATCGTCGCGGCGGGCCGCGGCTCCGCCGTGCCCTCCTGCGGATCCGCCACGGCTGGCGCGGCCGGCGCGGCAGGCACCAGCACGATCGTCAACGCGATCACCCGAGCAGACAGAGAGACGGGGCGCGCCAATCCCATGGTTTACTCCTGACCCTGCCAGCATCTTCGTGAGCGCCGCCGGGGCGGCCCCCCGCCAGCGAGAGCACCGCGGGGAGATGACCCGAGCGGCCCGGAGCGTGCCACCCGCGGCATGGTGCGGTTTCTGCCGCCGTTGCCGCTCCCGGAGCAGGATCGCGCTCAAGTCGGCCGGCCGGGCGGGACGAAGGCTTTCGATGCGAGACGGTCGCCACGACCGCTCTCCACGATGATCCTCGCGACCATCGCGTGAGATCCGGTTCGTCGGCGGCGATCGCCTCGGCGGAGGCAGACGCATGCTGATGAAGCTGCTGTTCGTCCTGCTTTCCTCCCTCGGGCCGGCTCCGGAAGAGCGACCGGACGGGACGGGAGCTGTCGTTGCGACCGTGGCGCGCGCGGGCACGCCGGTCGGCTCGGTCGTGTCGCTCCGGGCGGGCCTGCTCCACTTCGTCCCGGGCCCGAGCTTCGGCGCGACCGACGGCACGCTGCCGGAACAGGTGCTGACCACCACGATCAAGGACCCGGATCATCCCGGCGAGCCCTGGGTGGTGACCAGCTACCGGCGCCCCGACGAGTCGGAGCCGGCGTTCATCAAGCGCCACCTCGAGATGGTGCAGGCCGTCCGCTCGGCGCTGACCCGCTGACGGTCTGACGCGCCGCTACCATCGGCAGCGTCCTCCGCATCGTTCGGGAGCAGGCGATGCCGGAATCGACGCCCAGCGGGCGCCAGCTCGGCGATTTCCGCATCCTCCGCGAGCTCGGTCGCGGCGGGATGGGCGTCGTCTACGCGGCGGAGCACGTGAAGAGCGGCCGCCGGGTCGCGCTCAAGGTGCTCGAAGCCCACTTCACGCTGCAGCGGTCGGCGATCGATCGCTTCCTCCGCGAAGGGCGCGCGGCGCTGTCGCTGCGCCACCCCCACATCGTCCGCGTCGAGCAGGTGCGCGAGCACGCCGGCGTGCACTGGTTCGCGATGGAGCTGATCGACGGCGCCTCGCTCGCCGACGTCATCCGTGAGCTGCAGCTGCGCGCACCGGCCGGCGACCCGCCGACTCCGCCCCGCGCCCCGTCGGCCGCCGGCGCGATCGTCGCGCGCACGCTGGCCGACTGGCTCGAGGCCGACCGCTTCCGCCGCTCGGCGCAGCTGCTGGCCGGCATCGCCCGCGCGCTGGAGCACGCCCACCGCCGCGCGATCCTCCACCGCGACGTGAAACCGTCGAACATCCTGCTGCGCCCGGACGGTCATCCGCTGCTGATCGACTTCGGCCTCGCCCGCGAGCAGGGGCTCCCCGGCCTCACCCTGACCGGCGACCTCGTCGGCAGCCCGTACTACGTCGCCCCCGAGCAGATCCGCGCCGGCCACCCGCCGTTCGATCCGCGTCTCGACATCTACGGGCTCGGTGTCGTGCTCTACGAGCTCACGACCCTGCGGCGTCCGTTCGAGGGCAAGACGCAGCACGAGGTGCTCGACCGGATCGCCGATGGCGCCGCCGCGCCGCCGCGCAGCGTCTGCGCCGACGTGCCGGTCGCGCTCGAGGCGATCTGCCTGCGGGCGATGGCCCACGCCGCGCGCGACCGCTATGCGACGGCGGCGGAATTCGCGCACGACCTCGAGCAGTTCGCGGCCGGCCGCGCCGGCCAGCTGCACGTCTCGCCGTGGCAGCGGCTGCGATTCCGCGGCGGCGAGCGGACGCTGCAACGCACGGCGCTCGGCGCGGCTGCCGTGCTGGCCACGCTCGGTCTCGCGGGCAGCGCGTGGTGGGGCCTGACGCGAACGGGCCGCACGGGACCGGCCACCACGCCCCC
>VGYY01000275.1 GCA_016872815.1 Planctomycetota bacterium
CGCCGCGGCGGCCGCCAGCGCGAGGTGGGGGACCACGAACGACGCCTCGCGCTCGAAGCAGCCGCACTCGCCGTCGGCGAAGCGGGCGCGCGGCTCGAAGTCGCGCAGGCCGCGCGCGTCGAGGAGCTCGACCGCGACGTCGAGCGAGCGCTGCAGCGCGACGTTGCGCTCGAGCCCGGCACGTTCGGCCGGACCGCCGACGAACGCCATGCCGGGATTCTGCAGGCCGATGCCGCCCGCGGTGCGCTCGTGGAGCGCGCGGTACTCGGCGAGGCTTGCGCGGGCCATCCGGATCAGCGTGGGGTGCGAGTAGTGCTGGCGCAGGATCGCGCCCGACTTGCCCGACTCGCCGGCGCCGAAGCGCCGCCGCTCGAACAGGACGACGCGGCCGGCACCCGCGGCGGCCAGCCGCCACGCCACGTGCAGGCCCATGATCCCGCCGCCCAGGACAACGACGTCGGCGCCGCGTTCCACGCTCAACCCCCGGGCTTGCCGAGCTTCTCCAGCAGGAGCTGCTTGATCAGATTCGGGTCGCCCTTGCCCTTGGTCGCCTTCATGGCGCGGCCGAGCAGCGCATTGAGCGCCGTCTCCTTGCCGCCCTTGTAGTCGCCGACGATCTTCGCCTCGGCGGCCAGCACCGCGTCGATCGTGCCGGCGAGCGCGCCGGAGTCGCGGATCTGCACGAGGTCGAGCGCCTGCGCCGCGGCCGCCGCGCTGTCGCCGGTCTCGAGCATCCGCCGCAGCACCTTCTTCGCCGCCTGATGCGACAGCTCGCCCTGCTCTTCCATCCGCACCAGCGCGTGCAGCGCCGCCGGCGCGATCCTGAGCTGCTCGAACTCGCCCCGGGTCTCGCCGAGGAAGGCGAGCACCTCGCCCTGGATCCAGTTGGCGGCGGCCTTCGGGGCGAGGCCGGCGGCGACGGTCGCATCGAAGAAACCGGCGATCGCCGGCTCCTCGGTCAGGACCCGCGCGTCGTACTCGGAGAGCCCCCAGTCGCCCTGGTAGCGGCGCCGCCTGGCGGCGAACCCCTCGGGCAGCGCGGCGCGCGCGGCGTCGATCCGCGCGCGGCCGACGTCGAACAGCGGCAGGTCGGGATCGGGGAAGTAGCGGTAGTCGTGCGCATCCTCCTTCCGACGCATCGAGACCGTGGTCCCCTCGCTGTCGCGGAAGGAGCGGGTCTCCTGCACCACCTTCTCGCCGCGCGCGACCACCTCCGACTGGCGCGCGATCTCGAACATGAGCGCGCGCTCGACGTTCCTGAACGAATTGATGTTCTTGACCTCGACCTTGGTGCCGAGCTCCGGCTGCCCCTTCGGCCGCACCGAGACGTTGGCGTCGCAGCGCAGCGAGCCCTTCTCCATGTCGCATTCGGAGACGCCGGCGAAGCGCAGCGTGCGCCGCAGCGCCTGCAGGTAGGCCGACGCCTCGCTGGGCGAGGCGAGGTCGGGCATGCCGACGATCTCGATCAGCGGCACGCCGGCGCGATTGAGGTCGACCAGCGAACACGCGAGCCCGTCGGGGTGGAGCGCCTTGCCGGCGTCCTCCTCCAGGTGGATCCGGCGGATCTTCGCGACCTTGCTGCGCCCCTTCTCGGCCTCGAACTCGAGCTCGCCCCATTCGCACAGCGGCTGGTCGAACTGCGAGATCTGGTAGCCCTTCGGCAGGTCGGGATAGAAGTAGTTCTTGCGGTCGAACTTGATGGTCTCGCGGATCGTGCAGCGCAGCGCGTGGCCGGCGGCGAGCGCCAGCTCCAGCGCCCGCTGATTCAGCACCGGCAGCGTGCCGGGCTGCGCGGTGCAGACCGGGCAGGTGCGGCTGTTGGGCAGGCCGCCGAAGTCGGCCGGGCAGCGGCAGAACAGCTTCGAGCGCGTCGCCAGCTGGCAGTGCACCTCGAGGCCGATGGTCGGTTCAAGCTCCACGGGGCGCCTCCAGCGGCGACAGGTCGAGCGCGAGCCGCCGCTCCAGCGCGCGCGCCACCGCGAACAGGCGCGCGTCGGCGCCGGTCGGCCCCTGCAACTGCGCGCCGATCGGCAGGCCGGCCTTCGACTTGCCGCACGGCATCGACAGCGCGGGCAGGCCGGCGAGCGGCGCCGGCGCGGTGAAGACGTCGCACAGGTACATCTGCACCGGATCGTCGCTCTTCTCGCCGAGCGGAAACGCCGGCGTCGGCGTGGTCGGGCCGAGCAGCACGTCGCACCGCGCGAACGCGCGCGCGAACTCCTCACCGATCCGCGCGCGGACCTGCAGCGCCTTCTTGTAGTAGGCGTCGTAGTAGCCGGCGGAGAGCGCGTAGGTGCCGAGCATGATCCGCCGCTTCACCTCGTCGCCGAAGCGGCGTCGCGTCGTGGCGTAGCTGGCCGCGAGCTCCTGCTGCTCGTCGCGCGGGCCGTAGCGGATGCCGTCGAAGCGGGCGAGGTTGCTCGACGCCTCGGAGGTGACGACCAGGTAGTAGGTCGGGATCGCGTAGGGAGTGAGCGGCATCGACAGCGGCACGAGCCGGGCGCCGGCGCCCACCGCGAGATCCTCGAGCTGGCGCACGGCAGCGCGAACCTCGGGATCGAGGGCGTCGGAGTGGTACTCGGCCGGGACGCCGATGCGCAGGCCGGAGAGAGCGTCGTCGCGGCGGGCGGCGGCGGCGTCGAAGCCGCCGGGGCGCGAGGTCGAGTCGCGCGAGTCGTGGCCGGCGATCACCGCCATCAGCAGCGTGCAGTCCTCGAGGTTGAGCGCCATCGGGCCGACCTGGTCGAGCGACGAGGCGAAGGCGATCAGGCCATGGCGGGAGAGCGCGCCGTAGGTCGGTCGATGGCCGACGATGCCGCAGAGGGCGGCCGGCTGCCGCACCGAACCGCCGGTGTCGGAGCCGAGCGCGAGCGGGGCGAGGCCGGCGGCGACGGCCGCGGCACTGCCGCCGCTCGAGCCGCCCGGCACCCGCTTCAGGTCATGCGGATTGCGCGAGGCGGCGACCCCCGAGTTCTCGGTCGAGGCGCCCATGGCGAACTCGTCGAGATTGGTCTTGCCGAGGATGACGCCGCCTTCGGCGCGGATGCGCTCGACGACGTGGGCGTCGTAGGGCGGACGGTAGTCGGCGAGGATCTTCGAGGCGCAGGTGGTCGGCTGGCCGGTCGTGCAGAGGTTGTCCTTGATCGCGACCGGCACGCCGAGCAGCGCCCCCGCCGTGTCGCCGCGGGCGATCCGGGCGTCGAGCGCATCGGCCTGTGCGCGCACCACGGCCGGGTCGACGTGGAGGAAGGCGCGCACGGCGCCGTCGTGGGCGGCGATGCGGCCGAGGTAGTGGTCGGCGGCCGTGCGCGCAGTGACGCGGCGGGCGCGGACGGCGGCGGCGAGCGCCGTGGCAGAGCGGGTGAGGTCGGCGGGAAGCATCGCGGGGGGGCTCATTCGAGGACGCGCGGGACGCGGTAGAGCTCGCCTTCGGGGCGATGCGAGCGGGCGACCAGCTCGAGCGGCGTCGCGAACGGCGCCGGGTCGTCGGCCCGCAGCGGCGAGCGCATGTCGGCCGGATGCGAAGCGGGCGCGACGCCCTCGGTCGGCACTTCGCGGAGCTTCTCGAAGTAGCCGAGGATCGCCGTCAGCTGGCCGGCGAACCGCGACCGCTCCGCCGCGTCGAGCGACAGCCGGGCGAGGCCGGCGATCTTCTCTGCTTCGCGGACGTCCATGGGGGCTCCGGAGGGAAGGCGCTGGGCGAGCGGTGGGGACACGTCGTGGACAGCGCGCGGCGCGCCCGGCAGTGGCCGGCGGCGCCGCAGGTGGCGGGGAGTCGACGCGGGGCGCCAACGTAGCGGCTGCGCATTGCGGCGGAAGCGGGCGGGGGTGGTATCGTCCGCCCCGTCGCGAAACGGTGCTACGACGGCGCTACGCCGGTGGAGACAGTTCGGGGATGCTCGAACGGCTCAATCCCACGGTCATCGGCTGTGCCCTGAACGTCATCGGCCTGTTCTTCCTGGCCTCGGCGATCTCGTTCAAGCAGCCGCGCCGACAGATCGAGGAACTGCTCGGGCTCGAGCGGGCGCGCTCGCTGCTCATGGTGCGCGAGCAGCTGGTCAACCATATCCAGACCTACCTCGGCTTCGGCATCCTGGTGGTCGGCTTCGTGCTGCTGATGGGCGAGGCGCTCGAGCGGACGCGACCCGCCGGAGCGACCGGGAGCGATCCGCATCTGGTCTGGATCGTGGCGCTGCTGACCGTCGCCACGCTCGGCACGACGGTCGCACTCAAGCTGATCAAGGAAGGCTACGTCCGCTCGAAATTCCGCCGGCTGCTGCGGGAAGTGGTGAAGGAATCGAGTTTCAACCTCGAGAAGAACCCGCAGTTGTCGGTGCAGATCGGCGAGCTGCTGCACATCCCGAAGAGCGGCGAAGAGTCGGTGAACGAGTACATCGCCAAGGTGCGGGCGGTGCTGGGGCTGCCGGCAGGCGGCGCGTCTGGGCACGCGTCGGCGCTGCGGCCGCGGCCGATCAAGTAGCACCGGGGGCGGCGCTCACGCGGCCGCCGTCACCGTCCAGAGTGGCCGGCGTCGTTGGCCGGCATGGGGGCGATGCGACGGGGGCGCGGGCTTGGGTGGGCAGCGGCGCGGGTGGCGCCGTGGTGCCGGGCGGTCGTGCGCGCCACCGATCGACTGGTCTTCCCGGCCGAGTGCCTCGCCTGCGACGCGGTCGACTTCGCGCCGTCGCCGATCGCCGGACTGTGCGTCGAATGCGACGCCCTGCTCCCGTGGCGCGTGGGCGACGATCCGTCGGCGCGGCGCGCGCTCCAGGTCGGGAGGCGTCGCTTCGCGCAGGTGGTCATTGCGCTGCGCTACCGGCCGCCGGTCGACGAGCTGATCCTGCGGCTCAAGTACGGCCACCTCGAACTGGCGGCGGCGCCGCTCGCCGAGGCCCTCGCGCGAGCGGCCGAACGGATTCCCGCCTTCGAGCGGCCCGACCTGCTGGCGCCGTTGCCGATGCACTGGCTCAAGCGCTGGTTGCGCGGCGGCGACCACGCCGACCTGCTGGTCGAGCGGCTCGCGGCACGGCTCGGGTTGCCGCTGCGCCCGGTGCTGGCGCGCGTCCGCGCGACGCGCGCGCAGGGTGGCGCTCGCTCGCTGCGCCAGCGTGTGCGGCAGGTGCGGGCGGCCTTCGCCGTGCGAGGCGGCGTC
>VGYY01000276.1 GCA_016872815.1 Planctomycetota bacterium
CTTGCGGGCGGCACGGACGGCGCGGACGGCGCGGACGGCGGCGTCGCGTCCTTCGGCGGATCGGCGGCGACCGATCCGCTCTGCGACCCGGACGGGAAGCCCGAGACGGTGGCCGCGCTGGAGCGTCGGCAGATCCTCGCCGTCCATGCGCAGTGCGGCCGCAACAAGCGGCGCGCGGCCGAGTTGCTCGGCATCTCGCTGCGCACGCTCTACAACAAGCTGGCCGAATACGCGTTGCCGGAGGATCCGGACGGAAGCCGGGACGGCGGCAGCGAGCCGGCCGGCTGAGCCGGACCGGTGGGCGGCGTATGCCGCCGGCGACGCCACGGTTCGCCGCCTCGCGTCCGGCTGCTTGAATCACGCCCGTCGCGCGCCGGTCCGGCGCGTCGCCGGGGGACCGCATGGGCAGCGTGATGCGTCTGGTCGTTGGCTCGGCGGTGGCGGCCGCGCCGCTGCTCGCCGCATTCTCCGCGCCGGCCGCGCCCGCTCTGCGGGCGGCGGTCGCCGAGGTCGCACCCGGCGTCTTCTTCGTCGAGGCGGCCACGTCGCCGCATTTCGAGGGCGCCAACAGCGGCTTCGTCGTCCAGGACCAGCAGGTGATCGTGCTCGAGGCCAGCATGCCGGCGGTGGCGCGGACGTTGCGCGCCGAAGTCGCGGCCCGCACCGCGCTGCCGATCCGGGTCGTGTTCGACACCCACGACCACTGGGACCACAGCTTCGGGAACGGCGTCCACGCCGAGCACGGTGCCCTGGTCGCCGGCAGCGCGCGCTGCGCCGAACTGCTGGCCGAGCGCGGTCCGGCGGCGTTCCACGCGATGGCCGAGGCGGAGGACCCGGCGCAGCGCGAACCGGTCGCCGGGACGCGCTTCGTCGGCGTCGACCTGCGCTTCGAGGAGCGCCTGGTCGTCGGCGCCGGCGCGCGGCGCGTCGAGTTCCTCCATCTCGGCCGCGGTCACACGCGCGGCGACGCGGTGGCGTGGCTGCCCGAGGAGCGGGTGCTGTTCACCGGCGACCTCTGCGTGAACGGCGCGTTCAACTACCTGGGGGACGCCGACACCGAGCACTGGATCGTCGTGCTCGAGCGCCTGCAGGCGCTGCGGCCGAAGGTGGTCTGCCCGGGCCATGGGGCGCACGGCGGCCCCGAGCTGCTCGAGCGGCAGCGGCGCTGGCTGGTCGAACTGCGCGCGCACGTCGCCGCCGGGATCGAGGCCGAGGCCGCGCCCGGAGCGATCGCCGCGGCGCTCGACCTGCCGTGGTATCGCGAATGGGCAGGAGTGGCGGCCTCGAGCCGCACCGAGAACGTGGCGAGCGCCTTCGACGAGCTCACCGGACGGCGCGCGCCGCCGCTGCTGACCGACGACCTCGGCCTGGTCGAGGGGCCGTCGCTGGCGAAGAGCGCTGCCGGCTGGGTCGCGCCGCGCCGGGTGGTGGTGGTCGGGGCCGACGAGTCGGAAGTGCGGCGCCTCGCGCGGGCCGTGCCGGGGCTGCGGGTGGTCGGCGCCGCGACCGCCGCCGACGCTGAACGGGAGGTGGAGCTGGCCGACGGGCTGATCGGCGCCTGCAGTGCCGAACTGCTCGAGAAGGGGCAGCAGCTGCGCTGGGTTCAGGTCGGTTCCGCCGGCGTCGAGCGCTTCGTCGGCCTGCCGCCGATCGCGCAGCGCAGGGTGACGCTCACCAACGCACAGCGGCTCTACGGCCCCGAGATCGCCGACCATGCGCTCGGCATGGTGCTGTCGCTGCTGCGCGGCCTGCCGGCCGCCCGCGACGAGCAGCGCGGCGAGCGGCGCTGGCTGCGCGGCGATGCCGGACGCGGCGAGCTGAACGGGCGCACCGTGCTGGTCGTGGGGCTCGGCGGGATCGGCCGCGAGATCGCGACCCGCTCCGCCGGATTCGGCGCGCGCGTGGTCGCCACCGGGTCGGCGCCGCGTCCGCCGAGCGGCGCGGTCGAACGCATCGAGGGGCCGGAGAAGCTGCACGAGCTCGCGGCGATCGCCGACGTGGTCTTCGTCTGCGTGCCATTGACGGCGGCGACCGACCGGCTCTGCGACGCGCGCTTCTTCGCCGCGCTCAAGCCGGGCGCGATCCTCTGCAACGTCGCGCGCGGCCGCTGCGTCGACAGCGCGGCGCTGCTCGCGGCACTCGAGTCGGGGCGGCTCGCCGGCGCCGCGCTCGACGTCACCGATCCCGAGCCGCTCCCGCCCGACCATCCGCTGTGGGCGCTGCCGCAGGTGCTGATCACGCCGCACGTGGCCGCCGATGGCGCCGGCGCGGAGGCGCGGCAGTTCCTGCTCTACCGCGAGAACCTGCGCCGCTTCGCCGCGGGCGAGCGGCTCCTGTCGGTGGTCGACCCGGCCGCCGGGTACTGACGGTGGGCGGCGAAGCGGAGTTGGCGCCGCCGGGCCGGATCGCGGTGATCTCGCGCGACGGCGTCGGCGTCAACGAGCGACTCCATCGCGCGGCCGACGTCTGCCTGTTCGAGCGGCGCGGCGACGCGGTGCGCTTCGTCGAACGGCGGGCGCTTGCGCCCCCGGTCGGGCGGGTGTTCCGGGACTATTTGTCACTCGCGCAGGCCGCGGCCGGCTGCCGGACGATCGTCGCACTGGGATTCAACGGCGAAGCGCGCCGCGAACTCGAGGCACGCGGTTTCCGTCTGCACGAGGCGCGCGGCGCGATCGAGCGCGTGATTTGGTCGCTGCCGGCCGATAGCTTCGGACCGCCGCGCTGAGCCATCCCCGAACGCGCAACCCGATCGACGCCGGAGAATGAGCCGATGCGAACGCTGCTGCTGTTCCCGCCGCAGGCGCACCCGACGCAGCCCTACCTCTGTCTGCCGTCGCTGGTCGCGTTCCTGCGCGCCAACGGCTTTCCCGACACCCAGCAGCGCGACCTCAACCTCGAGGCGCACGAGTGGTTCATGCGCCGCGAGCGTCTCGCGCTGGCGCGCGACCGGGTGGCCGCCGCCTTCGCCGCGCACCCGGTCGACCGCCCGCTGCCGCTGCCCGAGATGGACCGCTTCCGCGTGCTGGCCGAGGCGCACGCCTCCGCCGACTCGGTGGTGGAGGGGATCGACGAGGCGTTGTTCACGCTGCGCAACGAGGAGGCGTTCTACGACTACGACCGTTACCTGCGGGCGGTCAAGCTGCTCGATCGCGCGTTCCGCCTGATCTCGGCCGAGCACTATCCGACGTCGCTCACGCCGCACAACTACACGCTGCAGCACTCGATCGAGAAGGAGGCCGAGGTCCTCGCCGCCGTGTTCGACGAGGAGGCGAACTTCTTCTGCGAGTACTACCGCGAGAAGGCGCTGCCCGAGATCGTCGCGCTGAAGCCCGATCTGGTCGGCATCTCGCTGACCTACACCAGCCAGGTGATCCCCGGCCTGGCGCTGGCGCGGATGATCAAGGCCGCGTTGCCGGACTGCCACGTGACCGTCGGCGGCGGCCTGCTGGCCTACATCGGCGAGAAGGCGACGCGCAGCGGCAAGGTGTTCGCCGCCATCGACAGCGCGATCGTGCTCGAAGGCGAGGGGCCGCTGCTCGAGCTGGCGAAGAACGTGGCGGCGCGCAAGGCGAAGCCGGCCGAGGGCGTGGGCAACGCGATCTGGAAGGACGGCGAGAAGGTCGTCGTCAACCCGCCGGCCAGCCCGCTCTCGATCGACTCGCTGCCGACGCCCGAGTTCGACGGGCTGCCGATGGCGCGCTACTGGTCGCCGAAGCTGGCGTTGCCGCTCGCCATCACGCGCGGCTGCTACTGGGAGAAATGCGCCTTCTGCACCTTGTACAAGGTGATCGGTCCGGGCTTCCGGCAGCGTCGCCTCGACAAGGTGATGGACGACATCGAGAAGGTGACGCAGCAGTGGAAGAGCGACGTCATCTACTTCGTCGTCGAGGACATGCCGCCGCCGGTCTTCAAGCAGCTGCCGGTCGAGCTGAAGAAGCGCGACCTGCGCATCCGGTGGTGGACCGACGCGCGCCTCGAGAAGAACCTCTTCACGGACGAACTGTGCGCGGCGCTCCACGAGTCCGGCTGCCGCCGGATCGCGTTCGGCTTCGAGAGCGCGTCGCAGCGCCTGCTCGACCTGATGGAGAAGGGCACCGCGATCACCGAAGCGGAGGGAATCCTGCGCCGGCTCGCCAAGGCGGGGATCTCGAACACGCTCTACACGATGATCGGTTTCCCGACCGAGACGAGCGACGAGGCGCGCCAGACGCTCGAGTGGCTGCGCGCCCACAAGGACTGCGTCGATGAGGTGTCGCTGCGCATCTTCTACGTCGACCACCTGAGCAAGGTCTTCGAGCACCCCGAGACCTACGGCGTCGAGCGCATCCTGATCGATCCGGAGAAGGATCTGCAGGTCTACTACGACTGGATCCCCGCGCGGGTCGGGACGACGTTGCCGGTGGTGAAGGTGGTGGGTCAGACCGACGGCCCCGACCACGGCCACCCTGCAGCGGTCGCTGCGGGCCACGCCCACGGCGATGGCGAGGGGCAGGCGGGCGGCTGCGGCAGCCATGCGACCACGCAGGTGATCGACGGCGGCATGTCGCGGCGCGAGGCGCGCTCGCTCTTCTTCGACTTCATGAAGGTGCTGCGCGAGGAGTTCCCGCTGTTCCGCGGCGACAACCTGCTGCTGTTCGAGCTGAAGAGCCACTACTTCCTCTATCTCTGCAAGTACGGCGACCTCTCCTTCCTCGACGGCAAGAGCGAAGTCGCGGTGGCGGAGGCGGCGCCGGCCGACCTCGCGTCGGCGCGCCTGCGGTTGCCCGCCGGCAATCGCGTGGTCGAGATGCCGTACGACCTGCGCACCATCGCCGAGAAGCTGAACGAGGCGGAGTGCGCCGTCCTCAAGCCGCGCTACCAGTCGGGCAACTTCAAGGAGAAGCTGTTCGAAGAGATGGCCGGGCAGGTGCCGGCCGCGCCGCCGCTGCCGAACAGCGTCGTCTACCGCGCGCGCTCGTCGGACCTGCTGCATGTCGGTCGCGACGCCGCCCGCCTGCTGCGCGCCTGCGACGGCCGGCGCACGGTGGCCGAGATCGTCGGCGAGTTCGCGCCGGCGATGCAGCCGAAGGTCGAGAAGTTCCTCGGCGAGCTGCTGACGCGCGGCCTGCTCACGGCGCTTCCCGCGACGTGCCGGAGCAC